>JANPHJ010000001.1:0-8945 GCA_031424395.1 Chthoniobacter sp.
ATGATGCCGGAGAGCGTCTGAGTGACAAAGCCCGCAGGGGTGGCGTTGACGATGCTGCCAGCCGTCAAGACGATGTTATTCGGCAGCGACTGCCCGTCAGACAGGTCCACCCGCAGCGTGCCCACCGCGGCAACGTTAATGTTGCCTGTGCCCACCGCGGCGACCGTGCTGCCCGAGCCGCCGCCCGAGTTCACATCGCCAATCGCCAGCGTGCCGTTATTGACGTTGGTGACCCCGGTCCAGCCGTTGGCCCCCGTCAGCGTCCACACGCCGGTTCCCTGCTTGGTCACGGTTCCCGTCCCGGTGATGTTGCCTTGGAAGGCCGTGTTGGTCGCATCGCCGGTGGTGAGGATGCCTCCGGCTCCCAGGAAAATCTGGCTGTTCGCTTGCGTGGCTCCCACGCTCGCGATGTTGCTGACGACTTCGGAAAGACCATTCAGATCATAGCGCCCGTCCGAGTCGATGCGGAGGGACTGGGCATTATTGAGCATATTACCATTAAGATTCCGGACGATCGCTGTGCCTTGCGCCCCGATGCCGTCGCCGATCGTCAGCACCCCCGTGCCCAAAGCCGTCGTGGCAGCCCCGGCCAGCGTTACGAGCCCGTTGTTCACGTTGGTCGGCCCGGCATAGTTGTTCCCCGCCACCGGGGCGTTGATCGCCACCGTTCCGCTCCCGTCCGCCACGCCGCCGTTGACGACCAGACTGCCCGCCGTGGGCAGGATGTCGATGTTGGCGTTGAAAGTGATGGTGTTCGCTCCCTGCAGGGTCAGAACCTGACCGCCGAGGACGATCGGGGCCAGCGTGGTGAACGTGAGGTTGGCGGTATTGGCCGCAAAGGTATTCGGCCCGGAAAGCGTGAGCGCCAAGTTTATGGTCTGGAGGTTCACCGAATTGTTGAGCACACCGCCGCTCGCCAGATTGATGAGCGCGCCGCTCAGGACAAAGGCTCCCGCCCCGCCGTCAAAGCCGATGCCGTTCATGATCGTGCCGGCGGGATTGTCATTGGTGTTTGCGAGCTTAAAGGCGGTGGTAAAATTGAGCGGCGTAGCAAACGACGGCAGCGTGTCCGCGTCCCAGTTCGTGTTATTGGTCCAGAGGGGCGTCCCCACGCCTAGGTTGCCGTCCCAATTCTGGCCCGCTTGGGCAGCGGCGGGAAGCAGGCAGAGCGCGACGAGCGCGGCGGCTGAGCTGGCGAGAATACGGCGGGAGGTGCGGGTGTTTTTCATGGTGTGATTGGGGTGCGGGTTTGAGGTGCGGTCTTGGGTTGGGTGTTGAGGGGTGGCGGGGCCGCGAGCGGCGGGGGGTCTTTAGGCCAAAGACGGATTGCGGCGCTTTTGTGGCTCCATGCGGCGCGGAGGTTTTCAGGTCGGGCCGCGGGCGTCAACTGCGTTTTTGAAAATTTGCCAAGGGCCGAAGATCCTTTGTGGCAAAGGGGCTGGCCGGCGATTTCGCTTTCGCGTGACGGGGTGGTACGGCGGAAAATCCGGCCGTTTTCAACCCCGCAGACCACCGCTTCGCGCCGCTTTTTCAAGAGCGGGTTCAATAAAAGTGCGGTTACTGCCGGGCAGGGTGGGCGCCCCCGCCCGCCGGTCGCCGCGTCTCGCGGCGACGCACTTTTCGTCCGCGCGCGTTTTCCGCACTGAGGGAGGCGCCGGCCCGCAGGATCCGGGCACCGGCGGGCGGGACGCCCCCCCTTGCCCGGGACCGCGGCCCAATTCGCGACGGCCACATTTTTACTTCAAACCGCTCTAGAAAGTCATGCGCACGCCGCCAGAGACATTGCTGGAGCTGTAGTTGGCGCGGCCGATTTCGCCGTCGTAGAAGAGATAGGCGGCGGTGTGCTCGCTCCAGAGGACGGAGACGCCGAGCCCGAGTAGCGCGCTGTCGCGGCCGATCTCGGAGCCCTGCACGGTGAAGACCTTGCCGCCGCCATTGGCCAAGCGGGAGTCAAGAGCGTAGGCGATGTCGCCAAACTCATGCTGCCAGGCCAGACGCCCCTCGGGCCGCACCACCACCCCGCTGGCGAGCCGGAACTCGTAGGCCGCTTTCAGGCCGATGGCCGAGCGCGTGGAATCGCTGGCCTGTGAACCGAAGGTGAGCGGCGCGAGCGAACCGCTCTCGCGGAAGCCGCTGAAGCCGATGTGCGTATACTGGAAGCTGACCGTGGGGCCGATGCGCAGGGCGTCGGTGGTGAAGTCGAAGCCGGTGGCGAGGAGCGCATTCACCTCGCCGCCGGTGGTGCTGCCGGTGGCGTTGCCGCGCAGGGCGGAGCGGCGGGTGGTGTAGCTGTTGTAGCCGCCCTGCACGGCGGCGTCCACGTACAGGCCCTCGTTGAACCAGGTGGCGTAGGCGCCGAGCTTGGCGCCGTCTACGGTCACGCGGCCGCCGCCGCCAAGGTCCGCGCCGGAGCGGGCGTAGCCGGTGTTCACGCCGACGGTGAGGCTCTCCGTCACGCGGTAGTCCCCGCCGAGGGTGAAGCCGCCGCTGGCCAGGTCGTAGCCGCGCGCATTGCCCGTGTCGCCCACGCGCGAAAACTCGCCCACGCCCGTGATGAAGGTGCCGAAGCGGCGGTCCGCCGGAGCCGCCGGCGCGGCCTCGGGCGCACGCAGTTCCTTGCCGCCGGTGCCGGTGGGGCCATTGAGCCCGGCGAGCGCTGCGGCGTGGGCCTGCTCCCCGGTGCCGGAGACGGACAGCCCCTCGGCGCTGAAACCGTGGATGCCCGAGCGCACGTCATCCATGCGCCGCTGGAGATTGGCAGTCTGCACATTGGCCTGGGAAAAACCGATGGAATAGACGGACTGCAGTTCCTCCGGAGCAATGAGGTCGAAATCGTGCGGCAGCTTGTCGAGCGGCCGGGCATTGAGAAAGTCGATAAGCCGCCGCTCGCCACGCGTGGAAACGGCCCGGTCGAGCGCGGCGGCGACGCTCTTCTGGTTCGGCGTCAGGCGGATCAGTGAACTGAGCCCGGCGAAGGAGCCCTGCTGGAACTGCAACGACACGTCATTGGCCCCATAGACCACGCCCGCGGTGATGATGGAACCAGTGGCGAAGTCGTTGTCCACATTTTGAAACTGCCCGCTGACCCCGCCCTGCGCGGTGAGGAAGGTGACCTTGTCGCCGACCTTCAGCCGCGCCTTGCCGAGCTTCACGATCCGCAGGCTGCCGTCGAGCGACGCCCGCCCACCCACGGTGATGAGATCGTGCTCGCCGGGGTTTTTCCCACCGACCTCGATGACCGTGGTGCCCGCGCCCGTCTGGAGAAAATTCCCGCCGATGTGAAAGGTGCCCGGGGAATTGCCGGGGCTGAAGACACCCGCGTTGATGAGGTTGTGCGCCGCCGTGCCCGTGCCCATGAGCGTGCCGGAGAAATTCACGAAGACCGTCGGGCTTTGCACCGAGCCGTCGAGCACGAGCGTGCCGTTGTTGATGTTGGTGTTGCCGGTGTAGGTGTTCGTGCCGCGCAGGGTGAGGGTGCCGGCGGTGTTCTTGGTGAGCACGCCGCCCACGCCAAAATCGCCGTCTTTAATGACGCCGCTGAAGTCCCCCCGGCCCACGGTGAGGACCGCCGAACCCAGCCCCACGGTGCCCACGGCCGAGCCAAAGAGCGCGCCGATGGTGTCGTCGAAATTGCGCAATTCCAGCCCGGCGAACCGGGTCAGGCCGACAATCGTGCTGCCGGGGCTGTTCACCGTCACCGCCGTGGTGTCGCTCAGTTGATTCGGAAAACCCAGGTAGTCCACCACGCCCTGGCCCTCGATGAGCACGTCGCCCCGCAGTTTTTCCACGGCGCTTTGCAGGACGAGGAAAGCATTGGCCTGGACCGTCGTCAGCCCGGTGTAGGCGTGCTCCGCCGCGCCATCGTAAATAAAGGCGACATACGGATTGATGCCGCCCACCGGCGCGGGCAGCCCGGCGGTGGTCAGGGTCAGCGCGCCGTTGCTGATCACGCCGCCGAAATGAATCTGCGCCTGATTCGTCACCCCCGTAATGACGCGCGTCGCACCATTGAGATTGACAGGCCCGTCGAGATAAAAGTCCCCGGGACTGCCCGGCGACATGATCGAAAAGTCCGACTGCACCGAGACAGGATTGGCGAGCGCCGTGTTGGTATTGTGCGAACCCAGCGTCGTCGGTCCGCCGGCGGAGGTAATGGTCAGCGTGCCGGTGCCGAGCGCCGTGTTGTTGTCCGCAAACAGCGAGCCGTTTTCCAGCGTCGTTCCGCCCGTGTAGGTGTTTGCGCCGGAGAAAGTCTCCGCACCCGTCCCGATCTTGCGGATGCTCAGCGCGCTGCCGCCCCCGCCATTGCGGATCAGCCCGGCAAAGGTCGCGCCGATATTGTTGCCGCCAAGGGTCAGCGTGGCCGGGGTCGCGCCCACGTTTTCGACAATGCCGCCGCTGGTCCCGGCGAGCGAGCCGACCTCGTTGGAAAAGCCCGCGAGATCGAGCGTCCCCTCCACCACGAACGCCGACCCCGGCGCGAACGCCGTCGTCGAACCCGCCTTCACCGTGCCCGTATTGACCGTGGTCTGCCCTGCGTAGCTGCTCGTGCCGCTGAGCAGCAGCGTGCCGGTGCCGTTTTTCGTCAGCGCGCCCGTGGTGCCGGTGATCGCGCCGCTCAGCGTGGTGTTGTTCGTGCCCGTGACCGACAGCGTATTGGTGCCCAGCACCACCGCGGACGTGACAGCCAGTCCGCCACCGGCCACCGCCCCGGCGTTGAACGTCTGCGAAACTCCGAGCGTGATGCCCGTGGTGCCGAAACTGACCGTCTGCAAATTGGCGGAATTGTTCGTGATGTTCCCGGTGACTATCGTCGCCCCGGTCAACGTGATGGCGTTGCCGCTCAGCGTGAAGGGCCCGGCCCCGGCATTGAAGGCAATGCCCCCGACCACGCCCGTGGCGTCGTTGCTGGACGCGAGTTGGAGCACGCCCGCGAATTGCAAGCGCAGGGTGTAGTTCGGCGCCGTGTCGGCGTCCCAGTTCAGGTTGTTACTCCACAGGCCATTGGCCCCGCCGCCGTCCCAGATCTGCCCGGCCTGCACCCCCGGCACCAGCGCGCTGAGGGCGAGCAGGGCGGCGATGGAACCGCGCAGCGGGCGCGAGGCTTTGGCGGGACGTGAGCTGGAGCGGACTTTCATAGGATCAGAGTTGTGGTGAAAAATGCGGACCCCGCACGGAGCGGGAGTGGGAGGAAAAAAGAGCGCGCGCGGCGGGTTGGGCGCAGCCAAGGCCGTGGTTTTTCGTGCATCGCCTCCGCGCCGTCAAAAGGAATTCACGCCGCACCGGCATTTGCCGCTCAGTCCTCGCCCTCCAGCGCCGCCCGCGCCACCGCCAGCTCGGCGCGGTGCGCCGCGTCCACTTTCGGAAAGGCCAGGTCCAGCGACTCCAAGGTCTCGATGACCGCCGCCATCACCGCCATCCGGGTGAACCATTTGTGATCCGCCGGGATCACATGCCACGGCGCCTCCTCCGTCGCCGTGTGCGTGATCGCCGCCTCGTACGCCGCCTGGTAATCGTCCCACCGCGCCCGCTCCTTCAGATCGCCCGCGGAGAATTTCCAATTCTTCCCCGGCTCATCCAGCCGCGCCAGGAAACGCCGCTTCTGCTCCGCCTTCGACACATGCAGAAAAAATTTCCGCACCACCACCCCATTGCGCCCGAGATAGCGCTCATACGCCGCGATGTCCTCAAACCGCTCCCGCCAAATGTGCTTCGACACCAGCCCCGCCGGCAGCCGCTGCCCCTGCAAAATCTCCGGATGCACCCGCACCACCAGCGTCTCCTCATAGTAGCTGCGGTTGAAAACCCCGATCCGCCCCCGCTCCGGCAGCGCCGCCGCCGAGCGCCACATGAAGTCGTGATCCAGCTCCGTCACCGACGGCGCCTTGAAACTCGTGACGTGACAGCCCTGCGGATTCACCCCCGACATCACATGCTTGATCGTCCCGTCCTTCCCCGCCGCATCCATCGCCTGAAAGATCAGCAGCACCGCCCATTTGTCATGCGCGTAGAGCTTTTCCTGCAACGCCGCCAGCCGCTCCACCCCCTGCGCCAGCAGCTCTCCGCTCTCCTTGCATTTGAGCTTCCACGTATCCGCCGGGTCGTGGTCCTTGAGGCGAAAATGTTTCCCGCTGGTGATGCGAAAGCGGGCCGCGAGATCAGCGGTGGAGATTTTTTTAGACATGGCGGTTCGGCGGTTCGGAGTTTGAATGACGGGGGCAGCTACTTTTTCTTCACGGTCACCGGGCGGCTGCGGAGACTGACAGCATCAAGATCCAGCGCCCCCTGCGGGATGATCTCCGCATCCTTGAACGCCTCGCCCAGCGCCGCCCGCAGGCTCTCCGCCTGCCCCGCGATGACCACGCTCGTCCCCTCGCCCCGCAGATGCTCCGCGGCAAATTTCTGCACCCCGTCCGCCTGCACCGCGAGCACGTCCGGGATGAAACTTTGCAACGCGCCCAGCGGCACGTCCAGCACCGCCCAGCCCGCGAGCCGCGAAGCCAGGCCGTCATTCGTCTCCAGCGAGCGCCCGTACTCGCCGGTCAGCGTACTCGTCCGCGGCGTCAGCTCCTCAGCGGACACCGGCTCCGCGGCGAGCCGGTCCAGCTCCGCGCGCATCAGCGTCGCGACTTCGGGACCGGCGGAATTTTTCGTCTGCGCCGCCGCGACGAACGCGCCGCCCAGCCGCCGCGCCCCCAAGTCGCTCGACGCCCCATAAGTCAGCCCGCGCTTCACCCGAATCTCCGCATTCAGCCGCGCGCTGTAGCCCCCGCCCAGCACCGCGCTCGCCACCGTGCCGGCGAAATAATCCCCCGCCTTCCGCGCAATCGCCGCCTTGCCCACCAACACCGCCGCCTGCCCCGCCTTCGGCATGTCGATGACCACCACCCGCGGCTTCGCTGGCACCTCCGCCGCGGCCAGCGGCGGCAGCGGTGCGCCTGGATTTTTCCAGTCGCCGAAAAACTTTTCCGCCCACGCGAAACCCTGCTCCGCCGTCAGGCTGCCCGCGAAAACCAGCACCGCGTTGTCCGGCCGAAAGTAAGTCCCATGCAGCGTCGCGAGCTGCCCGCGGCTAAGCCGGGCCACGCTTTTCGGCGTCCCGCTAAGCATGTGCCCGTACGGCCCGCCGCCGAAAATCACCCGCGCCGCCGCCGCCTTCGCCAGCATCCCCGGCTCCTCCATTTTCACCCGCAGCTCATCCAGCGTCTCCGCCCGCAGCCGCTCCACCTCCGCCGTCGCCAGCGTGGGCCGCCGCACCACCTCGCCCAAGATCTCCAGCCCCGCCGCCGCCTGCGCCGCCATGATCGTCAGCTTCGCCGCCGTCGCATCCCAGCCCGCGCCTGTCTCGATGCTCCCGCCCAGCGCCTCGATGGCCTGCGCAATCTGCGGCGCGCTCCGCTTCCCCGCACCCCGCATCAGCAGCGTCGCCAGCATCTCCATCGACCCCGCGCCATTCGCCGGATCGACCTCACCGCCGCTTTTGATCACGAGTTGCGCCGACAAAATCGGCAGCGCCGCCCGTTCGACCACAATAACCCGCAACCCATTCGCCAGCGTCTTCTCCACCGGCACCGGCAGCTTGATTTCCCGCCGCTCACCAGCCGCCGGCGGACTGTCTTCCTCAGCCAGCAAAGCCGGGGCCATCAGCGCCAGCAGGGCTAGAAAAATCAGGCGTGTGCTCATCTATTTCTTCGTTCCTTTCATCGACTCGGGCAGCCACTCCAGCACCAGCCGGTTCGGCTCGGTGAAAGCCGCGCGCACCACCCGCTGCACGTCCCCTGCCGTCACGCTCTGCAAGCGCGCGAGATCCGTATTCACCCGCGTCGCATCGCCCAGCACGAGCACCGCGTGCGCGAGCGCCGTCGCCTTGCCCTCGCACGTCTCGCGCTCATGCAGCCGCGCCGTCAGCAGCCGGTTCTTCGCCTTCGCCAGCTCCGCGTCGCTTACGGGCTGCGCGGTTATTTTTTCGATCTCGGCAAAGAGCGCGTGCTCAGCATCGGCGACTTTTTTTCCGCTCGCGAGCACGACCTGAAACGTCAGCATCCCGAGGTCTTCCCGCAGGTCCGCCTGAAACTCCACGCTCTGCGCAAGCTGCTTTTCATAGACCAGCCGCTGATACAGCCGCGACGATTCCCCGCCCGCCAAAATCTCCTGCGCCACCTCCAGCGCCAGCGCATCCTCGCTCCGCGCCGCCGGCCCGAGATACGTCACCGCCACCGCCGGCAGCGGCACATTCGCGTCGTACTCCGTCAGCCGCTGCGCCTGCGCGCGCGCCGGTTCTTTCACCGTCACCCGCGGCACCGCTTCGGCAGGCTTCGCCACCGGCCCGAAGTATTTGTCCACCCACGCGTCGAACTGCGCCGCCTCGAAATCGCCGACCACCACGAGCGTCGCATTGTCCGGCCGGTAGTAGGTCGCGTGAAAGGCGCGCACATCCTCGATCGTTGCCGCATTCAGCTCGGGAATGTTGCCAATTGTCGGACGCTTATACGGATGCTCGGCGAACGACTTCTTAATGATCTCCTCGCCAAACTGCCCGTATGGCTCCGCCTCCACGCGCTGCAAATACTCCTGCTTCACCACCTCGCGCTCGGAGCGGAAATTCCCGTCGTCCACATTCAGCGTCGCCATGCGGTCGGCCTCCGCCCACAGCAGCCGCTCGAGATGATTCGACGGCACGACCTCGTAGTAAACCGTCACGTCATCCGCGGTGTAGGCGTTGTTGAAACCGCCCACGTCTTCCGTCAGCCGGTCGAGCGTCTCCGGCTTCGTGTGCTTTGTCCCTTTGAACATGATGTGCTCGAACAAATGCGCGAACCCGCTCCGCCCCGCCGGGTCATCCTTCGACCCGACGTGATACCACACGTTGATCGCCACCGTCGGCGTCGCGTGATCCGGCGCGGCGTAGATTTCGAGCCCATTCGCCAGCGTCCGGTGCGTGAACT
>JANPHJ010000002.1:0-1892 GCA_031424395.1 Chthoniobacter sp.
TCGGAAACCTCCGCTCCGTCGATCTTGATCATGTAATAGTGAAAGCCTTCATCCAAAGGCCGCGTGTAACCGGCCCAGGCACCGTCCGCACCCTTCGTAAAGACGCTGCTGTCTTTGAAAGTGCAGGATACACTTTGAGCCTCGGGTGCGACGATACGGAATCTAACCCGGCCTTCCGAGTTCACTTGCGGATACTCTTTGCCCGCCTGGTTGGTGGATGCTGGCTTCCAGTCGTCCACCGGCGGTTTATCCTGCGCCAGGCATAGCTGGCAGGACAGAAGAGAGGCGAAGGCGAGGAGTGTTAGTTTGGTTTTCATGGGTTGGTGGGAGGGAGTTAGAGCCTGTTATGCACTTTCCGGCCGCGGATGGGGCGTGTGTAGAGGCGGCTCTGTCGCGCTTTGGCGACGTGCCGCCTTAGACGCCCTCCTAGCGGCACGTCCGCAAAGCCGGGCAGAGCCGCCTCTACACAGGATCACAGATGAAGTGCAGAACAGGCTATAGATATTGGAATAAAGTTTTTTCGTCAGTGCGCCGCGCCTGACACGGCTTGCGGTTTGTCGCTCGAATAAAGTGCGCTGATTTCGGACGGTGGCAGCGCCCGGCTGAATATGCAAAGCTCATCCATCGCGCTGCTGAAATTCCAGATCATGGCGGGACCGTTTTCAGCGAATCCGCGGCCGAACCAGTTCCCCAATTCAGCGGCACCGACGCGGAGTGGCGGTTGATTTTGAGGCGTTTCCCGCTCACCAGCCGTCCATGGGTGTAGTGCGAAACATGCTTCGGGCTGCCATCAAGCACGACCGGAAAATGCACCCACACGCCGAACTAATTCAGCGTGAGCACGGGAGGACTCGCCACGATTTGGTAATTGCCCGCGCGGGTAGAGAGCCACTTTGGCGATTACTGGCCGCTACTCGACCTGGGCGAGCCGAGGTGGCTCGGGTCTCAGGAATTTCGACGCGCCCACATCGGGCCGCTGATTGCCGATCGTGAGCGAGTCATTGAACTCGCCCACGATCTTCGAGCAAAGGTCGGCGGTCTGGTGTTGCGCAGTCGGCAAGGTTTGGGAAAATCGCGCCTGCGCCCACCGCCATCTTACTTTCCAACATCGTGACTTTTCCATTCCACCTGCGAACCCTATGCCTTGCATTGCTCGCGCTGTTTTCCATCTCTGCGCAGGCGGCGGAGCCGCCGCAAAATGTCGTCTTCATCCTCGCCGATGATCTCGGCTGGAGTGACACGACACTTTTCGGCACGACGAAATATTACAAGACGCCAAACCTGGAACGGCTCGCGAAACGCGGGATGCTTTTCACGCACGCGTATGCAGCGAGCCCGCTCTGCTCGCCGACGCGCAGCAGCCTGCTCACGGGGCTCAGCCCGGCGCGTACGGGCGTGACGACGCCGAACTGCCATGTGCCGGAAGTGGTGCTGCAAGCGAGGCCGGGCAAGAAGGCCGCGCCGGGCAGCAAGGCGGTGGATCCGATTCCCGTGACGCGGCTGAATACCACCTATCGCACGCTCGCGGGGTCGCTGAAGGACGCGGGCTATGCCACGGGGCATTTTGGCAAATGGCATCTCGGGCCGGAGCCGTACTCTGCTTTGCAGCAGGGCTTCGACGTGGATGTGCCGCATTACGCGGGGCCGGGGCCGGCGGGGAGTTATGTCGCGCCGTGGAAGTTCAAGAACTTCGACGCCGATCCCGGCGAGCCGCACCAGCACATCGAGGATCGCATGGCGAAAGAAGCGGTCGCCTTCATTGAGAAGCACAAGGACGGGCCGTTCTTGTTGAATTACTGGATGTTCAGCGTGCACGCGCCGTTTGATGCGAAAAAGACACTGATCGACAAGTATCGCGCCACCGCGAATCCCGCCGACCCACAACGCAGTCC
>JANPHJ010000003.1:0-8745 GCA_031424395.1 Chthoniobacter sp.
ACTGCTCAAACACGAGGACAGCATCCGGCTGAGATGCGCGGCGGGAAGTGAAAACTCCTCATCCTCGACGTACGAGCTCGCATCACCAGCGCCGACCAGAAGTGCTTCGAGATTCCGGCCACGGAGGACGAGGGGCTGGATATGGAGCTGGAATTCACCAACGACGACGGCGAAGGCACCGGGCGGCGGCTCTACCTGCAACTGAAGTCGGGCAATTCCCACCTCACGAGGCGCAAGACCGACGGCGTGGAGATTTTTACGATCAAGAAGCAGCGCTGGGTGGAATACTGGCTCCAGCAGCCGCATCCGGTGATGCTGGTGATCGGCACCTTCTCGGAGGACGACGAGCGGGCGATCGGCAAGGACAAGCTGGAATTCGCCGAAGTGCGCTGGATGGAAATCACGAGCGTGCTCCAACGCGAAAGCGCGCACGGGACGAAGCCGGTGAAGCAGCTCGAGTTCAGAGGCGAGCGGCTGGACCTGAGCAGCGTGCGGCGGTGGCGGGAGAAGGTTCTGGAGATTTGATGCTCCGCCAAAAAATCTCGCGTCCGACGGCCAACCATTTTCAAATGGGTCGAGATGCTTGTGAAAATGATGTTCCCCAGACCCTCCATGAGGTGGTGGCGCTGCGTGCTGGCTTTCCTCTTACTCTTGATGCTTTGCCTGCCGGTGCGCGCGGAGGACTGGCCACAGTGGCGCGGGCCGCGGCGGAATGGGATTTCCGCCGAGCAAGGGTGGCTGGATGCCTGGCCGGCCGATGGCCCGGCGGTGGCGTGGAAGGCGAAGGTGGGGCTGGGCTTTTCCTCGTTTGTCATCGCGGAAGGCCGGGTCTTTACGCTCGGCCATGCGGAGGGGCAGGACACGGTGTGGTGCTTCGAGGCGGCGACGGGCAAGGTGGTTTGGAAACATGCCTATCCGGCGGAACTGGGTGACAAATTCTTCGAGGGCGGGACCGCCGGTACGCCGACCATTGCGGGCGACCGCGTGTTCACATTGAGCCGGTGGGGCGATGCGTTTTGCTTCGAGGCGGCGAGCGGGAAGGTCGTCTGGTCGAAGAATGTGCAGAAGGAAACTGACGCGCCGATTCCCGACTGGGGTTTCGCGGGTGCGCCGCTGGTGCAGGAGAATCTGGTGGTGCTGAATGTGGGCGACGCGGGGCTGGCGCTGGACAAGACCACGGGCGCAATTGTCTGGAAGTCGGCGAATAAGCCGGCGGGTTACTCCACGCCGTTGCCGGTGCAGCGCGACGGGAAGTGGCTGGCGATTTTTGGGAATGGCAAAGCGTATGTCGCCATCGATCCGCGCGATGGCCGGGAAGCGTGGCGCTTGCGCTGGCTCACGGAGTACGGCGTGAACGCGAGCGACCCGATCGTGGAGGGCGACGGGATGTTTCTCTCGACGGGCTATGGCAAGGGCGGGGGACTTTTCAAACTCGGCGCGGGTGAACCGGAGGCCGGGTGGAAGTCGAAGGCGCTGCGCACGCAATTGAACGCGGCCGTGCTTTACCAAGGGCATCTCTATGGCGTGGATGGCGATACTTCGACCAAGGCCGCGCTCAAGTGCCTCGACTTCGCGGCGGGCGAGGAGAAGTGGGCGCAGCCCGGCTTCGGTTCCGGCGGGGTGGTCATCGCGGATGGCCGGTTGATCGCGCTGAGCGGCTTCGGCGCGCTGTCGGTCGCGCCCGCGACGCCGGCGGGTTTCAAGCCGACCTCCAGCGCGCAGGTGCTCGGCGGCAAATGCTGGACGGCTCCGGTACTCGCGAACGGGCTCATCTACTGCCGCAACGGGGCCGGCGAGGTGGTGGCGCTGGATGTGCGGAAGAAATAGCATTGCCCGAAACCCACTATGAATCTCAACCGTCGCCATTTCATCAAAGCCACCGCCGCGGCCAGCCTCGCTTTCAACGCCGTGCCGCTGCTCGGCGCGGAGCCGGGGCGCAAGTATCGCACCGCGCTCATCGGCTCGGGTTGGTGGGGCAAGAACATCCTCAAGGAGGCGATGGCCAGCGGGAGCGTGAAGGTCGTGGCGCTCTGCGATGTGGCGGACAACGTGGTGGAAATCGCCGCCGATCAGGTGACCGATCTCAGCGGGGACAAACCAAAAACCTACAAGGATTACCGCGAGCTGCTGGAGAAGGAGAAACCGGAGATCGTCATCATCGCGTCGCCGGATCACTGGCACGCGTTGCAGACCATCGCGGCGCTCAAAGCTGGCGCGCATGTCTTTGTCGAGAAACCCACCGGCCACACGGTGAATGAAAGCCGCGCGATGCTCGCCGCGGCGCTCGAGAGCGGACGCGTGGTGCAGGTGGGTTTGCACCGGCGCATCGGGCCGCATCACGTCAGCGGTATGAAATTTCTCAAGTCCGGCGCGGTCGGTGAAGTCGGCATGGTGCGGCTCTTCGCCCACGGCGGCGGCGGCGCGGAAAAGCCCGCCGCGAACAGCGAGCCGCCTGACGGCATGGATTGGAACATGTGGTGCGGTCCCGCGCCGCTGCGTCCGTTCAACACGAAGATCCATCCCGGCGGCTGGCGGCAGTTTCTCGACTATGGCAACGGCCAGCTCGGCGACTGGGGCGTTCACTGGCTCGATCAGGTGCTGTGGTGGAGCGAAGAGAAATATCCGCAGCGCATCTACTCCACCGCCGGGCGACAGGTCGCCGGCCCCGCAGTGTTGAATGAAAAGGAGCAGACCAGCGACGCGCCGGATCATCAGGTGGCGGTGTATGAGTTCGAGAAATTCACCTGCGTGTGGGAGCACCGCCGCTTCGCCGAAAATGGCGCGGAGAAGCACGAGATCGGCGCTTATTACTACGGCACGAAAGGCATGCTGCACATTGGCTGGCGCGACGGCTGGACTTTTTACCCGACCAACTCGCGCGACAAAATCATCCACGAAGACGCGCAGCTTCAGGAACCCGACGGCCACAACCTGGCGCTGCTGTGGGCCGACTTCCTCGCCAGCATCGAGAACAAATCCAAGGCCGTGGCGAACATCGAGGTCGCGCACCGTTCCTCCGTGCTGCCGCTGCTCGGCATGATTTCCTGGCGCGTGGGCCGCAGCATCAACTGGGACGGCGCAAAGGAGCAAATCACCGGCGACGCCGAGGCGAGCAAGCTCCTCAGCCGTCCGTACCGCGAGCCGTGGGTGTATCCGATGGCGTGAAGCCTGGCATCGGCGACCGCGCTACCCGGGGAACCACGCGGCGAGCGTAGCGGGTTGGAGTTCGTCGAGGCGATGGACGACGAGGTCGGCGGCGGTGAGTTCGTGGGCGGGGTGGGTGGTGGCGACGGCGACGACACGCATGCCGCCGGCGCGGGCGGCGGCGATGCCGACGTGGGCGTCCTCGAAGACGACGCAGCGCGCGGGCGGGCGGCCGATGCGGGCGGCGGCGGTGAGGAAAACTTCGGGATCGGGTTTGCCGGTGGAGACATCCTCGGCGGTGACGATGGCGGTGAAAAATTCAGCGAGGCCGATGAGGCCGAGCGAGAGGTTGATGTTCGCGCGGTGCGTGGAGGACGCGATGGCGCAGGGGACGCCGGCGTCGCGCAGGCGCTCCAGCCAGGTGCGGACGCCGGGCAGCGCGGTGAGCCCGCGCTCGGCCACGACCTCACGGTAGAGCGCTTCTTTGAGGAGGGAAAGGCGGCGGATTTCCGCGGGGTCGTGGGTCCAGCCGAGGAGCTTGGGGATGATGACTTCGTTCTTACGACCGAAGCCTTTGAGGAAATGGTCGGGCGGCAGTACGCGGCCAACTTCCAGCGCGAGCCGCTCCCAGCTTGCTTCGTGGTGCGATGACGAATCAATGACCACGCCGTCCCAGTCGAACAGCGCGCCCCAATCGGCGGCGGCCATTTATTCGAGCCGCTTGAGCGCGGGCAGGCGGTACTTCTGCATGAACGCGCCCTCGCCCGCAGCGACCTGCGTGGCGTCGAGGTAGATGGTGGCGGGCTCGCCGTCGAACTCGATCTTGTGCAGGCCGTCCACGGCTTTCGCCAGTGCGCCGGGCACGTCGGCGAGGCTCTGCAATTCGACGCCGTTGATTTTTTTCACGACGAGATGCGACAGCTCCTCGTAGCCGACGGTGAGGTCGGACGGCAGCACGCGGTTGAGGAAGACGATCTTCTTCGGGCCGTCCTTGAAAAGCTCGTGCTGCTGGCGGTCGAAATAGACGAACTGCTCGGGCGCTTTTTTCAGCCAGTCGTTGCCGCCAAATTCCTTCAAAAACTGCCGCGACAGCTCCTCCAGCACGAGCCCGCCAAGCACGTAGAAGCGCGGGGCGCGGTCGAAGACGTAGGGCTCGATGACGTAGCTCTCGACCGGGCGGTGCGCGAGCTTTACGTCGAGGTCTTTGGCCTCGCCTTTGCGGACGATGCCGACCTTCACGACCTCGCCGTCGAAGTGCTTGGTGGAGAACAAATGCGAGATGCCGATCTTGCCGTAGTCGGCGTCTTTGTAGTTGCCGTCCTGATCGACAGCGTTGCCGTCGATTTTCAAAATGACATCGCCCTTTTCGATGCCCGCCAGCGCCGCCGGGCCGCCGGGCAGCACATCGGTGATGTAGATGCCGCCGGTGGTGGTGCCGCTCAGCCCGATGTAGCGGCGAAATTGCGGGTCGCGCGTCTGCGCGGAGGTGATGCCGGAGCGCGGGAAGCCTTTGTAGGGCGGCTTCGCGGCGTCGGTCAGGAAATGCTGGATGACCGGCGCGGGGATGAGGTCGGCGTTGTTGGTTGTGGTGTCGTAGCGCATGACGATGCCGGCGAGTTTGCCGTCTTTAACCACGGGAAAGGTGAAGCTGGAATCGCGGAACTGGAGCGGCGTGGTGAGGCGGTACACGAGCAGCGGCGAGTCATCGATGGGATAGCGCGTGACCTCGGCGGTGGTCATGTTTGCTTTGGTGACGAGCAAATTGCCCGTCGCCTCGAGCTGCCAGACGGCGAGCGTGTCGCCGACGTTGGCGGGCGCGACTTCGAGCGGCTTGATGGGCTTGAGAAAGTCGGTGTCGTCCGTTTTCAACAGCGCAAGATTGGCCTCGTAATCGACGACATCCACGGTCGCGGGCACTTTCTGTCCGCCCTCGGGCGTCTCGAATTCCACATAGTTTGCGTTCGCCACGAGTTCCGCGGTCACGAGCACGCGACCGCCGGGGAGCACGGTGCCCACGGCGCGGCGGGAGTAGGGCGGGCGCTTGCCCCAAGGGCGGGTGAAATCCCACGACTGGTTGGTGACGTTGACGCGGATGATCGAGAGCACTTTTTCCGTTTTCGCGTCCTCGGCGCGGGCCGAAGGGAGCAGGAGCAGGAGCAGGAGCAGGAGAGTGGGGCGGCGCATGGCGGGAAAGGCGATGGTGGCTTAGCGGGCGGGAGTGATTTCGCTGGAGACGAGGTTTTGCTCGCTGAGCACGTTGTAGCGTTTCTTGATGCGCTCGCGCGCGGCCTCGACCGCCGTGCGCTCCAGCACCAGCGGGCGTCCGTAGCCGATGAATTTGATGACGTAGAAATCCGGCGTCTTGGCGAAAGCGTCGGCCACATCCTTGAGCGTGCGGATTTTCTGGTCGTTGATCTCGTCCACGATGCCCTGCTGAAACTCGCCGAGGTAGGTGTTCAGCGGGTCGGGCAGGAGTGCGCTGAGCACGATGATTTCGGGGTGCTCCTTGTAGATTTCGCCGCAGAAAAAGCGTACGTAGAAATAGTTCACGCGGTCGCTGGTGAACTGGAAGGTGGCAAGCAGATTGCGCGAGAGCGGCTGGAAAAGCAGGCCGCCAAAAAGCACAAACGGCGGCTGCGTGTCGTAGGCCGTGGCGAGCATGCCAAAGGGCCAGGCGCGCTCGAACTTCACGGTTACGTCGAGGGGCTTCTTGTCGCGGATGACGGAAAATTTCACCGTGTCGCCGAGGAATTTCCGCTCCGCGACCTCGCTCATCAGGACGCGCTCGCCCTCGAGTTCGACCATGCCGTCACTGGCGATGTCGTGGCCGTCGATGCCCACCAGCACATCGCCGACGAGGATTTTGCCCGCGCACACGCCGGCGGATTGCACGCTGCTGGCCATCACGCCGCGGTCGTCATCGGGGAGGCCGAGCGCCTTGCGCATGGCGGGGTTGAGCGTGTTGGTGATGCCGATGGAGAGGTCCATGTAGCGGTCGTAGTGGCCGTCCTTGATGTCATCGAGAAAGTGCTGAATGACCGGCGTCGGGATCATGTAGCCGACGTTCTGCGCCACATCGCCGGAGAAGCCTTGGAAGGCCACGCCCACGACTTTGCCCGCCTGCATGACCGGCCCACCGCTGTTCCCCGGATTGATGGCCGCGTCGATCTGGATCGAGAGATGCGAGTCCACCACCGAGTGCGTGTAGGTGCGGAAATCCACGCGTGAAACCACGCCTTGGGTCACGCTCATGCGGTCGCCGCCGATGGGATAGCCGAAGACCGTCACCGTCGATTCCAACTCGGGGATGCCGCCGAGCGAGAGTGGGATGGTGCCTTTGAAAAAGGAGGCGTCCTGCACTTTCAAAATCGCCAGATCGCAGTCGTGCGCGATGTGCTCGACGGTGGCGATGTACTTCTTCGGATCGTTCTCCTTTTCCACGGTGAGAAAGCGCGCATTGCTGACTACGTGAGCATTGGTGAGCAGCCGGTCGGCGGCCACGACCCAGCCCGTGCCGCTGCCGCCGCTCATCCCGCCGGGCAGCCACGGCGCGCGATAGTTCGCCTCCTGCGCGGTGTTGTTGATGCGGGCGATGCTCTTGCGGATTTCACCCGGCTGCGCGAGCGCCGCGGTGGTGAGGAGGAGAAACGTGAGCGCGATGCGCGATAGGCGGGAGGTCATGCGGGCGGGAAGATGAGCATGGGGATGGGGTGGTGCAATAGGATTGTCCGCGGCGGGGCGCGCGCTCGTTTCGGGCGCTGTCGCGTCGGCGTTTGGCGCTTGCCCACGGACGGCTGCGCGCGAAAGCTGTGCGTCACCTTCCACACCACCATGAAACTCCCCCGACTCCTCCCCGCCCTCGCCCTGCTCCTCGCCACCACGCTCGCCGTTCGCGCCGATGACTGGAAACCGGAGGACGGTTTCACCAGCCTTTTCAACGGCAAGGATCTCACCGGCTGGCATTACAAAGACGAGCCCGATCTCGCGGGCAAAACCGACGCCACCGACGGCCGCTACTCCGCCAAGGACGGCGTGCTCACCGTCAACCCGCGCGATGACGCCAAAGGCCCGCACCTCCGCCAACTCTGGACGCTGCGCGAGTTTCCCAAAGACTTCGTCCTCAAGCTCGAATTTCGCGCCTCAGTGGACGCCGACAGCGGCATCTTCCTCCGCGTGCCGCAGCTTCAGTGCCGCGACTACCTGGTGGCCGGGCCTTACAAACAACTCAAGGCTTACAAGGCGCAGAATTGGAACATCATCATCGTCACCGTGAAAGACGGCGTCGCCCACTGCACCTGCAACGGCGAAGTCCTCGAAGCCGCGCTCAAGCTTCCGGCCACCGGCCCAATTGGCCTCGAAGCCGACCGCGGCACGATGGAATACCGGCACATTCAAATTCAGGAAGCGCCGTAAGACGCCCCGGCGTTCTTCGTCACCCTCCTTTCGGCACTTCCGCGCCTGCCATTCAGGGCCAAAGGCCCGGCGACAAGCCAGCCCAGGGCAACGCCCTGGGTAGAACGGCAAAAGACAGCCTAGCCCTGCAAGGGCGACACATTCTTTGTGCCGCCCTTGCAGGGCTTGATTGTAATAACATCGCTTTCCCAGGCAAAGCCCTGGGCTGGCGCACCTTCGTTGCTTATGTTCGCTTCACGCCACAGCGAAGCTGGTATTCACCGCGCTCGGATCATCATGCAGCAACCGCTAAATCACTCCAAACGCGACATCCTAAACAGCAATGTGCGTTTCACCATAATCGATGTTGAGAGATTCATACATGTCCGAGTCATCAATGATGAATAAGCAAAAGCCGCTCTCGAATCTCAAATTCAAAGTCGTTTCAGAAGCAACTGAATAGCCTAAAAGTTTAAGCCCCAGAAGGACATGAATTTGGTATGACTTTCTTTCAGCATGTTCAATTGACTCGTCGATAACTAAGCCTGAATCCGTGGTTAAATACCAAGAGCCGCCAATCCCAATGTTGAACGTCCGAGTCCATTACAACACTGTCCAAGATCATCCCCGATTCGCGTCTGTCCGCACTCAAAACTTCGGCATTAAGAACTAGATACAACTGAGGCTGATCAATTCCGATGTAAGTAAGCTCTCTTCCGACTAGATAGAAAGATCGAGATTTGGCGAGAAATGGTGCATGACGCCCGACGAAATCACACGTTAAACCGGAACTCCACCACGTCCCCGTCCTTCACCACATACTCCTTGCCCTCGATGCGGAGTTTGCCGGCTTCGCGGGCTTTGGCGTGGGAGCCGAGGTGGATGAGGTCGTCGAAGTGGACGGTCTCGGCGGCGATGAAGCCGCGCTCGAAATCGCTGTGGATGACGCCGGCGGCGGCGGGCGCTTTGTCGCCGGCGCGGATAGTCCAGGCGCGCGTCTCCTGCTCGCCGGTGGTGAGGTAGGTGCGCAGGCCGAGCAGGTGATAGACGGCGCGGATGAGCGAGCCGACGCCGCTCGACGCGACGCCGATGCCGGCGAGATATTCGGCGGCTTCCTCGTCGGTGAGGGTGGCGAGTTCGCTCTCGATCTGCGCGCTGATGACCACGGCCTCGGTGGCGAAATGCGAGCGCGCGTAATCCTGCACGGCG
>JANPHJ010000004.1:0-17455 GCA_031424395.1 Chthoniobacter sp.
TCTCCGCAATCACGTCATACCCGCCGCACAGCACCCGCTGGTGAAGACCCGCGCGCACCAAACGAAACGCATGCCCGACCGCATTCGTCCCCGACGCGCACGCGTTCGCGATGATCTGACTCGGGCACGAAAACCCGCCCGCCTCCAGCGCATCGAGCACCGCCTTCTGCGGCAGATAATTCGCCAGCCACCCCGCCCGCTCATGTGTCCGCACCTTCGCCACCTGCGCCCGATAAAACTGCTCCCCGAAACTCATCCCCCCGCTCGTCGTCCCCACCACAAACAGCTCCGGCACAAACCCAGCATCCCCCGCCCGCACCTCCCGCGCCGCCGCCATCATCATGTGCGAAGCAGGATGCAGCTTCCGATTTCGCCTTTCGCCTTTCGCCTTTCGCCTTTCCTCCACCTGCCCCGCCGTCTGGCACCGCGTCCGGCTCACGTCGAAGCGCGTCACCGCCGCCACCCCATCCCGCCCCGCCCGCAGCGACGCCGCATTCTCCTCCGCCCCCATCCCCAGCGGGCTGACCACGCCCAGCGCGGTGATGGCGACGCGACGGACAGGAGCAACGGGATCAGACATGGGCGCGCCCTTTTTCACCGACCCCGCCGCGATGCGCAACCGGCATTTCGTTCGTGGCTCAATTTGCAAACCAACCTGTCATTCTGAGCCGGTTTCGCCGTGCAAAGGTGGTGGGCGAAACGCGGCGAAGAAACTCCATCTTTTTTCCGGGCATCGGGCGCAGCCCTTTTCGGGGCCAGCGTGCGCTCCAGCTTCCCCGCGCGAGCCGCCCGGCAAATAAATGGAGGTTCTTCGCTCCGCTCAGCATGACAGGGTGGGGTTGGGCTTTGCCCAAAGCGAGCCACGCGCTTTCTTGTTTGTTGCCCGCGCGCCCAATCCCTAAAGCACAGCCGGATGAAAGACCTCACCGATGTCCCCCCGCCCAAACGCCGCCAGAAAGCGCGCGCCCGTTTCGCGTGGTTCCTCGCAGGGTCCGTCGCGAACTACCTCCTCATCGCCACGCCCTTCAAATGGCTGAAACTGCATACCGATTTTCCGCTCCTAGCCGTCTCCGCGTGCAGCATCGGCGTGAGCGCGAGTTTCTTTTTCCTCTGGAATTACTTCATCAATTTCCGCGGCGACAGCCGCAAACGCGACGCCCTCCCGCGCTATCTCGGCGCCGTCCTGCTCATGTCCGCCCTCTCCTCCGGCCTGCTCACCGTGCTCAAGCAGCACGACGCGCAAATGGCTTTCAACGTCGGCCATTTCGCGCTCGATCTCGACATCGTGGCCACGCAGTTTTTCTTGGCCGGGCTGAAATTCTTTCTCTATCACAAATGGGTCTTCCCCCTGCCGACAGACCCGGTGCAAACCTAGCCTGCCACCGCTTGCCAGAACGATTTCCGCCTATGCAACCGCTGGCCGCACCGCCACTCTCTCGCCCATGCCGTCGCTGAAAACCACATCTTCGCACTGCCGGAGCATCTTGCTTATGGGCGCGGCGGACTGTTCTTTTGGACGTACACGAATAATTTCCCGCAAATATGCCACGCAGTACACTTCTCAATACGGACACGGAAGACCTGAAGGAAATTCTTAGCAACGGGAAAAGCTACAGCGTCCCGCCCTACCAGCGTGACTACTCTTGGAAAAACGAACATTTGGGAAGATTTGTGGGAAGACCTTAAGACCATTGAGGCCAACCGCGAAGATCACTACATGGGCGCGATCGTCTTGGAGAGTGGTGAGCGAAAGCAGTTCCGAGTTATCGATGGTCAGCAACGAATAGCAACATTGAGCATCCTGATCTTGGCCTGCGTGGACTATCTCTATGGGCTGGCGAATGCAGGAGTAGATACCGCAGACAATGAGCAGCGCGCATCGCTGCTCGTAAGCAGTTATCTCGGCGCGAAGGATCCAACGAGTCTGCGAATCACGCCCAAGCTTGAATTTAATGCGAATGACAACGATTTCTTTCAGTTGAACCTAGCGCAGCGCAAGCCGCCCCAGGGAGGTATTCGAGGTCTGCGCGACTCCGAGAGGCTGCTATGGGAGTGTTTTCAATTTTTCAAGGGCAAGGTGGACGAGAAGTTCTCATCCAAGAAGAAGGGCGAAAAAGTCGCGGCGTTCGTCAGTGAGATCGTCACGGAGCGGTTAGTATTCATTACCGTGCGTGTGCCGGACCAGTTGAGTGCTTACACGGTGTTTGAAACTCTCAATGCCCGTGGGCTTGAATTAACGGAAACTGATCTGTTGAAGAACTATCTTCTCTCCCTTGCCAACCGACTCAGTAAGTCGCAGATGACGCCGGTGCTCAAGCAGTGGGACGAATCACGGAACGCGTCGGTATCGCCAGCTTCCCCGAGTTCCTGCGGCATCACCTGAACTCCCACCGCGAATACGTTCGCCAAAAGCAGCTCTTCAAAACCATCAAACGGGATGTCACAACCCTCGAACAAGTGTCCGCGTTGCTTGATCGGCTTGAGAAGGATGCGACGTGGTTTGACGCTCTTAGCGATTACGCGGCTGATTTCTGGTTGGATTACCCAGGCGCACATGAGCAGGTGCGTGTGCTCAACCTTTTCAAGGTGTCGCAGTTCACGCCGCTGGTGCTCGCCGCAAAAGATGCTTTCACGGCACCGCAGGAGTTGGTGCAAATCCTCCGCTATTGCGCTGTTTTGTCCGTGCGCTTCAACGGTGTCGGCCGCCGCAGCACGCACATTCTTGAGGAGATTTACAACCGGGCGGCTTTAGAAGTTCGACGTGGCACAGCAGCGACGCTGGCTGCTGTGCGGCTGGCGCTTCGGCCAATCTACGTCCCCGATGAAGAGTTCGAGGCGGATTTTTCTGCGCTGCGGCTAAGGAATCGGAGCACATCCGGGAAACGATTGCGCTATTTTCTGGCGAAGATTGAGAAGCAACTTAGTGAAACAGACATCAGCGACGAGGCGATGGAAGCGACAGTCGAGCACATCCTGCCAGAGAATCCGGGCGAGACCGGTTGGGAGCATTTTTCAACCGAATCCCATGAACGCAGCTTCGAACGGATGGGGAACTACTCGCTGCTGGAGCGAAGCTTGAATGGCCAGCATGCGGGCAATGCCTCATTTTCACAGAAGCAGTCGGTGTATGCACAATCCCAGTATCGAACATCCAAGGATTTGGCCCGATACACAGATTGGACGGAGGAGACGATAACCAAGCGTCAAACCGAAATGGCGCAGGTCGCAAAGTCCGTCTGGTCATTGGCTCTCTGATCGAATGACGACGCGCGAACCGCGCGCACAACAAACGCATCGACGGCAAAGTCTGGTCTTCCCACTGGCATTACTCCGCCGCGTATTTCTTGCCGAGCGGGGTTAGTTCGCCGCCCCATTTGTCCACGTAGAGGCTGGCGGGTTTGCCGGGGCTGGGGGTGAAGTAGGAGAAGCGCTCGATGAAGCGCAGGCGGCTCAGGATGCTGAAGGAACGCTCGGCGAAGCGCTCGCGGTCGCCGGGCGAAAACATGCCGCTGTACTCCGTGAGCCAGATGGGCCGACGGTATTTCTTATGTATGCCGTCGAGCCAGTTTTCGAGGTCCTTGGGGTCGGCGGTGCGGTAGCAGTGCAGGGCCATGAAGTCGATGCGCAGCTTGCGCTTTTCGGCCTCCTCCATGAAGCGGGCGAGCCATTCCATGCCTTTGCCATCGGACGATGGCGCGGGACTGCTCAGCCGCAGGCCCGTGGCCATGAGCTGGGGCCAAAGGTCGAGCGCTTCCTCGACGGTGGTGTTGCCCTGGTCCGCGCGCTCGGGCTCGTTGAGGCAGAGGATGGTCTTCGCGCCGCTCTTTTTGATCGAGCCGAGGACGCCGGGATTGATGTGCCACTTGCCTTTGACCATGGGCACAAACTCCACGCGCTCGCTGTGCGGACCGCTCGGGCCCCAGTTGTAATACCAGTGCGCCTGCAGCTTCTCCGCAGCCGCGAGGTCGCCGCCCCAGCCTTTCTTGTCGTCTTTGCCGCCAGCGGCGGGCGTCGGGGTCGCGGTCGCCGCGCCGAGCGGCGCGGCACCCGCGGCGAACTGGCTTTTCCACGCATCGCCAGCGGCGGGTTTGGCCAGCGGTGCCGGGGTGGCCGGGGCCGGGGTGGTCATCGGCGCGACCGCGGGCGGCGCAGGCTCGGCCTTTGCCACCTCCACGACGGGCGGTGGCGTGCTGGCTGGCGGAATCGCGACACGCGGCGGCGGCGGTAGCACCGGCGCCGGCGGCGCGGGCACAACGGGCTCGGCGCGCGGGCCATTTTCGGCCACGGCTTCCACGGGTGCAGGGCGCAGCCGGGCCTTCAATTCCGCGCGGTAAAAAAACGCGGCCCCGGCGGCGCACAAGAGCAGGAGCGGCCACCACCATCCGCCGGTGTCGGACGCAGGATTGGGTCGGGCGGTTTTCATGCGCGCAGGCTAGAGCGGCGCGCGCTCAAGTCACTGCCAGAAAATGCGCGGGCGCTACGCGGCGACGGCCACGCGCCGCAATTTGCCGATGACCTTGGGCAAAATCTCCAGCGCCTTTTCCACCTCGGCGGCGGTGTTGAAGCGGCTGAACGAAAACCGCAGGCTGGCGCGGGCGCGGGTGTCGGAGAAGCCCATTGCTTTGAGCACATGCGAGGCATGCACGGAGCCGGTGGTGCAGGCGCTGCCGCTGGAGCAGCAGAGGTGGTGCTGGTCGAGCAGCATGAGCGCGCCCTCGGAGTCGATGCCGTCGAAGGCGAGGTTCGAGGTGTTGGGCAGCCGGCGCTCGGCGTCGCCATTGACCTGCGCGCCTTCGATGCGGGTGAGCACGCCGTTTTCAAAGGCATCGCGCCAGCCGCGCACGACCGTGGTCTCGTGCTCCATGAACTCGCCGGCGACGGCGCACGCTCTGCCGAGCGCGACGATGCTGGCGACGTTCTGCGTGCCGGCGCGTTTGCCGTTTTCCTGGCTGCCGCCGATGAGGTAGGGCGCGAACTTCGTGCGGCGGTTCACGTAGAGCACGCCGACGCCTTTCGGGCAGTGCAGCTTGTGGCCGCTGAGCGAGAGGAAATTGATTTTAGACTCGGACATGGCGAGCGGGATTTTGCCCACGGCCTGCACCGCGTCGGTGTGAAAGAGCGCGCCTTTTTTCCGCACGATCTCGGCGATCTCGTGGATGGGAAAAATGACGCCGGTCTCGTTGTTCGCCCACATCACCGTGACGAGCGCGGTGTCGGAGCGGATGGATTTTTCCAGCTCCGCGAGGTCGATCTGGCCGTGCTCGTCCACGCCGAGCCAGGTCACTTCGTGCCCGCGTTTGGCGAGCGTCTCGCAGTGCTTCAGCGTGGCGGAGTGCTCGACGCGCGTGGTCACGATGTGCTGCCGGTCGCGGTCCATGAGCAGCGCCGAGTTGATCGCCGCGTTCGTCGATTCCGTGCCGCAGCTCGTGAAGATGATCTCCGACGGCTCCGCGCCGATCAGCCCGGCGACCCGCTCCCGCGCCTGCTCCAGCGCCTTGCCGACCTGCTGGCCGAAGCGGTAGCCGCTCGACGGATTGCCATACAGCTCGGTGAGAAACGGCAGCATTTCCTCGACGACGGCAGGGTCCACGCGGGTGGTCGCGTTGTTGTCGAGATAGATGAGGTCGCTCGGTTTCATGGCTGGCTGGAAAGGGCGCGCACCCTATCGCAAGCGTCCCGCCGCGCCAACGGAACTTTGCGTCATAGCACCCGCGGCCGGCGCGCGGTTTTCACAGGCCCACGGGATGCCGCAGCACGCAGCCGTCGGCCGGGCGGTCGCGCATCGTCCATTGCGGGCCTTTGGGGCCGTCGGTCCAGCCGGTGTCGTAGCGCAGCCCGGCCACGGACATGAAGACGTGCCCTTTTTTCGCATAGATCGTGATCCATTCGCCCGGCCCCGGCTCGCCGTACTGGCGGAAGCTGCCCGAAGTCTCCGCCTCGCCCAGCTTCCCCGCGCCGCGCAGCACGTAGCTCGCGGCTCCGCTGCAATCATACGCCGTGTCCTTGCCGACGCCGTGCCCCGCGCCGTAGCCGTAGGGCAGGCCGGCGATGCGATTCGCGGCGGCGATCGCCGCATGCACGGCGGGCGGCGCGGCCGGCGGGGCGACCGCGTAGCCGCCGGTCTTTTGCGCGGTCTTGCCCGGCACGTAGCGATAGGTGTAGCTCGGGCTCGCGCAGGCGGTGAGCAGGGCGGCGGGGAGGAGGAGAAAAGCGAAGTGCCGAATCATGGCGGTCAGCACTAGCAAGCCGAGGGCCAGCCCCGCAAAACGCCGCCAAAGCTGTCCCTTGCGCCGCCGCACGGCCTCGCCCACAGTCGCGCCCGCCTTTTTCCCAACCACCACACGACTATGCTGACGATTCGCGATTTGAAGAAAAGCCACGGGGGCCGCGTACTCTTTGAAGAGGCGGCGATGCAGGTGGGCTACGGCGAAAAAGTCGCGCTGATCGGGCCGAACGGGGCGGGCAAATCGACGCTCTTTAACATCGTGCTGCACACCGAGGAGCCGGACAGCGGCACGGTCGAGCGCGACGAGTGGACGATGATCGGCTACCTGCCGCAGGAGGCGGAGGTCATCGGCGACGAGACGGTGATGGACGTGGCCACGGGCCGCGCGGGCGAGGTACCGCGGCTGGAGGCGGTGCTGCATGCGTGCGAAAAGGCGGGCGACGTGAGCAGCCCCGCGTATCTGGAGGCGCACGCGAAGCACGAGGCGCTCAGCGACCCGCAGGTGGAGGCGAAAGCGAAGCGCATGCTCTCGGGGCTCGGCTACCGCGACGGGGATTTCACGAAGCTCGCGCGGGAGCTTTCCGGCGGCTGGATCATGCGCGCGCATCTGGCGCGGCTGCTGGTCATGGAGCCCGATCTTTTAATGCTCGATGAGCCGACGAACCATCTCGACCTGCTCTCGCTCGTCTGGCTGCAAAACTATCTCAAGACCTATTCCGGCGCGGTGCTGCTGATTTCGCACGACCGCGCTTTCATGGATGAGATCGTGGGCAGCGTGTACGAAATAGATGAGCGCAAGCTGATGCCGTACACGGGCAACTACGCGGACTTTCTCCGGCAGAAGGAGGAGCGCTACGAGCAGCAGAACGCGGCCTACAAGAACCAGCAGAAGGAGATCGCCTCGCTGCGGGAATTCTACGACCGCTTCCGCCAGGTGGCGTCGAAGGCGAGCCAGGCCATGAGCAAGCTCAAGCAAATCGAGCGCATGGAGCTGATCGAAAAACCGGTGCCGCCGCGCAAGCCGTTCCGCTTCCAGATCCCGCAGCCGCCGCGCGGCGGGCAGCGCATCATAGGGCTGGAAAAAATCGACTTCGCCTATGGGGACAACACCGTTTATCGCGGCCTCGAACTCGACGTGGAGCGCGGCGAGCGCACCGTGCTGGTCGGGCCGAACGGCTCGGGCAAAAGCACGCTGCTCAAGCTGCTCGCCGGCGTGCTGGAGCCGCAGAAGGGCGTGCGCAAGCTGGGGCTGAACGCGAAGATCGGCTACTTCAGCCAGCACCGTTCGGCGACGCTCGATCCGGCGAAAACGGTGCTCCAGGAAGTCATGGATTCAAACGGCGAGCTGTCGGAAAACGACGCGCGCGGCATCCTCGGCTCGTTCCTTTTTCGCAAAGACGAAATCTACAAAAAGACCGAGGTGCTCTCGGGCGGGGAGAAGACGCGGCTGAACCTCATCAAGTTCCTCGTCGATCCGCCGAACCTGCTGCTCATGGACGAGCCCACCACGCACCTCGACATCCACACCGTCGAGTCGCTCATCCTCGCGCTCGCGGGCTATGAGGGGACGCTCGTTTTCATCAGCCACGACGTGCATTTCATCCGCAAGCTCGCGACCAAAGTGCTGCACGTCCACGCCGGCACGGTGCGCGCATATCCCGGCGGCTACGATTACTTCCTGGAAAAGACGGGCGCGCTAGGCCACGACCGCGCGGCGCTGACGGCGAAGTAACCCGCTCAGCAAATGCTGAGCACCTTCCGAATCACGTCCTGCGGATTTGGGAGCTGCTTCGGTTCGAGGCGCGGGCTGTAGATGGCGGGCGCGTCGAGGGCGGTAACGCGGAGGATGGGCGCGTCGAGGTCGTCGAAGCATTTCTCCTGGAGGACCGAGGCGATCTGCGCGCTGACGCCGCAGAAGGGCTTGTTTTCATCGACGAGCACGGCGCGGTGGGTCTTGCGGACGCTGGCGAGGATGGTGTCCTCGTCGAGGGGCCGGATCGAGCGGAGGTCGATGACTTCGGCGTCGATGTCGTGCTCGGCGGCGAGGAGTTCGGCGGCCTTCAGCGCGGTGAGCACGGCGCGGCCGTGGGCGATGAGGGTGATGTCGCTGCCCGCGCGCTTGATGTCGGCCCTGCCGAGCGGGATGAGGTATTCCTCCTCGGGCACCTCGCCCTTTTCGCCATACAGCAGAGTGTTCTCCATGAACATGACGGGGTCGTTGTCGCGGATGGCGGTCTTCATCAGACCCTTCGCGTCATAGGCGGTGGCGGCGCTGACGACCTTGAGGCCGGGGACGCTGGCTAGCATATTTTCCGGCGTGTGCGAGTGGGTCGCGCCGACCCCGGTGCCGCCGTTCGCGGGGCCGCGAATAACAATCGGACAGTTAATAAGACCGCCACTCATGTAGCGAATCTGTCCGGCGTTATTGATGATCTGATCCCAAGTGACGGTGGCGAAGCTCCAGAACATCAGCTCCATGACCGGGCGCAGACCCAGCATGCTCGCGCCAATGCCCATGCCGATGAAAGCCGCCTCGGAGATGGGCGTATCGACCACGCGCTTGTCGCCATATTTTTTCCACAAGCCCTTGGTGACTTTATAAGCGCCGTCGTACTGGGCGACTTCCTCGCCCATTAGGACAACATTAGGATCGCGTTCGATTTCCTCGGCAAAGGCTTGGTTCAGGGCGTCGCGGTATTCGATGAGTGGCATGGGGACAGTTGAGAGTTGAAAGTTGAAAGTTGAGAGTCGCGCCGAGTGAATCCCGCGCTTAGCCGGAATTCCGATCCCTAGGTTCTAGTCGTTAAAGAAATGCTTCCCGGTGCGCCCGGCTTCGGTCTGGCGATCAACCTCGAAGTACACGTCCTCGAAGATGCTCGCGTCGCTCGGGACCGGGCTTTCCTCGGCGAACTGCGCGCTGGACTCGGCCTCGGTCTTCGCGGCGTCGCTAATTTCGGTGAACTGCTCCTCAGTAATGACGTGCTCCTCGATGAGCCGCTTCTTGAAAAGCTGAATCGGGTCGTGGTCGCGTTTGTAAGTCTCGATCTCCTCCTCACTGCGGTAGCCTCCCTTGTGTTTCGCATCGGCGACGGAGTGGCCGTAGTAGCGGTAGGTGTCGAACTCCAGAATCGTCGGCTTCGACTCGTTGTGCGCGCGGTCGATGGCCTTTTGCGTGACCGCGCGGACCTCGTAGATGTCCTCGCCATTGGCCTGCGCCCACTCGATGCAAAAAGCCTCGCCGCGTTGGGCGAGGCAGTCTTTGACCACGGACGACCGCTCGAGGCTGGTGCCCATCGAGTAGCCGTTGTTTTCGATAATGTAGATGACCGGCAGCTCAAACAGCGCGGCCATGTTCAGCGACTCGTAGAAGCAGCCCTGGTTGACCGCGCCGTCGCCGAGGAAGCACATGGCCGCGCCTTTCAGCCCCTTGTATTTCAGCCCGTAGGCCAGTCCGAGGCCGAGTGGCGTCTGGCCGCCGACGATGCCGTGGCCGCCCCAGTAGTTCTTGTCCGGCGCGAAGAAGTGCATCGAGCCGCCCTTGCCTTTCGAGCAGCCCGTGGCCTTGCCATAAAGCTCGGCCATGCATTCGTTCATGCCCATGCCCACGGCGAGGGCGTGGCCGTGGTCGCGGTAGGCGGTGATGACGTGGTCGTCGTCGCCCATCAGCGAGCAGGCGCCCACGGCCACGCTCTCCTGGCCGATGTAGAGGTGGAGAAAGCCGCCCATTTTCCCGCCGTTGTACTGCTTCAGCGCCTGCTGCTCAAAGCGCCGCACCCGCAGCATCTCCCGGAGGAGCCGGATTTTGTCCGCGGGGGCGAGGGTTTTGTTGATCGGGGCGAGAGCGTGATCGGTGGTTTTGACGGCGGTGCTCATAAAAATTGGGGTCGGCGCAAACGGCGGTGGAGTATTAGCGGCGGCGCGCGTTTCTCGCAACTGCCAAGACACGCCCGTTGCAAATTCCGCGCCTGCTGCGCCCATTCTGGACGATTGCCACGCGCCCCGCCCGCGTGTTAGCACTGCGCTACGCGGCACTGGTCGCCGCGTCCTCCCCAAAAATGCGTGCCCGCCTTTCGAAATCTGCCACCCCCGCGCTGCTGGTCGCGCTGGCCTATTTCGTCACTGGGCGCCTCGGGCTGATGCTTCCCGCCTTCGGCTCAAACATCACGCTGCTCTGGATGCCGACCGGCCTCGCCGTGGCGGTGCTGCTGCGCAGCGGCTTTGGCTGCTGGCCGGGGGTCGCGCTGGGCTCCGTGGCAGTGAATCTCGCCAACGGCATCCCGCTGCCCGTGGCCCTAGCCATCGCCGTGGGCAATACCCTCGGGCCGATGCTGGCCGCCTCGATCCTGCGGCGCATCGGTTTTCATCCGGCCTTTGACCGCGAGCACGACATCCTGCTGCTCGCGAGCGCCGCCGTGGCCGGGATGCTGGTGAGCTCGACCCTCGGCTCCACCTCGCTCGCGCTGGCCGGCCTGCTGCCGGCTGGGCGCATCGCCGGGTGGCTCACCTGGTGGGCGGGCGACATCATGGGGGTCATCGCTGCCGCACCACTGGTCTTCGCCTTCACCCGCCAGGAGGTCCGCGCGATCCTTTTCCGCTCCGCGGAATTCGCCGTCTGGCTCGGCGCCACGGTGGTGGTGACCTGGGGCGTCTTCGTGCTGAACCGCGGCTCCGACGGGCAGCCGTGGGCGCTGGCCTTTGTGCCGCTGCCGCTGGTGGCGTGGGCGGCGCTGCGCTTCGGGCCGTCCGGCACTTCCCTCGCCCTCATCCTGATCTCGGTCGGCGCGGCGTATGGAACGGCCACGGGCCGGGGGCCGTTTTTCCGGCCGCAGCCGGTCGAGGGGGTGGCGGTGCTGTGGACCTACATGGCGACCAGCGCGGTGCTCGGCTGGCTGGTCTCGGCCCTGCACCAGACGCGCGCCCAAGCCGCCGGCATCCAGCGGATCTTTGAGCAGGCCCTCAGCGATGTCTCGCTCGGCGTGCTGCTCACCGGTCTCGACCGGCGCATCACCTACGCCAATGAAGGCTTCGCCCGGCTCACCGGCTACCCCGAGGCGGAGATGCTGGGGAAAGACTGCGCCCTCCTGCAAGGCCCGGACACCGCTCCGGCGACCGTGCAAAAACTGGGGGCGGCGCTCCGCGACGACGGCTTTTTTGACGGTGAAATCCTCAACTACCGCAAGGACGGCAGCCCTTTTTGGAACGCACTGCTCATCTCCCCCGTGCGCGACGCGCGCGGCGCCATGACCGGCTTCCTTGGCATTCAGCGCGACGTGACCCAGCGCCGCGAGGCCGAACTGGCGCTGCACGCCGCCGCCCTCGAGCGCGAGCAGCTCGAGCGCAAAGTGCAGGAGACCCAGAAGCTCGAAAGCCTCGGCGTCCTCGCCGGCGGCATCGCCCACGATTTCAACAACCTCCTCACCAGCGTCCTCGGCCACGCCAGCATCGCCGCCATGGAGCTGCCGCCCACGTCGTCCGTGCAGGACTGCCTCGCGCAGATTACCGAGTCCGCCAGGCGTGCCGCGGACCTCTGCAAACAGATGCTCGCCTACTCGGGCCGGGGGCGGTTCCTGGTGCAAAAACTCGACCTCGGCCAACTCGTGGAGGACACCGCGCAGATGCTGCACCTCTCCATCAGCAAAAAAGCCGTGCTCCGTTTCCATCTCGAAAAAAACCTCCCGCCCATCGAGGCCGACGCCACCCAGCTCCGCCAGGTCATCATGAATCTCGTCATCAACGCCTCCGAGGCCATCGGCGAAACCAGCGGCGTGATCAGCCTCGCCACCGGCCTCGCCCGCGTCGATCGCGCCTACCTCGCCGGCACCCTCGTGGACGCCAGCCTGTCCGCGGGCGAATACGTCTTTCTCGAGGTCGCCGACACCGGCACGGGCATGAGCCCGGAAACCCAGGCGCGGATTTTCGACCCCTTTTTCACGACGAAATTCACCGGGCGCGGGCTCGGCCTTGCCGCCGTGCTCGGCATCGTCCGCGGCCACAAAGGCGCGCTGAAGGTGCATTCCGAACCCGGACGCGGCACCACTTTCAAGCTCCTCTTCCCCGCCGCCGCCAGCGCGCCCGCACCGGCCGACGCCGCCTCCCCATCCGCGCCCGTGCCCGAGTGGCGCGGCACCGGCACGGTACTTGTGGTGGATGATGAGGAAACCGTGCGCAGCACCGTCGCCCGCATGCTCCCGCACCTCGGCTGCACCGCCGTGCTGGCGTCGGATGGCCAGGAGGGCGTGGCCGTCTTCGCCACGGACCCGCGCCGCTTCACCCTCGTACTGCTCGACCTCACCATGCCGCGCATGGACGGCGAACAGGCCTTTGCCGAGCTGCGCCGGCTGCGCGGCGACGCGCGCGTGGTGCTGATGAGCGGCTTCAACCAGCAGGAAGCCCTCGTCCGCTTCGCCGGCCAAGGCTTGGCCAGCTTCCTGCAAAAGCCCTTCACCGTCGCCGACCTGCGCGCCGTCATGCAGGACGTGCTTGGCTGAACCGCCGCGCCCCGGCACAACCCGCGGGCCGACTTCCGCAAGGACCGGCTGGCGCCGGTCCGCCCCCGGGGTGGAGCTGAGCTACCTCACTATCGTCGCCTCCGTCCGCGCACAGGTGAAAATCCCCGTCGCCGTGAAGCTCAGCCCGTTCTTCACCAACTTCGCGCACTTCGCCCGGAAGCTCGACCAGCAGGGCGCGGACGGCCTCGTGCTGTTCAACCGCTTTTATCAGCCCGACATCGACCTCGAAGCGCGCTCCGTCACCCCCACCATCGTCCTCAGCACTCCCGTCGAAACGCGCCTACCCATGCGCTGGATCGCCATCCTCCACGGGCGGCTGCGCGCCAGCCTCGCCGCCACCAGCGGCATCCACCGCGGCACTGACGTGGTGAAAATGCTCATGGCCGGGGCCGACGTGACCATGCTCTGCTCCGTGCTCCTGCGCCGCGGCCTCGCCCACCTCGCCACGCTCGAGCGCGAGCTGTGCGCCTGGATGGAGGCCCACGAATACGCCTCCGTCGGGCAGCTCAAAGGCATCCTCAGCCAGAAAAACTGCCCCGACCCAGCCGCCTTCGAGCGTGCACAATACCTGCGCGCGCTTGCCATCGAGCGCGCCATCCAGCCCGAGCCGGACGGCCAGGAGCCGCCCGCCCGGTGACACCTCGCGGGCGCGGCGGATGGCCACTCCTCCTCAGCGCACCGCTCCCCCGCGGCGGTGCCTGATCTTTGCCGTGCTGCGCGGCCACCGCGGGGCTCAATGGCTCTCGTCGCACACCGCCTGGAGATACTCGCGGTATTCGTTGTTGGGCAGCGCGGCGATGGCCGCCTGGAGACCGGTGCGGTCGATGAAGCCTTGGTTGAAAGCGATTTCCTCGATGTTCGCGATCATCAGTCCCTGCCGGTTTTGGATGGCGGCGATGTAGTTGCTGGCTTCCAGCAGGCTGGCCTGCGTGCCGGTGTCGAGCCAGGCCATGCCGCGGCCGAGCACGCGCACGTTGAGCCGGCCGCGGTGAAGATATTCGCGGTTCACGTCGGTGATTTCGAGTTCGCCGCGCGGGCTGGGTTTCAGGTCGCGGGCGACCTGCACGATGTCGCGGTCATAGACGTAGAGGCCGGGCACGGCGAAATGGCTCTTCGGTTTCGCGGGCTTTTCCTCGAGGCTGAGCGCTTTCCCGTCAGGGCCAAACTCGACGACGCCGTAGCGTTCGGGGTCGCGCACCTGGTAGCCGAAGACGCACGCGCCGCCGTCGGTTTCCACCACGCGCAGGGCGTCGCGGAAGAAGTCGAGTTTGCCGTAAAAAATGTTGTCGCCAAGGATCAGCGTCACGCCATCCGAGCCGATGAATTTTTCGCCAATGAGGAAAGCCTGCGCGATGCCCGCGGGCTTGTCCTGCTCGGCATATTCGAAGCGCATGCCGAGGTGCGCGCCGTCGCCGAAGAGCCCGCGGAACTGCGGCAAATCCTTGGGCGTGGAGATGATGAGCACTTCGCGGATGCCGCCGAGCATGAGCGTGGCGAGCGGGTAGTAGATCATCGGCTTGTCATAGACGGGCAGCAGTTGCTTGCAGGCGATGCGGGTGAGCGGGTGCAGGCGCGTGCCCGCACCGCCGGCGAGGATGATGGCTTTGCGGTTCATGGTTCGATGGGGGCGAAAGATTTGGCGAAGATTTGAATGGATTCGGTGGCGGAGGTTTTGACCTCGGCAACGCGGGCGTAGTGGATTTTCACGTAGTCATAGACCGGCGCGGCCCAGTGGGAAAAGCGGGACGCTGCGCTGCCGTTGATGGCGCGGTTGTCGATGACGACGACGGCGGGCTTTTTGTCCTCGAAATCGCGGATGGTCAGCGCGGTCCAGTCGGCGTCGTGCGTGGCGTTATCGACATAGACGTTGTGGAGGTAAGTGCGCCGGTTGGTCATCAGGTTGTAGCCGGGCATGTAGGGGTAGCAGATGAGGAAATCGTCGGCGCGTGAGTGGGCGAGGACGGCGTCGCGGACGGCGGTGAGGGAGGCGGCTTCCTTTTTCGAGGAGCGGACGGCAACGCCGTTTTCGGCGGCGAATTTCGTCTTCCGCCCGGTGCGCGCGGCGATGGTGCCGGCGGACGGATGCTGGAAAGCGTAGAGCGCAAACACGGCGAGGTGTGTGAGCAGGCCGAGGGCAAAGGCTGTGGTCAGCAGGATGCGCAGGCGGCCGCACGTTTTTGACCGGCACAGCACCATGCAGCCGGCCATGGCGAGGATGTAGCCGGGCATGAACTCGGACAGGTGCGGGCGGTCGGGGCGGAAGAAAAAGAACTGCGGAAACGTGCTCAGCGACCCGCCGATGAGGAGCAGCCATTTCACGGAGTGCTCATCGAGCTTGAAGTCACCTCGCAACACCCGCCGAGCGCAGCCGAAGACGCCGCCGAGGAAGAAAATGCCGAAGCCGACGAGCGGCGCGTAGGTGAGGAAAGTGAGGATGCGGTTCCACAGGCCGACGCGGTGCCACAGGTCCGAGACCGGATGACGGCGCAGCAAGGACCGGTCGATGACGGGCGCGGGCGACGCGGTCTTTGGGGGCGCATTTTCCACCACGGCGGCGGGCGCGGGTGTGGGCGTGGGTGTGGTTTTCGTCGCCGCGCCGATCTGGTCGCGCAGTCCGCCGCGCAGTGCGTGGAACCAGGTGGGGACTTGACCCAGCAGCACCACCTCGACGCCGAGCGTGCGCAAATAAAGGTAAGGCGGGACCTGCACGGCGCCGACCACCGCGGCGAACAGCGCCGCGCCTAGCAGCAGGTGCGTGCCTCGCTGCGCCAGTGCGAGCCGTTTGTCGAGCAGCACGAGGAGCAGCAGCAGCGCCCAGATAACGGCGAAGAAAATCGCGATCTCCACGCGCACCAGCGCGGTCAGCCCGAGCACCGCGCCGCCGAGTGCGACGGCGGCGAACCATTTGCGCCGCGCGGCAACATCTACGGACAGCAGGTGGAGCAGGCAGGCGGTGTTCGCGACCCCGGCGAGGGGAATGTAGTTTTTGAACTGCGAGCCCGGCAGCGCGACCAGCACGAGCCCCACGCCCAGGCCTACCCACCGCGATCCGCTCAGGCGCGTGACAATGCCGCAGCCGAGCAGCGCGGTGATCGTGGAAAGCGCGAAAAAGAAGGCGCGTGCGGCGAGGTAGTTCACGCCGGTGATTTTGAAAAGCGCAACGAGCGGGTAAAACCAGCCGACGTTGTAGCCCAGCGCCACGTCGGCCCACGGGCGCTCGCCCTGCATGAGCCGCTGCGCGATGAGGCAGACCGTGCCGCCTTCGTCGTGCGGGTTGAACCAATACCGCAGATAGCTGCCGTAGTAGGCGAGTGCCGCGGCCACGATGAGCAGCGTTGGCAGCCAGCGCGGCCACGCCTTTTCTTTCTCCGACGGCGGCGGACAAGCCGCATTTTCTTGCGCTAAAGAGCTGTTCACCCGGCGGAAAGTAGATTCTTTTCCCCGCCCCGTGAAACACCAAATTCCCGAGCCGTCCGTCCCCGAAACTCCGCGCATCGAGGTGCCCGTGCAGATCATGTTTTTCGACACCGACTGCGCCGCGGTAGTCCACAACATCGCCTACCTGCGCTTCATCGAGACCGCGCGCACGCTGCTCGCCGAGCAGCTCGGCATGGGGCTGGTGGAAATGGCGCGCACGCAGATTTACCCGGTCGTCGTGCGTACGGAGATCGACTACAAAAAGCCCGCCGTGCTCGGCGACCAGCTCATCATCCACGGGCGGCTGGAAACGGTGGACCGGCTGCGTTTTTGGTGCGCCTTCGAGATTCGCCGGCCCGCCGACGGCGCGCTGCTGGTGACCTCGCGGCAGATGCTCGCGGTCATCCAGATGCCGGCGGGTAAACCGATGCGGCTGCCGCCCGACTGGGCGACGCGGTTCGCGCACCTAAAGCCGGCGCGCGCGCCGGGCCGCGGGGTCATCGCAACCACTTTATCCTGAGCGCAGCGGGGGTATGGTGCCGAGCGCACGCGCCCATTTTCACGCAAGCACGGCGCGCACGACATTTCCCTCGACGTCCGTGAGCCGAAAGTCGCGCCCGGCGTGCCGATACGTGAGCCGCTCATGGTCGAAGCCGAGGCAATGCAGCATCGTGGCGTGGAGGTCGTGGACGGTGGTGCGCTGCTCGACGGCGCGGAAGCCGAACTCGTCGGTCGCGCCATGCACGGTGCCGCCGCGGATGCCGCCGCCGGCCATCCAGACGGTGAAGCCGTAGTGATTGTGGTCGCGGCCGAGCTTGGACTTTCCGCCGTCGTTCAGCTCGACCGTGGGCGTGCGGCCAAACTCGCCGCCCCAGAGGACGAGCGTGTCGTCGAGCATCCCGCGCTGTTTCAAATCGGTGAGCAGTGCAGCGATCGGGCCGTCGATCTCGCCGCAGTTCTTGCGCAGATTTGCCTCGATGTTGTCGTGATGATCCCACGGCTGGCCCGCGCCGTGCCAGAGCTGGACGAAGCGGACGCCGCGTTCAAGCAGCCGCCGCGCGATGAGCGTCTGCCGGCCATGCACGTGCTCGCCGTAGGCGGCGCGGATGTGCGCTGGCTCGCGGGCGAGGTCGAAGGCATCGGTCGCTTCCATTTGCATGCGAAAGGCCAGCTCGAAGGACTGGATGCGCGCATCGAACCGCGGGTCCGCGCCACGCGCTTCGCGATGCGCGGCGTTCAACTCGAGCAGCAGGTCGAGCTGCCGCCGCTGGATCGCCTCGGTCGCGTGCGGGCTGCGGATGTT
>JANPHJ010000005.1:0-4493 GCA_031424395.1 Chthoniobacter sp.
TCATCGCCCTCCTCGCGGCGATCGCGGTGCCCAACTTCCTGCGCGCCCGCAAGCGCTCCCAGGCCACCCGCATGCTGGAAGATCTCCGCGTCATTGACTCGGCCATCGACCAGTACGCCATCGAGACCAACAAGGCCGGCGGGGCGACCGTCAACTGGACGGACATCCAAGCCTACCTCAAGAAGGGCTCGGTCCTGTATAACTCCAGCGGCACCGACATGCTGACCAACCAGTACAACGGCGGAATCTTCTCGGTGGATGGTCTGCCAAAGCTGTCGTCGACGACGTTTGACAAGCTGTCCGACGTGGCCCCGAGCGACTTCTGGTCGCCCTTCTACTAGGCCTCGGGCTTACCTGGAATCTTAGTTTTCAGCCGTCCTCCTGCTCTGCGGGAGGGCGGCTGATGCTTTGCCGATACCGGTCATGCAGGGCACTCGATTAGCTTATTAACCAGTGGCCCCATGCTTCACTTCACCCGTTCTCATTTCTCAATCGTGTTCCTCACAAATGACGGAAGCGGTGCTAACTAGCCGCGCGAAATTTCTCGGTCGCTGGCTGGCCAGGCCATGGGTGGCGTGGCTGCTTTGCGCCGTGGCGGGTCTGCTAGTGTACGCACCGGCGCTGAGCGGCGACCTGATCTGGGATGACGCCTACCTAGTGGGTGAAAACCCCTTCTTTCGCAGTCCGGCGTTTGGGGCGGAGGTGTTCCGTCATTATCTCTTCTTTGACTCGTTTTCCACCTATTACCGTCCGGTGCAAAACTGGTCCTACATGCTGGACTACTGGGTCTGGCGCGGCGACCCCGCCGGCTACCATCTGACCAATATTCTGCTGCACAGTCTCAGCGGCATTTTTCTGTTTGAACTTCTCCGGCGCCTCCTGCCCGGACTGACCGGCAGCAAGGATCGCGGCGCGGGCCGGGATGGGAGTTATTATGTGGCCCTGTTAGTGGCGCTGCTTTGGGTTGTGCATCCGATCCACAATGCCGCGGTCGCTTACATCTCAGGACGGGCCGACAGCCTCGCCAGCGTCCTGGCCTTGCCCGCCTGGCTGCTGGCGCTGCACGCCGCTCGGCCGGGCACCCTCGCCCGGCGGGCCGGTCTCGGCGGGCTGGCGGCGGTGCTGATGCTGCTCGCCTTGTGCGCCAAGGAAATCGCCCTGCTCTGGCTGGCGCTCATTGCCGTGCAACTCCTCGCCTTTGACCGGAGCCTGAGCTGGCGGGTGAAAGGCGTGGCCTTGGCCGGGGCGCTCACGGTGCTGGGCTCCTATGCCGCGCTGCATGCGCTGCCGGGGGCGCGCGCGCCTATGGAAAGCGGTCCGCCGCTGCCGTTCGACGGGCGCTTTCTCCTGATGCTGCGGGCGCTCGGTGACTATGCGGGGCTGATCCTGTGGCCGGGCCGGCTCTACATGGAGCGCGCGCTGTCCGAGCCCGCGATCTACCGCAGCGTCGCGGCGTGGCGCGGGCATCCGCACTACGAATACCTCTCCATCCTTGGCCTGCTCGCGGGTCTCGGCGCGGTCTGGCTGTGCCGGCAGCGCGGGCCGGGCCAGCGGCTGCGGTGCTTTGGCGCGCTGTGGTTCGCCGTGGCGTTTCTGCCGATCTCGAATCTCTTCCCGCTCAATGCCGAAGTCGCCGAGCACTGGATCTACCTCGCCAGCATCGGCGCGCTGCTGCTGCTCGCGGGCTCGGTGCTCGCGCTGCCGCGGTGGTGGCAGATGGCGGCGGCGGCCTGCGCCTGCGCCGCGCTCGTGGCGCTCGGCGCGCGGACCGCGGTGCGCGCGGGCGACTGGGTTAACGCGGAAACTTTCTGCCTGCGCACCATCGCCGACGGCGGCGCGACGCCGCGCATCCTCAGCACGCTGGCCTCGCTCTCCGGCGAGCACGGCGCGCTGGCGAAGCAGGAAGCCATCCTCCGCCAGATGATCGCGCGTTTTCCCGACTACCCGCCCGCGCGGATGAATCTCGGCATCTGCCTGGTCAAACAGGGCCGCGCCGCGGAGGCGGAGACGCTCCTGCGGGTGGAAAAGGCCGACGCCGACAACACGGCGCGCCGCTACCCGCGGACCTGGCCGGCGGCACTGCATCTCGCCCGGATCCGCCACGAGGCGCAGCGCGATGACGAGGCTCTGGCCGTGCTCGCCGAGTCCCGCGCGCGTTTTCCTGAAACGTGGGAGCTGGTGAAATACGAGGGCGAACTCCGCAAGGCGCGGCAAGGTGTGGCGGCGGCGCTGCCCGCGGTCGCGGACTACGCGGCGGCGCACTGGTGGCATCTCGATTCGTGGGTCACGCTCGGCCGGTTGCGTTACAGCGCGGGCCAGCCCGATGCCGCCATCGCCGCGCTCCGCGCCGCCAGCCGGCTCGACATCTACGCTGCCGGCCCGCTCACCGACATCGTCCGCATCGAGCTCGAGCGCGGCCGCCCGGAAGCCGCTCTGGCACAGCAATGGGAGGCCATGCGCCGCGAACCCGAGCAGCCGAGCCACTACCTCATGCTCGGCAGCATTTTTGAAAAACTCGGACGCCGGGCCGAGGCGGACGCCGCGGTGCAGAGGGCGCAAACGCTGGCCGCCGAAGCGCGGCGCGGCTCGTAAAGGCCGCGCCCTATCCCCCCCCCGCGCCGCTCCCCCTACGGCTGCCGCTGCAGCGCCGTGAGCAGATCATCGAGCCGCACCGCCAGCGCCTGCACCTCCGCCTGCGTCGGCGGATCGCTCACGCTCAGCCCCAGCGCCGAGAGCGAGGTCGGATTGCGCGCGTGGTTGATCCGCTCATTGAGCAGCTCCTGCTCCGTCACCTCCCCCGGCGGGCCCTGCGGCCCGGCGGGCACCGCATCCACCAGCGCCTTCAGCCCGTTGAACTGCCCGCGCAGTTCCGGCGCAGTGATCTCGCTCTGGTCCGCGGGCAGCGTGGGATCGAAAGCCATGGCCGGTCCTTACGGCGCGAGCTTGATGCTCTCATCGCTCCACGGCCCATTGCCCGCCGCGCCCACGGCCCGCACGCGGAAAGCGTAGGTCTTTCCCGTCGTCAGCCCGCCCATGGTCGCCCGGCTCTTCGTCACCACGTTCGCCCCGCCCCAGGCCGTCCCCGCCACATTTTCGCGGACTTCCACGATGTAACTCTTCGCCCCCTTGATCGCGCTCCACGTCAGGTCCACCTCCCCGGGGTTGTCGCCAAACGTCGCCAGGAAATCCACCGGAGCCGGCAGCGCCCCGATCGGCGTGGCTGCCGCGCGCACCCCAAAGCCCGTGCTGAGAATCTTCGGCTCGTCGCCGCCGCTCTTGTTGTCCACGTAATTGCGCCGCCCATTGAGCGCCGCCTCCAGGGCCACCCGCGCCGCCTCCTTCACCGAGGTCTTTTGCTGCGCCGCCGCCTGCGCCTGCTGCGCCTCCGTCAGCGCCGTCTTGAAAGCCGTGAGTGTGGTCGCAAAAACGCCCGCCGCCGGGTCGGGCGTGGGAAAGCTGGCATTGCCCGTCATCGCCGCCACATGGGCGTCGCAGAAGGTGGCCAGTTCATCATCCGTGCGGTTGCGCAGATCGAGTTTGGATTGAGCCATACGTTTGGATTTTACCGGCGGGACAGGCGCTTCATCGTAGTGGAGCCCGGAATCATAGGTTGCGCCACTATCGTAGAAGGCCATGTCGCGCGGGGTTATGCAGTCGTTGGATTCCGGATCGCGGGCGCATTCCGTCCCGTACCGGGGTGAAAGGGAAGCACAATCTTCCGCTGCGCCTCGCGCCCCGCGGCGCGGTGGAGTCCCGGCCATGCGCCCTGCACCGCCGCACCCATGCCCTGCGCCGCCGCCCCGCCCGCCTGCCGGGCCACCCCGCAGACTTGCGCCGGCGGAAATCCGCCTGCACCGCCCGCCCGCCGGCTTGCGGAACGGCCGCTCACGCTTGCGCCGGCCAGACGCATGCTTGATCCGCCGACATTCCGCCCTGCAACTCCGCCGTCCACGCTTGAACTGCCTGGCTCCAGACTTGCACCCCCGAAGTCCAGACTTGCGCCGTGGCGATACCGGCTTGCCCCGTGGCGGCGCAGACTTGAATCTTCATTTTTCAAATGGGGTTTACTCTGGAGCAACCCAAAACTGGCGCTTTTTGACCAGCCTTCCCCCGTTGATCGAACGGAGAACCCTTGTAGCACCTGCCAAGAGCGAGATTTTGAAGCTGACCCCACTCCCCCACTGGCATCTTCAAGACCGCTTTGTAAAAAAACACCAGTGCGCTCAACGCCTGGTTCTGCGTGCTCGCCGAAACCCCACGCCGCGCCTCCTCCGTCAGAAACCGTTCGATTTTTTTCTCCGGCGGCCATTCCGCCGGTTAGTCCCGCACGGCCGTCATATACGACCGCAGCCACATCCCATACGACTTCTCCGTCCCGTGGGCAAAGTGCCGCACCCGCACCGCATCACGGAGGTTTTTCAGAGCATCGGAATCGGTCATTGACCCCCTCTACCCGATCCGATACCGCTTCCGCAATATGCGACTGAACAAAT
>JANPHJ010000006.1:0-3754 GCA_031424395.1 Chthoniobacter sp.
CGCCGCCACCGCCCTCCTCGCCAGCCCCGACCCCGCCAGCCTCGACCTCGGCCTGAAACTCGCCGCCGGCTTCCACCTCACCGCCACCGAACCCGCACTGATTGCGCTTGCGCGGAGCACGGATTTCCAATCCGTGCGGACTGCGGTCGTCCCGACCGCAGGGGACACGCCGGTCGGGACGACCGGCGACCGCACAGGCTTCAAGCCTGTGCTCCAGGCGCTCCGCGCTCTCGCCGAACTCGGCAGCGGAAACGCCGACCTTTTTGCGAAGCTCGCCCGCGAATCCAAAGACCCGCTCGTCCGCGACGAAGCGCTCAGCGCGCTCGCCTCCTCGAAGAGCGAACAGGCCGGGAAGCTGCTGCTGGCCTTGTGGCCCGAGCTTTCGCCCGCCCAGCGCCGCGGCGCGCTCGACCGCCTCACCACCACGAAACCTGGCGCGCAAACCGTCGTCGCCGCCGTGCGCGCCGGCACCATCGCCAAGACCGATCTCGACGGCCCGACCCTCGACAAACTCCAGACCGTGCTCGGCGCCGACGCCGCTCTCGCCGCGCTGATGCAGGAACTCGGCGCGCTTTTCCGCCCCGTGCTCGCGCTCAACGGCACCCCCGAAGCGTGGGGCGAAACGGGCGTCACGCTCGACGGCCCGTTCACCGTGGAGACGTGGGTGCGCCTCGATCCCGGCATCGACAACAACGACGGCCTCCTCGGCGCGCCTGGCACGCTCGACATCAATTTCTACGCGAGCGCCGTGCATGTTTTTGTGGGCGGAACGATTCACGATGCCATCGTCGCGAAGAAGCCGGTCGTGCCCAACATCTGGACGCACATCGCCGTGACGCGCGACGAAAAAGGGCTCTGCAAAATCTACCAGGACGGCGAACTCGACAACGACCAGTCGAAGCCGGCGCCGCACAAAATGGAAAACGTCCGCCTCGGCTGGACCGGCGCGGGCAAAGGAACTGCGGGCGCATTGAGCGAGTTCCGCCTTTGGAACCGCGTCCGCACCGCGCAGGAAATCCGCAACGATTTCGACCGCAGCTACGAAGCCCAGCCGAAGCCCGCCGGCCTCGTCTTTTACGCGCCCGGCGCGGGCCCGTGGGGCAAGCCGCACGCGGGCGCGACCATCGCCAAGACCAGCGACTTTCCGCCCATCCTCACCGATGACGAAGCCGTGGCGCTCGACGCGAAATTCGCCAAATACCGCGCGCTCGCCAGCAAGGAGGGCAACCCCGCGAAGGGCAAGGAAACCACCGCCCTCTGCCGCGCCTGCCACCTCATCCAAGGCGAAGGCGGCAACCTCGCGCCGAACCTTTCCGGCGCGGGCGCGATGGGCGTCGAGGGCCTGCTGCGCAATATCATCACGCCCAACGCTGCGATGGAAAACGGCTACCGCCTCTACCGCGTCGAGCTGAAATCCGGCGACCTCGTCGAAGGCTTCCTCGCCAGCGAGGACGCGCAGGCCACCGTCCTCCGCCTGCCCGGAGCGCCCGACCGCCGCATCGAAAAGCGCGACATCCGCACCGCGAAATTCCTCCGCCGCTCCATCATGCCCGAGGGCCTGCTGGACACGATGGCCCCGGAGCAGGTGACCGACCTTTTCGCGTATCTCAAGACGCTGAAATAAGGCGCTGCCGTTTCGCGATGGGGTAGCTATTGAGCCACGGATGTTCACGGATGTTCACGGATTTTCACGGCTGAAGAATCGGCAACATCCGTGTTTCATCCGGGTCATCCGTGGCCCTTTTTCCCCGCTGCCGCATTTTTTCAAACAGTCTCTTCGACCCAGCGGCCTAGGCTACTCGGAGCGCAGGGCTTTCACCGGATCGAGCCGCGAGGCCAGCCATGCGGGAATGAAGGCGGCGAGCGTGCAGATGACGAGGGCGCTGACGCAGATGATGGCGATGTCGCTCGGCACGATTTCGGCGGGGATGCCGTCGAACTCGTAGATGCTGGGCGGGAAGATGACGACGTGGAGTTTGGCCGAGAGCCAGTCGCGGAAGTCGTTGCGGTAGGCGAGCACGGTAAGCGCACTGCCGAGGCCGAGGCTGGTGCCGAGCAGGCCCACGGTCATGCCTTGGGCAAGGAAGACCCAGACGATTTGCGCGGGGCTGGCGCCGAGCGCTTTCATGATGCCGATTTCGCGGGTCTTTTGCACGGTGACGGTGATGAGCGTGCTCATGACGCCGAACGCGGCGACGATGATGATGAAGAAAAGGATGACGAACATGACGTGGCGCTCCATGCGGATGGCGTCGAAGCGCGCGCGGTTTTCGTCGTACCAAGTGATGGTGCCGACGGAGCCTTGGAACTGCGCGTCGATGGCCTCCTGGACGCGCTCGATGTGGTACGGGTCGCGCGTTTTTACGGCGATGCCGTGGACGGCGTCCTTCAGTGCGTAAAGCTCCTGCGCGTTATGCAGAGGCATGAGGATGAAGGTGGAGTCGAAGCCGTTGGTGCCGGAGTTGAACAGGCCAACGACGCGCATAGGGCCGGGGATGACGATGCCGCCGTCGGCCTTGAGATCGGCGAGGGTGCGGGGCTTGGCCGCGGGGTCGTCGTCGGTGCGGCGCAGCTCGGCGACGAGGCCGCTGATATTGCCCGGCGCGTAGATGGTGATGTCGTCGCCCACTTCCACGCCGAGGTCGGCGGCGAGGGTGCGCCCGAGGATGACCTCGTCGCTGGACATTTCGAGGGCCGCAGGCGGGGTAACGAATTTTTGCAAATCAATAAGCTGCTCCTCCTGCACGACATTGATGCCGCGGATGATGGCCTGCACGGTGCGCGTGCTCTGCCGCGCCTCGTCCGCCCGCTCGACCAGCACCGCCCCGGTCACATACGGCGCGGCCCCGATGATGCCGGGCACCTTTTCCAACTGCGGGAGCACCTCGCGCCAGTTGCGCATGAAATCACCGCCGACCACGCGCAGATGCGGCTCAAAGCCTAGCACGGCCCGCTGGAGCGAACGGTCGAAACCGGTCATTACCGCCAGCACGACCACGGGCACCATGATACCGAGGGTCACGCCGAGGACCGAGATGATGGTGATGACGGAGACGAAGGTGCGCTTGGGCTTGAGGTAGCGAAAGGCGAGGAAAAGGCTGAAAGGGGCTTTCACGAAGGGCGCTCATGGAAGCCGCGAAGCCCGCCCCGACCAAGCGAAATGTGGCCTTCGGAAGATGTGGCCAAAATGTCGCCAAGAATTCGGGAGAAAAGCGTTGACGGCAGTTCCCGGCACCGATTGATTGTGCGCCATGAAAAAAGTTCTCTCCCTCCTCGTCGCCTTCGTCTTCATGCAAGAGCAAACATGGGCGCTTAGCGGCGGCCCAGTCTATGGCGGCAGCCAAGCCGCAGTCTCGGGCACTTACGCGGGTGTCTTCACGGGTATCTCTGGAACGGCTATTGATTTGGGACTTGGTTTGGTGGATCCCCTTGGCACGAATGCGGTCGGTTTGTTTGTCATCGGCGTGCCTCAAACCGATTTGGCGACAGGGACATCGGCCATTTTTATTGAAGGCACGTTTTTCCAAGGTGGAATCTTGGGAATCGCCGACCCGAACAAACAAACCCTGACTGGTGTGTCTCAGGCAGTGCACATTACTCAGCTCACCAGTTTCACTGATTTGTTTTTCGGGCAGAGTTCGAAAAGCGTGAATTTCGACGCCACTGCGGACGGCACGATCAAAGGTAAAATTGAGACTGGCGATAATTCCTCGGGAACAACTTTGATCGGCACTGGGGATTTCGCGGTTTCGCG
>JANPHJ010000007.1:0-20202 GCA_031424395.1 Chthoniobacter sp.
TCGGGCAGCAGGAGGAGCATCACCGGACGCGGACGTTTCGGGAGGAGTATGTGGATTTTTTGCGCAAGAGCGGGGTGGAGTTTGAGGAGAAATATGTGGATTGAAGGCGCGAGGGGTTTCCCGCACCCCTGCCGGGGCGCATGCCGGTTGGCGGCGGGTTCCGGTGGGGTCGCTGCGCTCCGCCACCGGCTAATTTCTGGGACGCCTCCGGCGTGGGCGGGAGCGGGACGGCTAATTTCTGGGATGCCTGCGGCGGCTGTCACCGCGAAGCCACTAACCCATTTGGGTTATTGGAGAAACGCGCAGAGCGGTGCAACTTACGGATGAACCCCCGCCCCTCATTCCGATGTTCCATCTGTCCACTGCTTTCACGTGCCGCGTCCTTGCGCTCGGGGCGGCCGTTTGCACGCTCGCCACCGCGGCACGCGCGCAGACCATCCCGGCGTTTCCGGGCGCGGAAGGCGCGGGCGCTTTTGCCAAAGGCGGACGCGGTGGCGACGTGTATCACGTCACGAACACGAACGCGTCCGGCGCAGGCTCGCTCGCGGACGGGCTCACCGTGGGCGTGCCGGGCGCGGGGCGGACGATCGTTTTCGACGTGAGCGGCTACGCGCACATCGCCAAGGAACTGCGCATCACGGCGTCGAAAATCACCATCGCCGGGCAGACCGCGCCGGGCGATGGGTTCGGGTTGAAGGACGGGACGTTCCGCGTGTCGGGCGATGACATCGTCATCCGCCACCTGCGCTTTCGCGACGGCAACAGCGCGGACTCCATCGACTTCGACAGCGGCTCGCAGAACGCCATCCTCGACCACACGGACGCGATGTTTTCCAACGACGAAAACTTTTCCAGCTTTGGCAGCCCGCCGGAAAACCTCACCTTCCAGTGGTCGCTCAATGCGTGGGGCCTGGAGTCGCACTCGTGCGGCGGCCTGTGGGACATGAGCCACACCACCACGCACCACACGCTCTGGGCGCACAACCACACGCGCAATCCCAAGGTCCGTGCGGGCCTGCTCGACTGGGTGAACAACGTGACCTTCGACTGGGACATCGGCTTCATCATGGGCGACTCGCCGTCCAACGCGACGTGGCGCGCCAACGTGCGCGGCTGCTACTTCATCTCCGGCACGCCGAAGACCACGGCGCTGGAAAAGGCGTCGCTGCAAACCTCGAACGGGCTGCCGAATTTCAGCCTCTACATGGAGGACAGCGCGCTGGACGGAAACATCAACGGCCTGCTCGATGTGACCCGCACCAACTACGCGATGGCTTCCGGCTCGTACAACACCTCGGCCACGCCCTTCCCGATGACGGCGAACTTCCAGCCAGTCAGCGGCGCGAACCCGCTCATCGGCGTGCCCGTCACGCAGGACGGCTATTTGCTCGCGTATAAAAAGATCGTCTCGAATGCCGGGCCGCTGCGCCTCGGCGTGGATGCCGCGAAGCCGCTGCGCGACGAAGTGGCGGCGCTGCTCATCAGCGAACTCGTGGCGCAAACGCATCATCATGTGAGCAGCGTCGCGGGCACCGGACTGGGCAACGGCGGCTTTGGCACGCTCGCCTCCGTCGCCGCGCCGGTGGACACGGACAAGGACGGCATGCCCGACTTTTACGAAGACGCGCTGCTGTGGAGCAAGACGACGGACGACCACAACACCGTGCTCGCGAGCAGCGGCGGCGTCATCACGCCGGGCACCACGTTTTTTCCCACGGGCACCGTGGCGGGCTACACGCGGCTGGAGGAGTACCTGCACTTCCTCGCCATCCCGCACGGTACTTTGGCGAAAAACGTGAGCGGTGCGCCGACGAGCATCGCGGTGGATATGCGGAAATTCACGAGCGGCTTTTCCGCGGCCCCCACTTTCACCGTGGCTTTGCCCGTGCCGGCCAGCAGCGGCACGGTCGCGCTCAGCGGCACGGGCAACGCCATCGCCACTTTCACGCCCACGCTGAACTACGTCGGCCGCGCGCGGTTCGACTTCACCGTGACCGACAGCGCGGGCAGCACCTGGACGCAGACTTGCGCGCTCGTCGTCACGAACTCGGGCCTGCCGCGCACCATCAAATGGGTGGGCGACGGCGCGGCAAATTCGTGGGCGCCGGGCGTGTCGAACTGGAGCTTCAACGGTGCGACGACCTCGCCGGGACTAGACGACCTGATCTTCGATGACACCGGCTCGCAGTCGCCCGTCGTCAGCGTGCCCAGCGGGGTGGGGAATTCGTTTTTGAGCATGACGGTGAATGCCGCCGGGAACTACACCATCAGCGCGCCGACCGGAGGCTATCTCCTCGGCCCGCTCACGAAGCGCGGCACCGGGACGCTCACCATTTCCACGACCGGCACGACCAGCCTGCATCCCACCGTTTTGGAAGAAGGCACCCTCGCCGTGACCAGCGGCACCGGCCTCGGAGCGACCGCGCTGACGCTCGCCGGCGGCACGCTCGCGCCGACTATCGACCTGAATCCCAGCACCGTCGCGGTGACGGGCAGCACGACCATCAGCCTGACCAGCACGCGCGCGATCTCCGGGACATGGAGCGGCGCGGGCACGGCGAACCTGGCCTTGGGCAACAACACCTTTTCGCTCACGGGCAACACCAGCGCTTTCGCGGGGACTTTCGCGCTTGGCGCGAGCACGGGTTTCCTCCGCTTCAATGGCGCGCTCGGCAGCGCGAGCGCGACGTTCGACCTCGGCACCGGGACGGCGGACCTGCTGAACCGCAATGGAAATGTGACCATCCCGCTCGGCGCGCTCACCGGCGGCAGCGGCACCACGCTCACCGGGGCGAGCGCGGTGGCGAATCCCACGACCTACGAAATCGGCGCGAACGGCACCTCCACGACCTTCGCCGGAGCCATCACCAACAACCTCGGCACCACCGCCATCACCAAGCTCGGCTCCGGCGCGCTCACCCTTACCGGCCCCACGAGTTACACCGGCGCGACCACCGTGAGCGCGGGCGACCTCATCGCGAATGGCCCGCTCGGCGCGAGCGCGATCACCGTCGCCAGCGGCGCGAAGCTGCGCGGCGCGGGCAGCATCGCGGGCGCGGTCACGATGCAGGCCGGCTCGCAGCTTTCGCCCGGCGCGGCGAGCGGCGCGGTCGGCACGCTCACGCTCGGCACGGCGGGGCTGGCGCTGGCGAACATGACGGTCTCAATGCAGCTCTCGGCCTCGCCCGGCGGCGCGAATGACAAGGTGCATCTCGGCGGCGGTTCGCTCGGCTTGACGGGCGCGCTGACTTTCAACTTCACCCTCACCGGCGGTTCCCTCGCGGCGGGCGATTACGTGCTCATCGACGGCGCGGCGACCGGCACCGCGAGCGGCGTCACCTTCGCCCACAACATCCCCAACACCCCGCGCCAAACCTTCACCCTCCCGCCCGCCGTGGCCGGCCAGACCTTCATCAAGCTCGTCGTTGCCGGCGACCCGGTGACGCTGCTTTGGAAAGGCAACGTCAGCGGCGCGTGGGACGCCGCCACGACGGCCAACTGGCTCAACGGCGCGGCGGCCGATTTTTTCCAATACAACGACGCCGTGGTGCTCGACGACGACACCGCCACGACCCGCACGCTCACGCTCTCAGGCAGCCTCGCCCCGCGCAGCATCGTGATGAACACCGCGCTCGGCTACACCCTCGGCGGCGCGGGCACGCTCGACGGCACCGCCTCGCTGGTGAAAAACGGCGCGGGCACGTTCACGTTCGCGGGCAGTGCGGCGAACACTTTTTCCGGCGGCCTCACGCTCAACGCCGGCACTATCCAACTCGCCAACGACGCGGCCAACGCCGGCGCGCTCGGCACCGGCCCGGTCACGCTCAACGGCGGCGTCATTTCCATGCACGACGACGCCACGAGCTACAACGCTTTCAACGCCAATCTCGTCGTCCCCGCGGGCGCGACCGCGCGGCTCAACGCCGACTCGCGCGTGGACCTGTACGGCACGCTCACCGGCGCGGGCACGCTCAACTTTTTCGTCCCGTACATCCGCACCACGCTGTTCACGGACTGGTCGGCTTTCACCGGCGTCATCAATGTCCTCACCGACGCGAGCGGCGGCGACTTTCGCATCGGCACGAGCTACGCGCCGGCGGGCTATGCGAATGCGACCATCGCGCTCGACCCCAACATCTGGCTCTACTACACCGGCACGCTCGCGCAGGGCGCGGGCACCACCATCGAGATCGGCGAACTCCGCGCCTACTACGGCGGCGGGCATCTGCGCGGTGGCGCCACGGGCGGGCGGGCGGTCACCTACCGCATCGGCGGAAAAACCCCGCTTGGCCAGGAAGCCGTTTTCCGCGGCGACATCGCCGAGCAGAACACCGGCACCCTCACCAACTACGTGAAAACCGGCGCGGGCATCTGGCGCTTGCTTTACACCACCGGCGCCTGGGCCGGCGGCACCACCGTGGAGCAGGGCACCCTCGCCCTCGACAACAGCGTCATCACCTGCGCGGGCGCGACGAACGTCGAGACCGGCGCCACCCTGCGTTTCAGCGAAGGCAGCGGCCTCGACACCGACGCGCTCAACATCGCCGCGGGTGCCACGCTCCTCGCGACCGAGGACGTGGACATCATCGGCGACTTCAACAACGACGGCACCGCGACTTTCACCGCCGGCTACATCGTCATCACCGGCACCACCGTGAACAACGGCACCATGCGCCTGCAATCCGGCGCGGTTCTTTCTTCCGGCGACGCCTTCGTGAACAACGGCGTGCTCGACCTCCTCACCGGCGGGCAGACGCTGCCGGCAAACCTCGAAAACAACGGCGTCATCATCGACTCCTCGAGCCTGCGCATGACCAGCGCGGCCAAGGCCGGCAACACCGTCACCGTCACCGCGCAGACTTACGCCGGCCACATCTACCAGCTCCAGCGCGCGGACTCGCTCACCGCGCCGGTGTGGGGTGACATCGCCGGCCAGACTTTCGCCGGCAACGGCACCCCGCACGTTTTCACCGACAGCGCCGCGACGGGGACGCAGCGCTTTTACCGCATCCGCGTCACCCCATGAAGCGTGTCGTCGGCCGGGTTCTCGCCGGTGCACTGATGCTCGCGGTGGGCGCGGTGCAGGCGCATGAGCCGCGGGAAGGCACCGCCGTGGCGCGGCTCCAGCATGGGCGGGTGGAGCTGAAGGTCATCCTCTCGCCACAGATGGGCGCCGTGCTGGCCGGGGAGACAGGGCCTGAATCGGAACCGGTGTCCGCCAGGAATTTTTCCGCCTACGAGCCCCGTCTCCTCGCGCTGGCCCCCGCGCTATTCCAAGTGCAGGCGGGCGAGGCCACGCTCGCGCCGGAGCGCACCGCGGTGACGCTGAACAGAATGGGCGAGCCGGAATTCGCGCTCACCTATCCCGCGCCGAAGGCCTGGCCGCTGCGGCTGCGCGGGCAATTTCTCAGCCGCCTGCCGGGCGGCTACGGCGGCAGCATCCAAGTCTTCGACGAAAGCGAAAGGCTCCTCGGGTTTCGCGCGCTCACCCGCAGCGGCGCGGGCGCGGAGCTGGTGATCGCCGCGCCCGCCGCTTCCCTTGCCGCGGCCCCGGAACCTCCGCCCGATCCGCCGCCGACTTTCCAGCCAGATACGCCGTCGGACACGGGGCCGGCCCCGTTGCCCGCGGCTCCATCCTCTCCATGGAAACCCGCCCTCCTACTGCTCGCCGCTTGGTCCGGCGGCGCGCTGCTTCGCCACCTGAGCCGGGCGGCCACAAAAACCGCCGCCAAATCCTGACTCTCTCCCGTGAAGCTCCCCCCGCGTCTGCTCCGACTCCTCGCGCCGGCCCTCGCGCTCGCCGTTCTCGCGCCGTCCGCTTTCGCGCAGCGGCAGATGGAAAAACTCGGTCGCGGCGTCGTCGCTGTGCGGACCGGCAGCACGCAGGTGTATGTCGGCTGGCGCTTGCTGGGCAATGACCCGGAGGACATCGCCTTCAATGTCTGGCGCTCGGCCGGCGCTGCCGCCCCGGTCAAAATCAACACCGCCAACGGCGGCGCGGCGGTGTATGCGACGACCAACTTCGTGGACACCACGCTCACGTCCACCAATCTCACCAACACGGTTTACACCTATTCGGTCAGGCCGGTGACTGGCTCCGTGAATGGCACCGGTGGCACCGAGGTGCCGGAGAAGTGGGCCAATCCTTTGAGCGGACCTTTCACGCTGCCTTTCACGGCACCGACCGGCACCCCGACGCGGCAGTATGTTCCCGTTCCCCTGACCCCGACCCCGGACGATGTGGCGATGGGTGTGTCTTACGATGTGAAGTTCTGCTGGGTGGGGGATTTCGACGGGGATGGCAACTATGATTTCGTGGTCGAGCGGACCAATCCGAACCTCGAGGCGCGGCAGTGGCTCCAGGCTTACAAATTCAAACACGATGGCACTGGGAGCACTTTGCTTTGGCAAATGAACATGGGGCCAAACAGCGTGGATCATTACAACATCACGCCCGGCTCTTCCTCCATCGGCATCGGTCACGGTGACAATGTCACAGTCTATGATCTAGATGGTGATGGCAAAGCCGAGGTGATCGTGCGCACGGCCAACGGCGTGGTCTTGGCCAACGGCACTACGCTCGTCGCGCCAGACAACGAGGTGCAATATATCTCGATCATTGATGGCGAGACCGGAGTGGAGAAAGCCCGCGCCACCGTGCCAATCCCTGCCTCGTGGGCGACGAAAACCCATGTGCAAGGCCAGATGGGCATCGTCTATGCGGACGGAAGCCGCCCCTCGCTGTTTTTCCATCCATCCAACCGCAACCCGGATAGCAGCTTCAATAAGTGTGCGATTACTTGGGACTATCGCAGCGGCGCGCTCACGCAACGCTGGGTTTGGCTGGAAAGCGGACACACTGCCGAGGGCCATCAGATCCGGCTCGCGGATGTGGATAATGATGGGAAGGACGAATACGTGGACGTGGGAAACGTGGTGAAGGCCGATGGCAGCGGACAGATTAACGAAAACGTGCTGACCGAGGTCGTCCACGGCGACCGCTTTCATGTCACCGACATCGATCCCGATCGGCCCGGCCTGGAAACCTTTCTCATCCAGCAAAACAATGGCAATGGGCTCGCGACCGCTTATCACGCAGCGGATAAAAGCGCGGTGCTCAAAAAATGGTATGCGGGCGGAGTGGTGGATGTAGGCCGTGGCACGGTCGGAGGCTTTGTGCCGGGCCTGCAAGGTTTGCAGTTTTTCTCCACGCAACCCGGGGTCTTTGACGCGAAGGGAAATCAGATTTATGCCAGCGGGCCTTTCCCTCCGGAAACGATCTGGTGGGACGCGGATCTGGGGCGCGAGTTTGTTTCAACCATCGGGGCCTCGGCGACCAGTCCCGGCATTGACAAGTTTAACACCGCTGACGGCAGCACCGGCCGCGTCTTCACCATCTACAGCGATCCGCAGGCCCCGAACTCCCCGTATAACAACTACATCGCCTATGGCGGACGCCCGCAGTTCTGGGGCGACATCCTCGGCGACTGGCGCGAGGAGATGATAGTAGTGGCCAGCGATAACTCCGAGCTGCGCATCTACACGACTAAGAACACCGACACGGCCAAGACCGGCGGCGGTGTTCCATTTCGCATCTATACCTTGATGCACAACCCGCAGTATCGCATCCAGGCGACTACCAAGGGCTATGTCCAGTCGAGTTATGTGGATTACTATCTCGGCTACAACATGACACCGCCGCCACCGCCACCGATGGTGGACGCTAAATTGGTCTGGAAGGGCGGAGCGGGGACTTCGACTTGGGATACGGGCACGACCGCGAGCTGGCTGAACAGCGGCGTGGGTAGCACTTACGCGGATGGCGACACGGTGCGCTTGGACCTCAGCGGCAATAACACGACTGCCGTCATGCTCAACGGCACGCTGCAACCGGGCGCGCTAACCGTTTACAACCCCTCGGACTACACCTTCGCGGGAACTGGCACGCTGGCTGGCACGATGAAACTAACCAAGGCCGGCGCGGGTGCGCTGGTCCTGCCCGGCACGCACACTTTCAGCGGCAAGACGACCGTCTGGGACGGCGCCCTCGTGGTGCACGGGAATTTGCAAAGCAGTCCCGTCACCGTTTGGGGCGGAACGTGGGGCGGTGCGGCGGCGGCCGGAAAAACGGGCGGACGCATTGGCGGAACAGGAACCTTCAGCCAGCCCGTCACGATCAAATACCGCGGCGCAGTCACGCCTGGCGCCGGCATGAACAGCGCGGGCACGCTGACCTTTGCGAGCGGTCTCACCGCCGAAGACGGCGCGACGTTCGCCCTTGATCTCTCCGACGATCCAACCAATGCGCTAAGACCGAGCGACCGAATCGTTGTCACCGGCGGCGTTGCTGGAAATCTGACGCTGACCGGCACGGTGAAAATCGTCATCAACCCGCTGCATACCGCTCTCGCGGCGGGCACCTACACGCTGGCCACTTACTCCGGCACCCTCACCGGCGGACTCGCAAATCTCGCCGTCGTGCTCCCTGTCGGCACGCCTTACACGCTGTCGGCCGGCGGCGGTGCGATCACGCTCACCGTGCCCGTCACGCGCGCGCCGGCGGCGGTCATCTGGCGCGGTACGGGCGGCGCGTGGGAGTTGGCGGCGAGCCAGAACTGGCTCCGCGCCGGCTCGCCGGATGTCTTTGTCTCCGGAGACGCCGTGACCTTCGACGCCACCGGCGCAGCCAGCCCGACGGCCACACTTTCCACTGGATTGCCCACGGCGGGCGTCACGGTGAATGCGGCGACCGACTACACGTTCACCGGCGCGGGCTCGCTCACGGGCGGCGGCGGCCTTACGAAAAGCGGTGCGGGCACGTTGACGGTCACCACGACCAATGACTACGCCGGCCCGACCACCATCACCGGCGGCGTCCTCGCCGTCGCCACGCTCGGCGATGCGGGCGCGCCGAGTTCCATCGGCGCTGCCTCGACCGCCGCGAGCAACCTCGTCATCAACGGTGGCACGCTGCGCCTCACCGGCTCGCAGACGAACACCAACCGCAACGCCACGCTCGGCGCGTCCGGCGGCACGCTCGACATCGCGACCAGCGGCAGTTCGCTGCAAATCAGCGGCGCACTTTCCGGCACCGGCCGGCTCACCAAAGCCGGCCCCGGCACGCTCCTCCTCGCCAGCGCCAGCACGTATTCCGGCGGCACCATCATCGACGGCGGCACCATTTATCTCGCGGGCGAAACGCCGAACGTCTCCGGCCTGGGGAGCGGCGCAATCACGATCAACGGCGGACGGCTCAAGATGTCCGACGTGCAGGGCAGCGAAACCGCTCCGTGGAATCTCATCGTGCCAGCGGGCGCGACTGCGCGGCTTGATGCGGACGGGCGTTGCAGCCTTACCGGCACGCTCACGGGCAGCGGTGAATTCACCTACTACACCGGCTACATCCGCACCGATCTCAAAGGCAACTGGTCCGCTTTCACCGGCCAGATTTTCGCCGTGACCGATGACGACGGCGGCGACTTCCGCATCACCAACACCGCCGGCTATCCGAGCGCCGCGCTCGATCTCGGCGACCAAATCTACGCGTATTACAACAGCACGCCGCCGAGCGGCGGACAGACCATCGACATCGGCGCGCTGTCGGGCGTGGCCACTTCCAATTTGAAAGGCGGACCGACCGGCGGGCGCATCGTCACCTATCGGATCGGGGGGAAAAGTCTCGACTCGGTTTTTGCCGGCACGCTCACCGACAGCGCCGGACCCACCGCGATCACCAAGCTCGGCACGGCCGTGTTCACGCTGACTGGCGCGAACACCTACACCGGGGCGACAACCGTGAGCGCGGGCGCGCTGCTCGTGAACGGCTCGCTCGCGGGCACGAACGTGACGGTCGCAAATGGCGCGACGCTTGGCGGCAACGGCACGATCAGGGGCAACGTCACGGTGAACACCGGTGGACGGCTCGCCTTCGTCGCGAGCGGTGGCGTGATCACTGGGCTGAACATTACCGGAAATCTCACGATGAACGGCACGATCAGCATCGCGCCCGCAGCGGGATCGAGCGGCTTCCCGGAAGGCACGCACACCATCGCGACTTACTCCGGCGCGCTCGGCGGGACTTACACTTTCGCCTGGCTGCCGGCCGCCGGCTCCACGCAGACTGCGACCTTCGCCACGTCCACGCCGGGCCTCATCACGATGACCGTCGCCTCGATGCTGACCCCGCTCGTTTGGACCGGCGCGACCACCACCGCGTGGGACACCGCGACCGCCAACTGGACGCGCAGCGGCACGCCCACCGCTTTCGCCACGCCGGAAAATGTGATCTTCAACGACACCGCGACAACCGGCACCGTGGCCATCGCCGGGCCGGTCTCGCCGGGCTCGGTGACTTTCTCCAATGCGACGCTGAACTACGCGCTCAGCGGCACCGGCGGCGGCCTCGCGGGCTACACCGCCATCAGCAAAAGCGGCGCGGCCAAAGCGACGCTCTACAGCGCCAACGGCCACACCGGCGCGACGACGATCAACGGCGGCATCCTCGCACTCGGCAACGACGGCAGCACCACCGCGGGCCAGTACCAGGCCGGTGGCGCCACCGGCGCGGGCGCCGCCAGCACCTCGCTCGGCAGCGGCGCGATCTTGATCAACGCCACCGGCCAGCTCCGACTCGGCGGACGCGGCAGCAGCACCGTCTTTACATACATCTCGGACAACCAAATCACCCTCAACGGCGGCACGCTCGTCTCCTACGACGGCCAACAACAGCTCGACGGGGCGATCACCGTCGGCGCGGGTGGCGCGGGCTTCATCACCGCGTGGAATCAGAAAAACCTGTGGCTCGCCGGCGCGCTCAGCGGCTCGGGAAACGTGACGATCGATGACCTCAACGCCGGCGGCACCGACACCTCGCGCGCCCGCGTCCGCGTCAGCGCGGCGAACAATCCGTACAACGGCACCGTCACCATCAACGCCGCCTCCGCCGGCTACCATGGCGGACGGCTCGCGATTGAAAACGACAGCGCGCTCATCAACGCCACGGTCATCGACAACAACAGCGCCGTACCCGCGCTGCTCTTCACCGTCGCCACCGCACGACTCGGCGCGCTCGGCGGCACCGCGGATTTCGGGCTGCCCACCACCTCGCTCACCGTCGGCGGCAACAACGCCTCGACCACTTACTCCGGCGCAATGACCGGCACCGGCGCGCTCATCAAAACGGGCGCGGGCACCTTCACCCTCGCGGGCACGAGCAATTTCACCGGCGCGACCAACATCAACGCGGGCACGCTCCGCATCACCGGCTCCGTTGCCGGGACGCCCTCGCTCACCGTCGCCGCCGGAGCCACGCTCGAACTTTCCGCCGGCACGCTGGCCGTCGCCGGCCCGATCACCAATGGCGGCACCGTCCGCCTCTACGGCACGACGGCGCTTTCCTCGACCGGCGCTTTTACCAACAACGGCATGCTCGATCTCATCAACGGCCCGCAGTCGCTCCCGGCGAACTTCGTGAACAGCGGCGTCGTGCTCACGGCCAGCGTCGTCCGCGTGCAGTCGTTCGCCCGCACCGGCGCGGATCTCGCGCTGACCATCCAGAGCTACGCCGGCCACACTTACCAGCTTCAGCGGCGCGATTTGCTGACGGCGGGCGCTTGGGGAAATGTCGGGCCGGTGCAGTCCGGCAGCGGAGCCGTGCTTACCTTCACCCATTCCGGCGGCGCTGCGGGTGCGCAAAGTTTTTACCGCATCACCGTCGGCCCTTAGGGTTTTTCAAAATCGCGGCGTTCGAAAGGGGTGGCGCAGTCTCTCGGGCCGGGCTTTGGCGCGCAGCGCCGGCCTTACGAAATGGTGAACAATGGATCCGGGCTGCGATAGCCACGCACTTTGTCGCGCTGCAGCGAGCGGGTGGGAAGCTTCGCGGCGAGGACTGCGGCCGAGGTTTCGCTGATTACGAGCGCCGGGGTCAGCGTCGGAAGAAGCCGCTGGAGTGCGTGACGTAGATGACGCTCACTCCCGTCGGCCGCGCGGCCCCGGCAGAATCGTCATCGGGCCGAAGTGCAGTCCAAAACGAAACTCCTCGTGCTGCACCTGCATGGCTTAGAGCGAGCGCAGGACAGCAGCGATTGTTGCGGACTCCCTGATCCGTGCCGGTGGCTGGCCAAAAAGCGAGCAGCCCTTCGTTGAGCGCCCGCAGGGTGCGGCCACGATAGTGCTTCACCACGCGTTCGCAGCGGGCCGTCCAGCTCTCAAATGGGCAGTTTAATCCGGCACCGGGATCGGACCCGCCCATAGGGCGTCGATTAGAGTCACCATCTCACATGCGTCCCCGCTGCCACAGCGGTGGATCCACAGGAGCGGCTGGGCCAGTGTGGCATCTGTCCAGACCTCGACGATTTCCACGTCGTCTTTGTCTTTCAGCCAGTAGTAGCCCGGTTCGGTGGGAGGATTGGGGGTGTATTTCATACGAACAGGATCGCCGCTCCTATGGCGGCTGCGCGCACATGGCGGGCCGGTACCGAATGCGCGTCTGGCCTGACCCTCCGGCCCGGTCTCGGAAACGCTCTTTCCTCAGGCTACGGCCCGGCCTAAAATGGCGGCCTATGAAACTCCTGAACTGGTTCCAAATCCCCGTCACCGACCTCGACCGCGCGGTGGAATTCTACGAAGCCATGATGCAGACGAAACTGGAGCGGCTCGACGATGAGCGGATGAAGCGCGCGTTTTTTCCCCGCGACCCGTTGCAGCACGAGCGCACCGGCGGGGAGCTGGTGCAATCGCCCGACGACCAGCCGTCGACGGGAGGCGTGACCATTTATTTCAACTCCGAGGACGGCGTGGACGCCTGCCTCGCGCGGGTGGTGGCGGCGGGCGGCACGGTGACGCTGCCGCGCACGTCCATCGGCGAGTGGGGTTTCATCGGGCTCGTCACGGACACCGAGGGCAATGGGATCGGCATCCATGGGCTGAGCTGAGAGACGCGCCGCTCCGCTTTTGAAACGCCACCTCCGAGTCTTCGCGACCGCCCTGCTCGCGAGCGCCGCTTTCACCCGTGCCGCAGAGCCGCGCGGCTTCAGCGGCATCTACCCGCAACTCGCCATGTACAACGAGGAGGGCGAGTGCGGCACGGGCGCGGTAGTGCCGTGGGCGGGGCGGCTGTGGGTGGTGACGTACGCGCCGCACAAGCCGGAGGGCTCGACGGACAAGCTCTACGAAATCACGCCGGAGCTGGCGCAGATCATCCGCCCCGAGAGCGTGGGCGGGACGCCGGCGAACCGGATGGTCCATCGCGAGAGCGGGCAGCTTTTCATCGGGCCGTACGTGGTGGATGAAAAAGGCGGCGTGCGGGTGATCGCGCCGGCGCAGATGTACGGGCGGCTGACGGGCATGGCGCGGCACCTCACTGATCCGGCGGGGAAAATCTGCTGCGCGACGATGGAGGAGGGCATCTACGAGGTGGACGTGAAGACGCTGGCGGTGACTGAGCTTTGGGCCGATGAGCAGCGCAAAGCCGGGCGGCACGCGGAGCTGCCGGGCTATCATGGCAAGGGCTTTTACTCCGCGCAAGGCCGCTACGTGTACGCCAACAACGGCGACCACGCGCAGGCGGCGCTCCGCGATCCGGCGACGCCGAGCGGCGCGCTGGCGGAGTGGGACGGCGCAGCGGAAAAATGGACGGTGGTCCGGCGCAATCAGTTCTGCGATGTGACGGGCCCGGGTGGGATCGAGGGCAGCGCGCCGGATGCGCCGCTGTGGAGCATCGGGTGGGATCATCGGTCGCTGATTCTGATGCTGTTGGATCACGGCAAGTGGAGCGCGTTTCGTTTGCCGAAAGCGTCGCACTGCTACGACGGCGCGCACGGCTGGAACACAGAATGGCCGCGCATCCGCGACATCGGCGAACCGGATTTGCTGATGACGATGCACGGCGAGTTTTGGAAATTCCCGCGCACCTTTTCCGCGGCGAACACGGCAGGGCTCGCGCCGCGCTCGACGTATCTCAAGGTCGTGGGTGACTTCGCGCGCTGGGGCGAGTGCGTGGTGCTGGGCTGCGATGATGCGGCGAAGAGCGAGTTCTTGAACAAGGGCCGGCTCAAGGGCGCGCTGGTGGGGCCGGGGCAGTCGCAGTCGAATCTGTGGTTTGTCGCGCCCGCGGCGCTGGAGCATTTCGGCCCGCCGCTGGGCACGGGCGCGGTGTGGCTGCGCGATGCGGTGAAGGCGGGCGAGCCGTCGGAAGCGTTTCTGTTTTCCGGCTTCGCGCGGCGCGGCCTGCATCTCGCGCACGACGGCGGGGAGACCGTCACTTTCACGCTCGAGACGGACGCGGGCGACGGCGCGTGGCACAAGCTGCGCGAGGTGGCGGTGCCCGCGCACGGCGCGCAGTGGGTGGAGTTTTCGGCGGAGGAAAAGGGCGCGTGGATTCGCGTGCGGGCCGACCGCGATGTGGCGCAGGCGAGCGCGGAGTTTCATTACTCCGCGGCGGATGCGCGTCTGCGCGAAGCCGCGCCCATCTTCGCCAGCCTCGCCGCCGCCGATGCGAAGGATTACTCCGGCGGCGTGCTGCACGCGCGCGGGGAGGGGAAGAAGACGCTGCATTTCGCGGCCACGGAAGTGCGCGGCGGGGCGGCGGCGGGCGAGGGCTATTACGAACTCAACGCCGCGCTCGAACTGCGCCGCACGGAGGATCCCGCCGCGCACGCGTGGTTAAAAAAGAACGCCGCCGTGCCCGTCGGCGTGATCTCCGCCGACGCCGCCAGCGTGCTCGTGGTGGACGACGGTGGCCACCGCTGGCGCCTGCCGAAAAGCGATGCGGCTTACGAGACGGAAGGCGCGCTGCCGCTGCGCGTGGATCGCGAGGTCTGCACAGAGCGCGATCTTTTCCAGGCGCACGGCAGTTTCTACGAACTGCCCGCGGTGAACGCCGGCGGCTTCACGAAAATCCGCCCGATCACGACGCATCACCGGCGCATCACCGACTACTGCTCATGGCGCGGCCTGCTCGTGCTGAGCGGCCTCGCCGCCGATGCGCCCGCTGGCCCGCACATCATCCGCTCGGATGATGGAAAGTGCGCGCTCTGGCTCGGCGCCGTGGACGACCTCTGGCAGCTCGGCAAACCCACCGGCCACGGCGGCCCATGGCGCGACACGCCCGTGACCGCCGGCCAGCCGAGCGACCCGTATCTGCTCCGCGGCTACGATCACAAAACGCTCACGCTCGCCCACGACGCCGCGCAGCCCGTGACGCTGAGCGTGGAGGTGGACATCACCGGCGACGGCGGCTGGCAGCCCTACCGCAGCTTCGACGTGCCGCCGGGCCAACCGCTTGCGCATGAGTTTCCCGCCGCGTTTTCCGCCTACTGGCTCCGCGTGAAAAGCGCCGCCGCCTGCCGCGCAACGGCGGAACTGGTGTTCGAGTGAAAAGCCCCGCCTATTTTGCCGCGCGGACTTTTTCCTTCTTCGCTTCGCACTCCTCGTGGGCGCGGCGGATTTCATGGGCGAGCTGCTGCTCGTGCTGGGCGGCGTCCTCGTATTTGCCGGCGGCCAGGGCTTTGTCGATCTGTCCTTTGAGAAACAATTCCTGCTCGGCGATCTTCGCCTTGGCGGCGGCTTCGAGTTCGGCGATCTCCGCTTTTTGCGCGGGGGTGAGGGCGTGGGTGGGCGCCTGTTTTTCGAGGCGTTCCATGGCGAGTTCGTAGGCGCTTTTCATTGGGCGGAAAGTTGCGAGTTGAAGGTTGAGAGTTGAGCGGCGCGGCATACCTTGCGCGCCCGCATGTCCGATTCATCGTCGCTCCACCATCAACCGGCAACCATCAACTCGCCCATCCGGCTGCTCAGTACGGATTTCGACGGGACGGTGGTGAACCATGAGGCGCAGCCGGCGGTGGTGCCGGAGTTTTTCACCGCGCTGGCGGAATTGCGGGCGCGCGGGGTCCAGTGGGCGGTGAATACGGGGCGCGTGCTGTGGCACATCGAGGAGGGGCTGCGGGAGCTGGGGTTTCCGGTGGAGCCCGACTACGTGCTGACTTCGGAGCGCGAAGTTTTTCATCGCGGGGCGGACGGGCGCTGGCAGGATTTCGGCGACTGGAATGTGCGCTGCGCCGCGGCGCACGATGCGCTTTTCATCAAGGCGGGGACGCTGCTCGCGGACATCGAGGTTTATCTGGCGGAGCACACGCGGGCGCATCCGATCTACGAGGGCGCGCGGCTGATCGGGCTGGCGGCGGAGTCGGACGAGGAGATGGATGGCGTGTGCGCTTTCTTGGAAAAGGAGGTCGCGCGGGTGCCGGGTTTTCAATTCATGCGCAACTCGATCTACGTGCGCTTTTGCCACGAGGACTACAGCAAGGGCACGGCGCTCGCCGAGCTGGCACGGCTGACGGGCGTGGAGCGCGGCGAGATTTTCGCGGCGGGCGACCACTACAATGATCTGCCGATGCTCGATGGCCGCCACGCCCGGTGGGTGGCCTGCCCCGGCAATGCGGTGGACGCGGTGAAGCGCACGGTGCGCGAGGCCGGCGGCTATGTGGCGGAGGGCGCGTGCAGCGCGGGGATCGTGCAGGCGCTGCGGCATTTCGGAGCGGCGAGTTGAGTGTTGAGTGCCGAGTGTTGAGTGACGCAGAGTTTGGCCATGCGCGGCTGGCCCAGGACGCGCGTCACTCAACCCTCAACTTTCGACCCTCAACCTCCGATGCAGCAACGCCTCATCCAGCAAGTCGGCCGCAGTGCGCGGCTGCGCGTGCTCAATGAGCTGAAGCGCACGCAGGGCCTGTGCGTGGCGGCTTTGGCGGCGCGGCTGGGGATGAGTTACATGGGGATCAAGGGCGTGTGCCTCGATCTGGAAAAGCGCGGCCTGCTGGATACGTGGCGCTCGCCGCAGCCCATCGGCCGCCCGCTGATGCTCTACCGGCTGACCGCGCGGGCGCAGGATCTTTTTCCCGCCACGAGCAACGCCATGACCATCGACGTGCTCACCGCGGCGCAGAAACTTTTCGGTCCCACGGCGGCGGAAAAGATCCTGCTCGTGGCCTTTCAAGAAAAGGCGGAGCTGTACGCCGCGCGACTGAAAGGGGGCACGCTCGCCGAGCGCGCCAAGGCGCTGGCGCGGCTGCGCGATCACGACGGGCACATGGCCGAGTGCGTGGCGGAGGGCGGCGCGGTGCGCATCGTGGAGCACCACTCGCCGGTGCTGGATTTGCTGCGCGCGTTTCCGCTCATCGCGCGCCTGGAGAGCGAGCTGTTTTCGCGGCTGCTGGGCGTGCCGGTGCGGCGGGAGGAGACAAGCGCGGGGGGGCTGTTCTGTGCGACGTTTGGGTGCGGCGAGGAGTTGGTGAAACCATAAACTTCATAAACCGGCACCACGGCTGCTTTGACAGGGCGGCATGTACCCGCGCTGGCAGACCGACCCGCAAACCGCACCGCGCCGCAGCACCACGCTGAGCGTCCCGCAGCCCCCCGCCTCGCGCATCGAGTTTGGCTCCGCGTCCATCCCCGGCCTCGAAAGCCAGCTCCATGCCGAGCTCGACGGCGCGTCTTGGGCGGTGGTCGCCTTTGCGCCGGAAGACGCGCGGTGGGCGGACTGGCTGTATCGCAATCTCAACGGCTTCCCCGTGCCCACGGCCATGACCGGCTCGGCCACGGCGCACGGGCTGCGGCGCCCGGACTGCGTGTCGGTCTTTCCGGACCGGCTCGATCCTGAGTATGCCGCGCACTACGCGCGGGCGCTTGAGACGAGCGGCTACCTGGTGGTGGTGTGCTCGCCGCATTCTGCGCGCTGTGCGGCGGTGGACGCGCAGATTTGTGCTTTCAAAAGCGGAGGCGGCGAGGAGCGGATCATCGCCCTGGTGGTCGAGGGCGCACCCGCGGGCGTGCTGGAAAATGCGCCGAAGACTGCCGCGCCCGCGTGGCTGCCGGCGTGGCTGCGCTGGCGGCTGGCGGACGATGCCTTTGCCACCGCCGACAGCGGTGAGCCGCGCGTGGTGGACGCCCGGCCGGGCCGCGGCAGCCTGAAAGAAGTGCGCGACCTCCTGCTAGCCGCGCTGCTGGACGTGGACGCTTGGGAGCTGGAAGTCGTGGGCGGCCTCGCGCGTCCCGTGGAAGCCGTGCGGGCGGAGCCGCCGCCCGCCGTCCTCGCGCCCGCGGTGGCGCCGCCGCTCCGGGCGGCGCGCAAAGTCAGCGCGGTGGTGCTCACCGCGGCCCTCTGCATGAGCGCGACCCTGGGCACGGCGTGGTGGTCTTTCGGGCGGGTGGAAAGCGACCGCACCCGCCCGCTGGCCGCGCCCGTCCTGGTGGTCGCCGCCAAAAAGACCCCGCGCGCGCCCGTGCCCGCCGCCGCGCCCGAGGCGCCGATTGAGGATTTCGTGCCCGCACCCGAGGAGCCGCCAGCCCACGCCGTGGCCGTGGCGCCCGCGCCTGCCCCGCGCGCGGGGCAGGTGGAGATGGCCCCCGTCTCCGTCATCCAGCCAGTCGCGCCCACCGCACCGCCCGCGGCTCCCGTGGAGGAAAGCGTGGTGCGTCGCGCCACCGTCGCGCTGCATCATCGCGGCGATGCCGCCGTGGGCGAGCGCAGCCTGGATGAGGCGCTCGGCTTTTACGAAGCGGCCGTGGACCAGGCCCGCGCCGACGGCCCGCAAGCCACGCCCGAGGCCAAGGCCGAAGCCGCGCTGCTCTGCCGCAAGCTCGGCACGCTCCAGCTCCAGATGGCCTCCACGGCGGAGGCGCGCGCCAGTTTCATCCAGGGCCGCCGGCTCCTGCTCCAGCTCAAGGCCCACGGGCAGCTCAAGGGCGAGCGGGCCAAAGTCCTCGCCGAAATCGAGACCAGCCTCCGCCGCCTCCCGCGCGACTGATTTCGCCCCGGCGGGCAGTGTGGAAAATTCCCCCAAAATGGAGCTTGCCGTCCAGAGTTCGCCCGCTACTTTCCCCGCCCCATGCCTCGATCCATTGCACGTCGCAAGACGAAAAAAGCTGCCGTTAAGCGCCTCAAAGTGACCGGGACGGGCAAACTCATGCGGCGCAAAGCCGGCCTGCGCCACCTCGCCTCCAGCAAAAGCTCGAAGCGGAAGCGCAAGCTCGGCAAAGACGGCCAGGTTGACAAGACCATGGTCGATCGCATGAAGGAACTGCTCCCGTTCGCGTAAGCGCAAACGCGGCATCCCGAGCCCGCCACCTGCCCCGCCTCGCGGGGTGCCTCAGCGAATGAGGTCGGCGGGCTCACTCACCAAAAAGAACTATTCGCTGAACCAACCAGGAGGCCCGGGCGACCGGGTTTTACAAACACATGGCACGCGCCACCAATGCTCCCGCCAGCCGGGAGCGCAGAAAAAAAATCGTCGATCTCGCTCGCGGCTACCGCGGCCGCCGCTCGAAGCTCTTTCGCTACGCGAAGGACGCCGTCTATAAGGCCCAGCACTGGGCGACCCGCGATCGCAAGACGCGCAAGCGCAACTTCCGCATGCTCTGGCAGCAGCGCATCAACGCCGCCGCCCGCGCGCTCGGCCTCACCTACTCGCGGTTCATCGAGGGGTTGAAAGCCTCGGGCATCGAGCTGGATCGCAAGATCCTGGCCGACCTCGCGGTGACGGACCCGAAGGCCTTCGAGGCAATCTTCGCCCAGGCGAAGGCCGCGCTCGACGGCAAACGCGACGCCGCGAAAAAGGCCGCGTAACCGGTCTCAGCAACCATCTTCCACCGCCCCGGATGCGCCCCGCGTGTCCGGGGCGGTGTTTTTTTGGGGGGAGGGTGTAAAAAAGGGGGCGGCGGGGTGAGGCGGGGTGGGGGCTGTAGGGCAGGCGCTCCGCCTGCCCAAGGAGCGGGAGGCTGTTGTGGAACGACAAGGGGAAGGCGTTTATCGGTTCGCGCCGCAAACGCGTGGGAAAATGCGGTGAACCTCGTTTTACACTGGAATTCAATTTGCGTTGCACAGCTCTTTGGCCTCGTTGCACAACTCCCTAGCCCCGTCGCACAGATCCCTAGCCCCGTCACACAACTCCGTGAGACATGCGTCCCAGCGGGACGCTATGAGACAAGATACCATCTTAATTTTCGGCTGGTTGGAGTGGGTGGTGAGTGGGGTCATAGGCGGTTTGGTTTTTGAGGATGCAGAAGGCGATTTTGAGGAGTTTGTGGAGGACGGCGCAGCCGACGGCGAGTTTGCTTTTGCCGGCGGCGGCGAGGCGGTCGGCGAAGGCTTTTAGGCGGGGGTTGTGGCGGCGGGCGACGAGCGCGGCCATGCAGCGGGCGCGGCGCAGG
>JANPHJ010000008.1:0-12689 GCA_031424395.1 Chthoniobacter sp.
ACGGTAGTGGTGCCGGCGGTGCCGCAAAATGTGACGCTGACCCCGGGCGCGGCGGGCAGCGGTCTGCTGACGGTGCAGGCGGAGCTGGGCGCGGGGACGGCGGAGGTGCGGCTGATCCGCAATCCCGGCGCGGAGCAGACCACGCTGGGCCTTTTCGCCACGCTGCCGCAGGAGCTGAGCTTCGACCCGGCGGAGGAAGTGACGCTGGCCGTGAGCGGGCGCAACGCCGCGGGTGAAAGCGCCCCGAGCGCGCCCGTGACCGCGACCGCGCCGTAAAGCGCCGCGGAGGGCGGGAGGGCCGTGGCAGGCGAGGGCGGGCGGCCGCGGCAGGGGGCTCGCGCTCAGGGGAATCCGGAGGACGCGGTGGTTTCGCGAGCGGGGCAGATTTTCCGCTTTCCACGGCGGCGGGGCGCGGGTGGTATGCGGGCATGAAACTTGGTTTTGTCGGTTCAGGAAAAATGGCGTCCGCGCTGGTGCAGGGCGTGGTGCAGAGCGGCGCGCTGGCGCCGGGCGAGGTGCTCGTGAGCGATGTCATTGCCGCCGCGGCGCAGCGGCTGGCGACGGTCGCAGGCGTGGCTTTTGCCGAGACCAATGCGGAGCTCGTGGCGGCGGCCGAGGCGCTGGTGCTGTGCGTGAAGCCGAACGATGCGCTGGAGGCGCTGCGCTCCCTGCGCGGGGGGGCGGGGGAGAAGCTGGTGATCTCGATTGTCGCCGGGCTGCCCATCGCGGCGCTGCAGGAGGCGGCGGGGCCGGGGGTGCGCATCGTGCGGGTGATGCCAAACACGCCGGCGCTGGTGCACAAGGGCGCGGCGGCTTATGCGCTCGGCGCGACGGCCACGGGCGCGGATGCGGCGCTGACGGAAAAAATCTTCGGCGCGGTGGGGGAGGTGGTGTGCGTGAAGGAGCCGCTGCTCGATGTGGTCACCGGGCTGAGCGGGAGCGGGCCGGCCTATGTCTATGTGGTCATCGAGGCGCTGGCCGATGCGGGGGTGCTCATGGGCCTGCCGCGCGACTTGGCGCAGAAGCTGGCCGCGCAGACCGTGGCGGGCGCGGCGGAGATGGTGCTGAAGACGGGGCGGCATCCGGCGGAGTTGAAAGACGAGGTGACCAGCCCGGGCGGCACGACCATCGCGGGCCTGGAGGCGCTGGAAGCGGCGGGCCTGCGCTCCGCCTTTTTCCGCGCCGTGCGCGCGGCCACGGAGCGGGCCCGGGAAATCGGCGGTGCCAAGTGAGGGCGATTGCGCTCAGCGCGCTGCTGCTCGCGCTCCCGCTCGCCGCGGGCGCGCAGGGCCCGAAGTTCCGCGTCAGGCCTTCCACCGAGCTGAATGAGCCGGGCAAGAAGCAGGTCTCCGACGAGGCCCAGCAGCTCGCGAGAAAGGCGATGATCGCAATGGCCAAAGGCGACCTCGCGGGGGCCAGGCGCGACTTTCAAAAAGTGCTGACGCTCGCGCCGGACAACGCGGCCACGACCATCAATCTCGGCCTCGTGGCTTACCGGCAAAAACAGTACGCGGAGGCGGAGAAGCTTTTGAAAAAGGCCGTGCGCGCCCAGCCCGAGGCGGGGCTCGGCTGGCTCGTCCTGGGCGTCATCTATTACGATCAGGACAAGCTCGACGCCGGTCTGGCCGCCCTCGCACAGGCCGCGCTGCTGGAGCCGAAGAACGCGACCGTGCATCAGTATCTCGGGGTGACCGTGGGCAAGAAGGGCTGGCTCTCCGGCGCGGAGGACGAGCTGCGCAAGGCCATCGAACTCGAGCCGGAGTACGCCGAGGCGCATTTCAATCTCGCCGTCTTCTACCTCCAGCGGACGCCGCCCTCCGTCGAGCTGGCGCGCCGCCATTACCAAAAATCCCTCGACCTCGGCGCCGCCCCCGATGCCGACGTGGCGAAGGGCCTGGCTGCGCCGAAGGAATAGTGCCACCCGCGAGCGCCGCCGCATCGCGGCTTGCGAAAATCGCGCGCATCCTTTTACTACGCGCCGCATGCAACGCCTCGTCACCCTCCTCAGCCTCGCCCTCGCCCTCCTCGTCAGCGCGCCCGATGCCTTTGCCGCCACCAAGACCAGCAAGGCCGCGAAGACCACGAAGGCCACGAAGAAAGCTGTGCCCGCTCCGGCCCCCGCGCGCCCGCCGGAGCGCGAGGAGACCTTTGACCAGGACGCGTCCGGCGGGGTGCCCGCCGTCACCGCCGGCTCGGCCATCGTCATCGACGCCGCCACCGGCCAGGTGCTGCACGAGGTCAATGCCGACAAGGAGCGCCCGGTCGCCAGCACGCAGAAGCTTTTCACCGCCCTGCTCGTGGCCGAAGACGGCAATCTCGACGCCAAAGTGCGTGTGGAAGCCAGCGACACCTGGGTCGAGCCCTCCATGCTCTACATCAAGCCCGGCAACGTCTATTCGCGCCGCGCCTTTCTCAATATCCTCCTCGTCCACAGTATGAACGACGTGGCCCGCGCCCTCGCGCGTGACAACGCCGGCAGCGTCGAGGATTTCGCCCGCAAAATGAACGCCCGCGCCGCCCAGCTCGGCATGCGCAACTCCCACTTCGTCAATCCCAACGGCCTGCCCGCGCCCGGCCAGTACTCCACCGCGCGCGACATGGCCAAGGTCGCCATGGTCGCCTACCGCAACCGCACCATCCGCGAGATGGTCTGCCAAAAAGCGATCGAGTGGGAGTACAACGACGGCCGCACCCGCGTCTTTGACACGACGAACAAGGTGCTGAAGAGCTTCGCCGCCTGCAACGGCATGAAGACCGGCTATACCGAAGCCGCCGGCCACTGCCTCATCTCTAGCGCCACCCGCGGCGGGCGGCACATCATCGTCGTCGCCCTCGGCGACAGTAAGAACATCTGGATCGACAGCTACCGGCTGCTGAACTGGGGGCTGTCGAGCTAGCGGGAGAAAGTGCGCGCGGCGGGGGCTGTCCGCTCGGGTGGAGCACGCGACCCGCGTGCCCTTTGCGGCGACCCGCCGCAAAGACCGTGAGCGCGGTGCTGTCAATGCATGTTCCGGCGCTCGAGCGGGAAGCAGCCCGCTCAACCAATGTCCCCGGCGGGTCGCCGGGGACAGCACTCGGGTCGAGTGCTCCACCCGGCAGCAACTCCGCTCACGCGTTCAGTTGCGCGAGGATTTCCGGGTCGCGCACGTCGGCCCAGTCGCCGCTCAGTTCGAGCGCCTGCACTTTTTTCCCGCTCAACGCCAGCGCACGGATGGCGTCGGTCAGCTCGTATTCGCCGCGGGGGGATTTTTCCAGCCGCGCGGTGTGCTCGAAGATGCTCGGGCGAAAGGCGTAGATGCCCGCGTTGTACCACGGGCTGGTCGGTTCGCCGGGCTGGGGCTTTTCCCGCAAGTCGGTCATCTCGAAGCGTTCGTTGACGAAGACCGCGCCGCCCTTGGCGATTTCGCCGGGGTTGTATTTCACGCTGATGAGCGCCTCGGCGTCGCCGGGCGCGACGAGGCGCAGGTAGTTCGCCGGGTCGATGAGGATGTCGCCGTAGCTGAGGATGAACGCATCCGTGCCCGCGAAGTCTTTCGCCAGCTCGACCACCCGGCCGGTGCCGTCCTGCACGAGCTGCGTGGTGTATTCCACGGCGATGCCAAACTTCCCGCCATCGCCGAAAAACTCCCGCACCACCTCCGCGCGGTAGCCCACGACGATCAGCAAATGCGTGACGCCCGCCGCGGCGAGCCCCTCCACGATATGCTGCAGGATCGGCTTGCCGCGCACGGCGATCATCGGCTTGGGCAGGTCATTGGTCAGCTCCCGCATGCGCGTGCCTTTGCCCGCGGCGAGGAGGACGGCTTTGTGAATGGTGGTCGGATGCACCGCGCGACCATGCGGCGGCGGAGCTGCGCTGGCAAGGGAGCGCTGGGTGGGAAAGCGCCGCTCCTCGGGGCAAACCGGCCGCTCCCTCCGTCCCCGTCCCGAAGTAAGGCCCTCGGAATCCAGCTTTGCGGCAATCACCCTTCATCCCTTTTCATCACCTCTTCCGCTTCCTTGGCAAACACGCCGTCAACGACCGCATCCATCTCCATGTCAAAAGCCATCCGGATTGAGAGAGGTGAAAGTCGTGGTTCCTGCTTCACCCGGTGCATTCCTCATCGACTCTGCCGACATGGCGATTAGGTTCCCGCCAGATGTTTTTTGAACGCCAACGCTTACTACTTGCCCTCGCGGAAGCCTTCCGCGCCGGTGATGCACACCGATTTTCAGAAGCTTCGGTGAAACTCAGGGCCATCGGGTTACCTCAAGTCTCCATCAGAGCCTTCGGCCATGATGTAATCACGTTTCTACATCACTCGGGATTCCTCCAGTGAGCTAACACGCCCGGAGTAACCAGTGAAGATATGCGTGAGGCTATAAGCTCGTACTTAACGACCCAGCCAATCGCTTGCCAGAATGAACAACAACACCCATGACCACACCGCCCACTACCACCACGCCGCCCGTTTTACTTTCCCCCTTCGACCTCCGCGGTCTGCCGCTGCGCAATCGCGTGGTGATGGCGCCGTTGACACGGGCGCGGGCGGGGCGGGAGCGGGTGCCGAATGAGTTGATGGTGAAGTATTACACGCAGCGCGCTTCGGCGGGGTTAATCGTGGCGGAGGCGACGACGATCTCGGAACAGGGGTTTGGCTGGGTGGATTCGCCGGGCATTTACAACGAGGCGCAGGTGGCGGGTTGGGCGAAGATCACGGCGGCTCTGCATGCGCGCGGGACGCCGATTTTTCTCCAGCTCTGGCACTGCGGGCGGGCGTCGCACAGCAGCTTTCACGATGGCCAACCGGCGGTGTCGGCGTCGGCGATCAAGATTGCCGGCGACACCATCCACACGCCAATCGGCAAGCAGCCGTACGAGGTGCCGCGCGCGCTGGAGACGGCGGAGGCGGCGGCGGTGGTGGAGGATTACCGGCGGGCGGCGGAGCGGGCGAAGGCCGCGGGATTCGATGGCGTGGAGATTCACGCGGCCAATGGCTATCTCATCCATCAGTTCCTCGACTCGAAGACGAATCACCGGACGGACCGCTACGGCGGAAGTGTGGAGAACCGGTACCGTTTCCTGCGGGAAATCGTGGAGGCAATCCTGACGGTGTGGCCGGCGGCGCGGGTCGGCGTGCGGCTGTCGCCGAATGGGAATTTCAATGACATGGGCGCGCCGGATTTCCGCGAGACGTTCACCTATGCGGCGGCGCAGCTCGACGGCTACGGGGTGGCTTATCTGCATGTGGTGGACGGGCTGGCGTTTGGCTTCCACGAGCAAGGCGTGCCGATGACGCTGGCGGAATTCCGCGCGGTGTTCTCCGGGCCGCTGATGGGCAATTGCGGCTACACGCAGGCGACGGCGGAGGCGGCGATCGCGGCGGGCGACGCGGACCTGATCGCATTTGGCCGGCCTTACCTGAGCAATCCAGATCTCGTGGAACGCTTCGCCAAGGGCTGGGAGCTGAATCCGCCCGCGGACATGAAGGCGTGGTCCGCGCCGACGGCGGAGGGTTACACGGACTTTCCGTTTCATCCGCAGGCGTGAGCACCGTGCGCGCGTTCCCGGCTTCCGTCGGTTTCGTGCCTACCTCTCCCCACCATCGGTCTATAAAAAACGCATGACTCCTTTCGCCCTGCCGCCTGGCTACCCCGGCATCAAGGTGGTGGGCAGTTTCGAGGAACTGCTCACAACCTCGTTCGGCGATGGGGTGAACGCGCTTTGCTGGCCCCGCACGCTGCAGGGCGATTTTGGGGAAGTGGTGGCGCAACTGGGCGTGGGTGAGGGGATCGTCGCGCTCGACGAGGCGCGGCTCGCCGCCCTGCCGGTGAGCGCGGCGGGCCGGGTGGCGCTCGACCTTTTGCTCAACGACCAGCGGCGGCTCAGGGCGCACGGGCTTGATCCCGTGCTCAACTGCATTCACGGCTATCCGCGCGACGAGGATGCCGGGCCGGTGCCCACGGACGTTTTCTCGTTTCACGCCGACAGTGCTCCGGTGGAAACCGATACGTGGCTTTGCACTTATCACGGGGCGGCGAGCGAAGGCTTGCGCAACGACGAGGCGCAGCGGCGCGTGAATATCCCGGAGACGCGCGCCGAACTGCTGAAACTCTATGGCGCGGAAGACGACGACGGCTTTCGCGAATACCTGAACGACAATTTCTACGACCTGCACTATGCGCCGCTGCCGCAGGCGCGGCCTTTTTCATTCGGGCTCGGCAACCTCTGGCGCATCGCCACCGACTGGCCCGGCAGCCCCGTGCCGCCGTGCCTCCACCGCGCGCCCGCCACGCGGCCGGGCGAGCCGCCGCGGTTGCTGCTGATTAGTTGAAAGCCGCGCGAGGCCCCGGCCAACCTTGTTCTAAGTCGCGGTTTGCTTTCCGATTAGCCAAGACACCATGCCTGACTTCGCCTGTTCCAATTTCCACCGCGCGCTGACGCGCCGGCATGCGCTGAAGGTCGGCGGGCTCGGGATGCTCGGGCTGGCGATGCCGCAGTTGCTTCGGGCGGAAGCGCTCGCGGGGGCCGGTAAAATCAAGGCGCGGGCGAAGTCGGTGATCTTTCTTTTCCAATGGGGCGGGCCTTCGCACATCGACATGTTTGACATGAAGCCGGACGCGCCGGAGGGCATCCGCGGGCCGCACAAGCCGATGAGCAGCAAGGCCGACGGCATCCAGGTGAGCGAGCATCTGCCGAAGACGGCGCAGATCATGGACAAGGTGACCCTGATCCGCTCGATGCATCACACGATGAACAATCACAACTCGGCGGGCTACTACGCGCTCACCGGGCACGCGCCCGCCACGGATGATCAGCGGCTGCGGGATTCGCTCGATCTTTTCCCCGGCTACTCCTCGGTGGTGGACAAGCTCGCGCCGCTGCACGGCGATTTGCCGACGGCGATTTCGTATCCGCATGTCATCGGCGACGGCTCGGTGACGCCGGGGCAGCACGCGAGTTTCCTCGGCAAAATGCACGACCCGCTCACGGTGCTGCAGGATCCAAACTCGCCGGCCTTCACGCTGCCGGAGCTGAGCCTGCCGGAGGGCATCCCGTTCGAGCGACTGCAGGCGCGGCGCGGCCTCCAGCAGATGATCGACGCGCAGGCGCGGATGCTGGATTTCTCGGCGCAGGCGCGCGGCTTCGACGGCTCTTACGAGCGCGCGATGGGCATGCTCCAGTCGCCGAAACTGCGCGAGGCCTTCAACCTTTCCGCCGAGCCCGACGTGGTGCGCGAGGCTTACGGGCGCACGACCTACGGGCAGAGCTGCCTGCTCGCGCGGCGGCTGGTGGAGGCGGGGACGAAGTTTGTGACGGTGTACTTTTCCGACAACATCGGCGGGCAGAAGACGGACGGCGGCGGCTGGGACACGCATGGTTTCAATAACACGCGGATGTATCCCATCGTGGAGAAATACCATCTGCCGATCACCGAGCAGACGCTGCCCACGCTGCTCAACGACCTCGCCCAGCGCGGGCTGCTCGATACGACGCTGGTGGTGTGGATGGGCGAGTTTGGCCGCACGCCGCAGATCAACAAAAACGTGAGCCGCGACCACTGGCCGCAGTGCTACACCACGCTGCTCGCGGGCGGCGGGGTAAAGCGCGGCTTTGTCTATGGCGCGAGCGACAAGACCGGCGCGTATCCCGCGGAGAATCCCGTGCGCCCCGACGATCTCGCGGCGACGATCTACTACGCGCTCGGCATCGACCCGCACACCGAGCTGATGACGGCGACGAACCGCCCGGTGATGATCTCGGATGGGAAGCCGGTGACGGGCGTTTTTGCGTAGGCTGTAAAAAACTGGGCGGCGCGGGTTGGCGGAGAAATATTTTTCGATGGCGTGAACTTTTTGCCGCGGCGCGGCAACTTCGTGGGCAGACACGAAATATGTTCCGATGCGATCTGACTCCCACGACATAGGCCGGCTCTATGAGCAGCACGGCGGCGAAGTTTTGCACTATCTCGCGCGGCGCTGCCCGGAAGAGGCGGCGCAGGATTTGTTGCAGGAAACTTTCCTGCAGGTCGTGCGTTCGGCGGACCGGCTGGAAGGCGTGACCCTGCCGCGGGCGTGGCTCTTTGGCATCGCGCGGCATTTGCTGGCGGGGCATTTTCGCCGGCAGGCGAAAGCGGAGCCGGCGGGCGAAATTGCGCCGGAGACGATGATCGCAGACCGCGAGGACGGGCGGCTGCCGGCCATGCGCGAGGCTATCGCGCAACTCGCGCCGGAGCTGCGGGAGACGCTGGAACTGCGGCTGACGGACGACCTTTCGTACGAAGAAATCGCGAGCGTGCTGGGCGTCCCGGTGGGCACGGTGCGCTCGCGTTTGCACAATGCGGTGCGCCGTCTGCGGGCGGTGCTCACGCTGCCGGAGACAAAACCATGAACATTGAAATCCTCGAAGCCCTCCTCATTGACCGCGCGCTCGGCCACCTCTCGCCGGAAGTCGAAGTGCTCCTCGCCGAGCATCTCGCCGCGAACGCGGCGGCGGCGCGCAGCGCGGCGGAACTGTGCGAAACCGTGGCGCTCGCGTCGAGCGTGCTGCAGCCGCCCGCGCCCCGGCTGGTGCTGCCGCCGCCGGCGGTGGCGATTTTTCCGCCGCGCCGCGCCCGTCGGGTGCTCGCGCTGGCGGCGTCGTTTGCGGCGGGTGCGGGTGTGGCGCTTCTTGCGCTGCGCGGCACCGCGCCGCAGCCTGCGCCGGCAAACGTGCGTGCTTCGGCACCGGCGACCGTTGTCGCGCACGCGCCATCGTTGCGCCGCGTGGAGTCCAATCCCGCACTGCGGGCGCTGCCCTTTTGGTCAAAGGAGCGCGCCGTGACGCTCGCTGCTGCGAAACAATCCAACCGCTGAACATCACCATGAATACGCCATCCATTTACCGCTTTCTAGAACGCCTCCCGCGCCCCGCCGCGTGCGGACTGGCGCTGCTGCTCGCCGGGTGCGACGACCCGGTCGAAACCGTCCTGTGGTCGCCCGACGGCCAGCACGGTCTGGTGCGCGGCCATGAAACCGTCGTCGTCAATGATGCGGGGGCAATCATCGCCAAACCTTTTCCGAAACAGGATGGGGAGCCTTCCATCGGTGTGGAGAGCTGGATGCCGGACTCGCAGCGCGCGCTGGCGGTGCGCGCGGTGAAGGCGAAAAACTGGAGCGAAATCGCGCCGCTGCTTGGCGTGGAGCGCGCGCAGGCGGTCATGCGCGCGGCGGATGAAATGCTCCGGTGGATCAAGGAGTATCGCGGCGATTGGAGCAAATTTGGTGACAGCGACGACCCGCGCATAAAGGAGTGGATGGAGCACATGGGTTTTGTCGCCCAGTACTCAGACTTTGGAGAGGGAGTGTCGCTGGTGATCGCCTATCTGCGCGAACGGCACGCGGCGGCAATCGCCCCACTGGTCGAAGCAGGAGTCGCCGACGATGACGCCATGCCGAGAATCCACGAACTGCTCGTGCGCAATGTCCTGCCTGGCGCAGCGCCCGCCGAGCAGATCCTGCTGCGAAGTGCGGACACGCTTTCGTGGGCGCGGCCTTCGCCGGATGGCCGGATGATCGCCTTCGTGCGCAACGAGCCGGAGCGGCCCGCGCTTTGCATCGTGAACGCCCAAGGCGGCGAGGCCGTACAGGTGGATACGGGAGCCGCGCAGGCCGCGTGGATGCCGGACGGCCTGGCGCTCGTCTATCAAAAAACCACCGCGCCTTTCACCGCTGTCGAGCAGCAGGCGCAACTCGGCACGCTCACGCGGCGGCAGGTGCGGGACGCTGCCGGAGCCGTGCCCGCCAAGCTCGCCGACGCCGAAGATCTCGCGGGTGTCCTTTATGCCAAAGCGCAGAGTCGCGTGGCCTGCCTGCCGGACGGACGCATCCTTTTTGTGAGCTGCGAGATGAGCCTGCCCGCGGTGGAGACGGCGCGCGAACTCAGTCTCTTCGCGCTCCAGTCGGGCGCGACGCGGGTGATCACGCGCATGGTGTCCGAGGCGGCGCAGCCGAAACTGCCCGCGCGCATCGACCGCTTTTCTGTCAGCCCCGATGGCCGTCATGTGGCTTTGCCGGGCAGCAGCGGCGAGGTCGCGGTACTGTCTCTGGAAAGCGGGGAGGTCACGGAGATTCAGGGCGAGGTCGCGAACTACCGGGAAACGAAGGATTACGAAAACAGCGCGAGCGAGCCCGCGCCGTCGTGGCGCGGCGCGAGCGAGCTTTGCTACATCGTGCCCGCGGGCCATGCCGCCGGCGGCGCGCGGCGCGCGGAGGTCGTGCTGCAGCCGCTCGGCGGTGCGCCGCGCGCGATCAGTCGCGAATGGTCGGATGAACTGTCGACTGGCTTCCTGCCGCGCCCGAAAAAGTGACGATGCGCGGAGCACGGACTTTCAATCCGTGCGGCTGGCGGTCGTCCCGACCGCTGTGCCTTTCGGCGGGATGGAATCCCGCCGGCCGCACAGGTTGCAAACCTGTGCTCCGTCCTTGGTCACGGGCTCGTGGTGAATCGGCGCACCCACGTTTCGCAGGCGAGATTCCAGACGCACACTTCGCCGTCGTGCGCGCCGCTGGCGAAGACCTGGCCGCCGGGCGCGACGGCGAGCGATTCGACGCAATCGCGGTGGCCGAACCACGTCATCTGCGTGCGGCGGTCGGCGTACGGGGTAAAGCGGACGAGGCCATCGAGCGAGCCGGTGAGCAGGCCGTGGCTGGCGGGCAGCAGGACTTGCACGGTGCGACCGGCGTCGGTGAACTCATTGCTGAGTTTGCCGTTTTCCGCGTCCCACTGCTGTACGGGCTGGCCGCGGGTGACGGAGAGCGCGCCCTTCGAGTTGGGCAGGAAAGCGGCGGTGAGCACGGGTGCGGCGTGGTCGTCGTGGATGGCGGTGGCCTCGCCGCTTTCGAGGGAGAAAACGCGCGCGGTGCGGTCGCGGCTGGCGGAGACGAGGCGGGTGCCGTCGCGGGCGAAGGCGACGGTTTGCACGGAGTCGGAGTGCTGCTTGAGCAGGCGCGTTTGCTGGCCGCTGGCGGTGTCGAAAAGGCGGATGGCGCGGTCGCCGCCGGAGGCCGCGAGGAGTTTGCCATCGGGGCTGAAGGCGACGCTGAGCGCGGTGTCGGGGAGGTCGGCGAGAAGGCGCACGCGGAAGTCCGCGGCGGGGTCGATGAGGAAGACGCCGCCCCATTGCGCGGGCGAGCCGCCGGCCACGGCGAGGAGCCGCGTCTGCGGATGCCACGCGAGCGCGGTGATGCGCTGCGGCAGCCCGCCGATGCGCCGCACGAGCGCGCCGGTGTCGATGTCCCAGAGGGTGATTTCGTAGTAGCCACTGACGGCGAGCTGCGTGCCGTCGGGGCTGAAGGCGAGCGCGGTCACGGGTGCGGGGCGCGCGTACTTTTCCGGCGCGGGGAGAAGCAGCGATTCGCGCACAAGTTCGGCGAGGGGGCGCTGCGGGGCACCGCTGTCATTGACCGCGCCTTCCGCGATCCAGCGCTCGATCAGCGCGATTTCGCGGGGCGGGAGGGCGTCCGCTTTTTGCGGCATGCGGTCATTGGCGTCGGGCTCGGTGAGCCGCGCGTGGAGTTGCGATTCGCCGGGTTTGCCCGCGATGAGCGGAGCGTCGGCACTGTCGCCGGTTTTCCACAGGCGCTCGTAGGTATCGAGCCGGTAGCCGCCCTTCGCATTCTCCTCGCCATGACACGCCGCGCAGCGCCGATGCAGCACGGGCGCGACTTCCCGGCGAAAGCTCACGGGTTCCGCCGCGCGCGCCGTGAGCACGCAGGCCGCCAGGGCGCACGCGGTGGAGAGCGAGGAAAAAGTCATGCGATCAACTTCGTCGAAAGCGCCTGCCCAAAAGTCATGCCGTTAATTCCGTTTTTTCTTTAGGCGGAATTAACGGAATTTTCCAAACTAACGGAATGGGAAAGAGTCATGGTGAGCGCTCTACTTCGCCGGGATTTCGTTCAGCGTGTAGTAGGCGACGGGGTGGAGGACGGGCAGGCCGGCGGCGGACTTCACGCCGTCGAGATGCAGCTCGTGGATGTGGCCCTTGGTCAGTCTGTCGAAGGTGAGACGCACGGATTTTTGGTCGGCGGCGACGGTCGCCTTGGTGATCTGCGGGAGCACGTCGTCGATCTCGGGGCCGCCGTATTCGGCGCGGTAGAGGTAGGTGAATTCGCGCGCCTTGTAGCTCGCGGGATTGCTGGCGGTGGCGGGATCGACGGGCTCGGTGAAGCTCAGCTCGAAGCCGTCGGGCCGCGCGTGCATTTCGTGGATTTCAAACGGGACTTTGCCCGTCCAGTCGAGGCGCTCGAAGCAGTACGGCTTGCCACCTTTCGCGCCCCAGCCGCGGTCGGAGCCGCCGGCGAAAAGCTGGCCGTCGTCGCTCATGCGTCCGCCGATGAGGCCGGACTTGAAGCCTTTCACAAACGGGATGACGACGCCCTGTTTGATGCCGTTCACTTCCTCGACAAAAACGCGCGAGACGTTCGAGTGGCTTTGATCGGCGATGAAGAGCTGCTTTTGAAACGGGCCGAATTTTCCTTTGCTCAAATCGCAGCAGATGAAGGACGACGAATTGCCGATTTTGCCATGCACCATATACACGACCGGCGGCACGAGTTCCTTCACACGCGCGCGCTCGGTGACCAGTTGGCAATGGACATACGCAACCACGGGCCCCGGCCCAATGTACGCCGCTTGGACGTCCCATTGGAAACTACCCGGATGCCGTTGG
>JANPHJ010000009.1:0-1535 GCA_031424395.1 Chthoniobacter sp.
GTGGAGGAGTGGGACATCGAAATTGCCGGGGATGGGATTTACCGGCTGGGGTGGCGAAACGGTCGGTGGTTCGTGGAGGGATGCTATGAAGCCGCAGTACATTGAGCTTCACGCGCGCAGCGCGTTCAGTTTCCTGCGGGCTGCTTCGCCGCCGGAAAAGCTGGTCGAAGTGGCGGCGAATTTGGAACTGCCGGCGCTGGCGGTCTGTGACCGCGATGGGGTGTATGGCACGGCGCGGGTTCACGCGGCGGCGCGTGCGCAAAAAATCCGCCCGATTGTCGGTGCGGAACTGACGCTGGAAGACGGCGGTGTTTTGCCGGTCCTCGTCCAGTCACGCGAAGGCTACCGCAATCTCTGCAAAATGATTACGCGAGCGAAGCTGCGGGGAACGAAAGAGCATGCGCCGGTGCATTGGAACGACCTGCCGGAATTCTCCACTGGGCTGGTGGCGCTTACCGGGGATGTGGAGGGGCCGGTGCGCCGGGCGCTCGAACGCGGCGACAACGCAGCGGCGCAACTGGCCGCTCGGCGGCTGACGGATTTTTTCGGGAAAAAGAATGTCTTCGTGGAAATTCAGCGGCAGATGCGGCGCGGGGAAAAGACGGGGAACAAAGCGCTGGTTCACCTGGCGGAAGCGGAAGGCTTGCCGCTGCTGGCGACGAATGGAGTGCTTTACGCCACCCGGGAAGAAAGGGCGGTGCTCGACGTATTCACCTGCACGCGCGAGCACACGAATCTTGATGCTGCCGGCAAGCTGCTTTCCGCAAACGAGGAGCGTTATTTGAAAACGGCTGGGCAAATGACGCGGCTTTTCAGTGACTTGCCGGATGCCGTCGCAAACACTCTGCGGCTCGGTGAGCGGCTGGAATTTTCGCTCGAAAATCTCGGCTACGAGTTTCCGAAATACCGGGTGCCGGAAGGCGAAACGATGGGTTCGTTCCTGCGCAAAATGACGATGGCCGGTGCGCGGGCGCGGTATTCGCACCTGAGCAAAAAAGTGGCGGCGCAGATAGAGCGGGAACTAACGCTCATCGCGAAGCTCGGCTTTAGCGGCTATTTCCTAATCGTGTGGGATTTGGTGAATTTCTGCACCGAGAACCGCATTCTCGTCCAAGGGCGGGGCAGTGCGGCCAATAGCGTCGTCTGCTACGCACTCGGCATCACCGCCTGCGACCCGATTGCCTGCAACCTGCTTTTCGAGCGATTCCTTAGCGAGGGGCGAACCTCTTGGCCGGATATTGATTTGGATTTGCCGAGCGGCGAGCGCCGCGAAAGTGTGATTCAGGAAGTTTATCGCCGCTATGGCGCGAGTGGGGCGGCGATGACGGCGAACGTCATTACCTACCGGGGCAAAAGCGCGATGCGGGAGATTGGCAAGGCGCTCGGTTTCGAGTCGGAAACGCTCAGCCGTTTTTCGCATCTTTTCGGCAATGGTGATTTTCCGCATACGATGGAACTCACCGACCAGCTCAAGCGGTCGGGCGTGGAAACCGCGCATCCGCGGGCTTCGGCGGCGGTAGCCCTTTACCAACAAA
>JANPHJ010000010.1:0-29931 GCA_031424395.1 Chthoniobacter sp.
CACGCGCTCCCCGGACGCACTGCTTCGCTGACGCTCGCCGCAGATGCGGGCTCGCAATGGGGCGCGGTTTCGCGGACAAAGCCCGCCTGAAAATCTGCGACCTGACCCAATTTTACTCTCCCGTGAGCGGCGGGGTGAAACGCTACGTGTCGGAAAAGGTGCGCCACATCCGCGAGCGCACGGCGGGCGACGAGCATGTGCTCATCATCCCCGGCGAGCGGGATGAGCTGACCGAGACGGAACGCGCGCGGACTTACACCATCCAGTCACCGCTCATCTCGCGCACCTCGCGCTACCGCATCCTGCTGCGGCTGGAGGCGGTCGAGCGCATCCTCGAAAAAGAGCGGCCCGACCTGATCGAATGCGGCGATCCGTACCAGGTCGCGTGGAAGGCGGTGCAGGCCGGCGCGGCGCTGCGGATTCCCGTCGTCGGTTTCTACCACTCGCACTTTCCCGAGGCCTACATCCGCACCGCGCAGAAATTCTGCGGGCGCACCGTCACCGGGCTTTTCCACGACTTCTCCCGCCGCTACATCCGCAGCCTTTACCACCGCTTCGAGCGCACCCTCGTCCCTTCGCCCGCGCTCGGCGACCTGCTGGCCCAATGGGGTGTGCAAAACATCGCCCACACCGACCTCGGCGTGGACACCGCCGACTTTCACCCGCAGCCCGCGCCCGGCGAAGACGTGCGCGCCGACCTCGGCATCCCGCGCGCCCGCACGCTGCTGCTCTACGTCGGCCGGCTGGCGCAGGAAAAAAACACGCACACCCTTTTCGCCGCCTTCCGCGAACTGGCGCGCGATTTTCCCGACCGCTTTCACCTTCTCGTCATCGGCGACGGCTTGCAGCGCGCGGAGTTGAACGGGCTCAAATCAGAAATCGGAAACCAGCAATCAGCAATCACCCACCTCCCCTACTGCGCCGAGGCCGCCCGCCTCGCCGCCTGCTACCGCGCCGCCGATCTCTTCGTGCATCCCGGCGTGCAGGAAACCTTCGGCCTCGTGACGCTCGAGGCGCAGGCCTGCGGCACGCCGGTCATCGGCATTCACGGCAGCTATATGGACCGCATCATCCACAGCGACCAGACGCTGTGGGCGCGCGAAAATTCCGCCGCCGCGCTGGCGGCGGCGATCGAGGCAACGAGTCGCGAGGACTTGCAGCAGAGCACCGCCGCGGTCAGCCGCCTCGTCGCCGCGCAATATTCTTGGGCGCAGGTTTTCACGCGCCTTTTTGATCTCTATCGCACGGTCATCGCAGACTACGGACGCGCCCGCTGAGCGGGGCGGACTGAAGGACCAACCGGTCCGGTTACGACGGCTCGGCGGCGTCTTCCGACGCTTCAAGCAGGAGCTGCTGGAGGCCGCCGAAGAAGTCCACCAAAAGCCGCGCGAGGGTGCGCGGGTGCAGGTCTTCGGGCGGGCGCCGGTTCATGGTTTCCTCCGCGAGGCCGTGGCGCGCGGCGAGGGCGAGGCGCGCCTGGTTGAGCGCGATGAGCCACGGTTCGAGGTGCGCGACTGGCACGCGCACCGCGGCGTCGGTGCCGGGGCTGGCCCACGAGCGGGCGAGATCGGCGCGGACGATTTCCACCGCCGAGGCAAACAGCGCGCGCAACTCGGGAAGCACCGCCTCTTTCCACTCCTCATCGAGCGCCGGCTCCGCCCCGGCGGTGAGGCTGCTGGCGAGGCGCTGCTCGGCGGCGCCGCTGCCGCGCGGGTCGGCGGCAGCGGCGAGCCGCCAAAGCAGCGCGCCCTCGACGAAGCCGATGCCGGAAATCTCAAAGGTCTCGGCGTCGAGGCGGCGCGTGCGCATGGCTCAGGCGGTGCGCTCGAGAGTGGCCAGGAGCAGCCAGCCGTGGAGCTGCTGCACGTAGAGTTCGCCGCGCTCGCGCCCGCCGGTCCAGAGGATGGAGCGGCCGAGGCGATGCACTTCCAGCATGTGCTTCTCCGCGCGCTGCCGCGAGTGGCCGAAGACTTTCTGGAAGACCTGCGCGACGTAGCTCATGAGGTTCACCGGGTCGTTGTGGACGACCACCTGCCACGGCTGGTCGAGCGCGTCCTTGGTGCCGGTGACCGGCGCGTCGAGGATCTCTGGCACGGCGGAAAAAAGGCGCGCGCTAGGGCGGCGGCACGGTGCCGGTGGCGGGTGCGGGCGCGGCAATGGGCGCGGCGGCAGGCATGAGCATATCTTCGAGCCGGGTCATCCATTCGCCGGCGTTGGGATGCTGCGGGTATTTGCGAATGAGGGTGAACATCTCGGTGGCCGCGCGGTTTTTCATCCCGAGCAGGGCCATGTCGGAGGCTTTTTTCCACAGCAGCACAGGCAGCTTCTGCGTGAGGAATTTGTCGTGCTCGAATTCGAGCTTCGACTTCGCGGCACGGTCGCCCTCGCGCTTGATTTTCATATCCCAGTATTCGAGCACCCGCTGGTCGTGCTGGGCGCGCAGCTCAGGCAGGATGATCGTTTCATAGATGCCGTCGAAGTTGCCCGGCGTGCCCTCCCATTTCTCGACATTGACCCACTCGCCGAGCTTCAGCCACTGCACCACCATGCTGCCGCCAAGCGGTCTGCCGAGAATGCTGTCGTGCATTTTTTTCACGTCGCCATCGTTGGATTTGCGCTGGTTGCCGCGCTTGGCGTCGGCGCGCTCTTTGTCGCGCTTGATGGAGTCGTCGAGGTTTTCCGCCCCGGCTTGGTCGCTCGCGAGTTCCTTGGTGTAGTTGATGACCGCGGGCAGCAGGTCTTTCACCGGCGTGCCGGAGGAGCGCTGGAGGGTGAGGGCGAGCCATTGGAAATAGAGCCGCGCGGCGTTGCGTCCCTCGGCCTCCTTGAGCGCCTCGCCTTCGTTGTCGCGCCAGGCTTTGAACGCGGTGGCCTCTTTGGTCACGCCGTCGAACTGCGTGGCCATGACCGCCTTTTCCCACGCGATCACCGCGCTCTCGCCACTGGCGGCGGCGGACGCCACTTCCTGGATGGCGCGCTGTTTGTCCGCCTTGTTTTTCGTCGCAGTTTCGGCGCGGAGGGAGCGCAACTGCTGGAGCATCTGCCCAATATCCACGGGCTGCCCGTCCTGCGCGCGGGCGCAGGGCACGGCGAGCGCGGCGGCGGTGACGAGGGCGAGGGCGAGGGTGCGACGGGGAGGAGTGAGGGTATTCATGGGGCGGTTAGTTTAAGGCGGTGGATGGAGGGCGAGGCAAGCCCGCAGGATGCGGTCTTGCACGCGGTGCATGCGGGCGGCGGCGCGGGCAGTGGCGTCTTCGTAGCCATTCAGATGCAGCAGTCCGTGGACAGTGTAAAGGGCCAGTTCGCAGTCCGTGGAGTGGCCGTAGTCGCACGCGTAGCGCTGCGCGGTGGGCGCGCTCATGACGATCTCGCCGTGGGCGAAAGTGATGACATCCGTCGCGCCGGGGATGCCCATAAATTCGCGGTGCACCCGCGCGATCACACGATCCGACACGATGGCGACCTCGACCTCCGTGAGCTGGGCGAGGGCAAAGCGCCGGTCGCCGCTCTCCGGCGCGCACTTTTCCACCGCCACCTCCGCAAAGCGCCGCAGCCACGAGAGCGCCACCGTCACCGCGCGCTGACGGTTTTCGACGTGGATTTTCACGCCGCGGAGACGGGTGGCACGCTCGGGCGCGACGCCGGGATGGGCGTCACGCGCCGCTCGGTGCGCTCGGTGCGCTCGCTGCGTCCGGTCGGGTAGGCCACGCGGCTGTGCATCATGCTTTGCAGGGTGTGCTTGAAACTTTCCGCCACCTCCTCGAGCTCGCGCATGGTGAGGTCGCACTCCTTGAGCTGCCCGTCGATGAGCCGCATCTGGATGATGTCGCCGATGAGCTGGTCGATCTTCTGGGGCGTCACCTTTTCGAGGCTGCGCGAGGCGCTCTCGATGGAGTCTGCGAGGCTGATGATGGCCGCCTCCTTCGTCTGCGGACGCGGCCCCGAGTAACGGAAACTTTCCTCGCGCACCTCCGGCAAATCCTCCTCGCGCAGGTTCATGATCTTGCCCCCAGCACGCGCGTCCTCCTGCTGCTGGAGCGCGCGTTTGTAGAAAAAGAACACCAGCGACGTGCCGTGATGCTGCTGGATGACGTCGATGACCTCCTGATTCAGCCCGTGCTTCAGCGCCAGATCCACGCCTTCTTTGACATGCGCGATGATGACCAGCGCGCTCATCGTCGGCGCGAGTTCGTCGTGCGGGTTGCGGTCGCGGCGCATGTTTTCGGTGAAATACTCGGGCTTCACCAGCTTGCCGATGTCGTGGAAATACGAGCACACCCGGCACATCGTGGCGTTGGCACCCACGGCCTCGGCGGCGGCTTCGGAGAGATTCGCCACGACGAGACTGTGGTGGTAGGTGCCCGGCGCCTCGATGGTCAGGCGCTTGAGCAACGGGTGGTTGAGGTCGCTCAGCTCGAGCCAGGAGATGTCCGTGGTGATGCGAAAGACCGTCTGGAAAATCGGCAGCACCAGCGTCGCCAGCAGCGCCGTCACCACCCCGCTGCCCACCGCCACCCCGCTCTGCCAGCCGATGGCCCGCCAGTGCTGGCCGTCGAATGCTTCCCACGAAATCGGCCCCACCATCCCGAACATCACCGCCAGCACCCATGTCGCCACCCCGATGAGCACGCCCGCCCGCAGGAGCTGCGTCCAGCGCCGGACCCGCATAGTGACAAAGACCGCGACGAAGCCGCAGATCAGGCTCATCACCAGCACCACGGGGTCGATCCCGCCATACACGATGGCGCTCCACAGGCTGACAAAAACCGTGGCGTACAGACCGTGGTAGCGCCCCAGCAGCACCGCGAGCATGAGGGGCGCGAAAGCCAGCGGCACGGCCAGCCGCCAAAGATCATGCCGCACCGAATCGAGCGCGCCCGCCGCCCCGAGCTGCGCGTCGGCGGTCACGAGCACCGTTTTCACCAGCGCGAGGTGCAACAGGAAGACGCTGAAAATGAGCACCAGCCGCGAATTGCGCTCGAAGGTCTTCGGATGATTGATCCAAAGCTGGGCCAGCGCCGTGAGGAAGATGAGCAGCGCGATGAAGACGTTCCTCATCGGTTGCGGACTGCCCTCGGGATAAATCAGCAGCCCCAGCCCTGTGACGAACGTCACGAGCACCGCGACTTTCGCGACCGCGCCGTTTTCGAGCGTGTCCAGCAGCTCGCTCTCGGTGCGGCGGCGGCGCAGCTTCGACGAGGCGAGGCCTTTTTTTACGAGGCGTTGTCTTTCAAAAAATCCGAGCATGGAGCTTGGGAGGGCCGTGAATTTCGGCCCTTCCGCCCCCCAAAGTCAACCACCCGAAAACTGCGCCGCGGGAAACCGGCCGGAGGGGGACTTCACTTGGCCGGTTTGGGCGTGACGGTGATCTTGATCGGGTTGCTCGGGTAAATGACGCGTGTCTTCTTGTCGCCGGCGGGCACCTGGGCCTCGGCGTTGATGATGAAGGAGTAAGTGCCCTCCTTGAGTTTGTCGGTCGTGGCCACGGCGAGTCGAGTCTCGGTCTGGCCGGCGTCGATCGTGGTCGTGGGAACCGTCAGGCCGGGCGGCAGGTCGAGGCCGGCACTGTTGAGCTGGATGGCGCTGGGCATGTCGTCGCGGCGGGCCGCGGTGACGGTGAGATTGATCGGCTCGCCTTGCTGCACGGTGAGGTCGGCCGGCGTGGCGGTGACGGCGAAGGGAGTCTTTTCGCGCACGGCGAGCAGGATGCTGCGGGTCATGCGGGCGAGCCCGGGCGTATTGACCGTATCCCACACCACGCCGCCGCCGCGGGCTTTGCGGACGAGCTTTTCCTCGCCACGCCCGCACGTGCCCACGACTTCGATTTCCGCCTCGCCGATGGGTGCGTCGGCTGCGGCAGTCACCACCAAGGTGCCCCATTTCATGCCGCGCCCGACGATGATCGGCTCGGCGGTGACGCCGGGCGGCAGGTTGCGGGCTTCGACGGTGATCGGCTCGTCGTGTCCGTTGATGCGCCAGACGAGGACATCGAGCCGTTGGCGGCCGCCTTGATAGACGGCGTGCGTGTCGATGTGGATGTCGTGCGTAGGCGTGCAGACGAGGCGGAAGTCGGGCGGCGGCTGGCGCTGGATTTGCAGGCGATACTGATACTGCTCGCCGCCCTGCACCTGCTGATAGACGTGCTCGAGCCGCAGCGTGAAGTCGGCGTCTTTCGGCGCGGTAAAGTTATAGACGATGTCGCGCGTCATCGTGGGAAAACGGAGCTGGCCGATGTTCTCGTCGGTGTCCTGCACGGTGTTGACGACCTTGCCGTCGGCGTCCGCGATTTCCATGTCAGGATCCGCCGGCGAGCCGATGCGCTCGGCGGAGACTTCGATCACAAATTTCTCGTCCTTCTTCGCGCTGAAGGTGAAGTGATCCACATCCTTGGCCGCGCTAAACTGACCGGTCAGCGCGCACGGCACCTCCACGCGCTGGGCCTCGGCAAGCGTGTTGTTCGGCTCTTTCTCCAGCGTCTCCGGGCCGTCGCTGAACACAAGCAGGCGTGCATTGGAAGTACCCGTGTCTCCGGTGACCCGCACTTCCATTCCATCCAGACGCGAGCTTGATGGGCGGAGTAACTCAGCGAAGCGCAGGTTAGTCGCCGCATCGGGTTCGCTCGGGACGGCGATTTCCCGCACCAGTTTTTCCAGTGGGCGGCCGTTTACTTTAACCTCGGTCTTTTCGCCGCCGGGAAGGTTGCGCCCGTAGAAAGTGATCTTAGTCGTCACGCCCGGCTTCGCGCCGGTGGGTGTGGTGAAATCGACATACGGCCCGGTGCCGATGCTCAGGCGGTAGAAATTCTCCGGGCCGCCGTTGAACATGAAGTCGCTGAACTTCACGAAGTAGTCGCCGTCGGCCGGCACGTCGAAGTCGATCATCGGATCGCGCTTCTGGTCCCGGATGTTTTCGTCCTGGCTCACGGCGAGTTCTTTGCCGTCGGCGTTGTAAAGTGTGAGCATGCCGTCGAGGCGCGAGTCGATCCGCCACGCCCGGCACTCGATGAGGACGCGCTGGCCGCGTTTCGCCGGGAAGACAAACCAATCGATGTCTTCTGCGGGACTTACCCGGCCATTGATGACGCCGTCGAGCGGGACGCGGTTCGCCTTGGCGCGCTCGTCATTCGGCTCGGTCTCGCTGACCTCCGCGCGGTCGCCGACGCTGAAGGTGCGCGGGTTGCTGATGCCTAGCTTCCCAATCGAGCGCACGTCGTAATCGCCCACCGGCAAGTTCGCCGCGACACTTACTTTGAAACGTGCGGGCGGCTTCGCGAGATCGGACACGAGCTCGGCAGTGAGGGCGGGGTTGCTGAAATAGAGCTTCGTAGTCTCGTCGAGATTCGCGCCGCCGATTTCCACCTCGGCCGAGGTGCTTTGCCGGGCGCCGCTTGGAAAAACACTTTTAAGCTGCGGGATGGGAAGCTGCTGGGCGTGGGCCGCGATGCTGGCCAGCACTAAGAGCACCAAAGGTGCGCAGACGAGCCAGCCCAAGGCAACGCCCTGGGGTCGCGTATCGCGACAAGAGCGTGCTCTGTAGGGGCGGAACAACCGGTGCAACCGAGGCCCTTCAGGGCTAGAATCTGTGGTGTTCAGTACCCAGGGCGTTGCCCTGGGCTGGCATGGGGTCGCACCGTTGGTGCTGAGGCCCGACCGCGATGCAAGGTGCATAACAGCCTCTAAGCGATGATCTCCTTGATCGGTTCGCCGTAGTTGAGGATCGCCACGGGGCGGTCAGCTTCATTTGCGTATTCCTTGGTCTGGTCGATGCCTAGCTGGTGATACATGGTGGCGAGGATGTCCTGCGGCGACACGGGCCGCTCTTTCGGGAACTCGGCGCGGGCGTCGCTTTCGCCGAGGACCAGGCCGCGCTTGAGGCCGCCGCCAGCCATCGCGACAGAGAAAACATTCGGCCAGTGGTCGCGGCCCGCGTCCTTGTTGATGCGCGGGGTGCGGCCAAATTCGCCCCAGCTCAGCACGAGCGTGTTATCGAGTTGCCCGCGCTGCGCGAGGTCTTCGATCAGGCCGGCGAAGGCCTGGTCAAACTGCGGCAGCTTCTTATTCTTCAACTCTTCGAAGTTATTCGCGTGGGTGTCCCAGCCGCTGACATTCAGGGTCACAAAACGCACACCGGATTCGATCAGACGCCGCGCGAGCAGCGTGTTTTGCCCCCACTGCGTGCGGCCGTACAGATCGCGCGTCTTCGCGTCTTCCTGGCTGATGTCAAAGGCGGCCTGCACCTTCGGCGAAGTCACAATTTCATAAGCCTGCTGCGCGAAGGTATCCATGCCGCCGATGAGCCCGGATGCGTCGATGTCGCGGCGCAGCGTGTCGAAGTGCTGCAAGATCGCGCGCCGGTTCTCCAGGCGGTCGAGTGTGAGGCCGCCGGGAAGCTTCAGGTTCTTTACATTGAAGTTATCGGCATTCGGATCGCCCTGCGTCTCAAACGGATTGTAAGCCACGCCGAGATACGCGGCGGCTGAGCTTTTCGGCGCGGTGGGCAGCGTGACGTAAGAAGGGAAGCCAGCTACGCGCGGCCCCATCTCCTTGGCCACGATGCTGCCGTAGGCGGGCGCTTCGTTGGCGGGAATGTCATTGGTCGGTTTGTAGCCGGTGAGCAGCGTGTGGCTGGCGGATTCGTGGCCGGCGTCGCCGTGCGTGACCGAGCGCAGCAGGGTGAGCTTGTCGCAGACCTTGGCGATGCGCGGCATGTGCTCGCAGACCTGGAGGCCGTTGAGGTTGGTGCTGATCGGGTTGAAAGCGCCGCGGAACTCCGACGGCGCGTCGGGCTTCATGTCCCACATGTCGAGCTGGCTGGGCCCGCCGCCCTGCCAGAACAAGATCACGCTCATATCCTTGCGCGCTTCGCCCGCGGCAGCCGCCATGGCCTGGCGGCGGAGCAGGCCGCTGAGCGACAGGCCGCCGAGCATGAGCGCGCCGGTGCGCAGAAAGCTGCGCCGGTTAAGGCCGTCGCAGCAACGATAGGCTCCGCTGTGAACGTCGATAGTCATGGGTGGTTGTTAGTTAGTGATTAAAGAGAAATTCCTTCGAGTTGAGAAACATCCACTCGAAGTCCTCCAGCGCGCTTTTGCGGTCTTTGGCAGAGGCGAGCATCGCCGTCGCGTCCTTTAGTTCTTCGAGCTGCGGGTTGCGGCCAAAGGCGCGGAGGTAGAACTCGGTGAGCACCTGGTCGTCCGGCTTGCTGTCCTTGAGCATCGCCGCCAGGCGGCCCTTGCCGTTCGCGATCTTTTCCTGCAACTCCGGCGAGTTCATCAGGTGCAGGATCTGCGAGAGATTCGACGCATAGCTCCGCTCACATTCGCACGCGCTTTCGCGCATCGAGCGGCCAAAGACATCGAGGAAGTAACTCCGCACCGACTCGTCCGGCAGCTCGATGGCGCGGGTGCCAAGCGGCAGGCCCTCGAACTTTTCCGGCGAGCCGGTGACGCTGTCAATGGCATCGAGGAGCGTCTCGGCGGAGAGACGTTTCGGCGTGTAACGCGCGTAGTTCTGGCGGTCGGTTTTGTTTTGGTCGGCCGGGGTGGAGCTAAGGCTGTAAGTGCGCGACTTCATGATCGTGGCCATGAGCTGTTTCAGGTCGAAGTGATGCTCGGTTAAGTCTTTCGCCAGCGCGTCGAGAAGCTGCGGGTTGCTGGGTGGATTCGTCACGCGCATGTCGTCCACGGCTTCCACCAGACCTACACCCATGTAGTGCGCCCAGATGCGGTTGACGATGGCCTTGGCGAAGTATGGGTTCGCCGGTTCGGTCAGCCAGTCGGCGAGTTTTTGCCGCGGATCTTCGCCGCGCACGAATTCGTATTCCGGGCCGCCGAGGCCCTTCGGCTTCATCTGCTGGCCGGTGCGCGGCTGGTTCACGCCGCCGTCTTTTTTCACGATGACCGACTGCTCATCGCCAAGTCCGCGTTTGAAGGAAACGCGCGCGAAGAACGCGCCATAGCCCCAGTAGTCGTCCTGGGTGATGCGCTCGTAGGGATGGTTGTGGCAGTTTGCGCAGGAGATGCGCGTGCCCATGAAAAGCTGGCTGCTGTCGTTGACCATCGCGACGGTGTTGCGGACGTGGCGGTACCAGTTCACCGGCGGATTTTCCGCGGACTCGCCCTGCGCGGTGAGGATGGCGCTCACGAACTGATCGTACGGCAGGTTTTGCGCGAAGGCGCTGCGCAGCCAGCCGGTAAAGGCGAAGGTGCCGGCCTTCAGGCCCGCGTTGCCGGCGCGCTTTACGCGGAGCAGGTCGCCCCATTGGCTGGCCCAATAGCTCGCGTATTCGCCGCGCTCCAGCAGGCGGTCGGTGAGCCGGTCGCGCTTGTCCGGCGCGGTGTCGGCGAGAAAGCTCTGCACTTCCTCCGGCGTCGGCAGCGTGCCGATGGCATCGAGGCTGGCGCGGCGGAGAAACTCCCCGTCGCTGCACAGCGGGCTGGGCGCGATGCCGAGCTTGTGCCATTTCGCGGCGACCAGTTCGTCCACGAAATTCTTCGGCTGGAAATGCGCGTAGGCGTCGGCGGGCAGCGCCGGGCCGAACGGCACCGCCACGCGCGCCACGTCCACTTGCCCCATGTAGCGCACCATCACCGCGCCTTCGCCGGTGTGCCCGAGCGTGCTCGCCAGGCCGGTCGGCTCGACTTTCAAAATGTCGGGTTGCTGCGCCTTGTATTCCGCCTGCCGGGTCACGTCGTGCGCCGCGCCGTCGGTGTAATGCGCGACCACGCGAAGCTGCTGCTCGCCCACGCCCGCGAGCAGGCGCTCGCGCGGCAGCACCTCGATGCGCGCGACCTTTGGCGCGTTTTCGTCGCCGTAGGGCACGCCCTGCGCGATCCAGCGGCGCAGCATTTTGTAAGCGTCCGAGTGTTCGTCGAAACGCGCGCCGCCGCCATGCACGGCGGCTCCGGTGGCTTTCTTGAGCAGCAGCGATTCCTCCGGCGAGGCGGGAAAAACGCGGCGTCCGTGCGCTTCGTTGACCAGCGCGTCGTAGTCGTATTTCGGCTCGAAGGCGAAGAGCGAAAGCTTGAACCCGTTCTGCCCCGAAGCCTTGCCGTGACAGCCGCCGGCATTGCAGCCGGTCTTCGTCAGCACGGGCTCGATGTCGTTGACGAAGTGCAGCTCGCGCTCGACCGCGAAGTTCTGCACCGTCGCCTTCGCGGAGGCGGCCATTTTTTCTTTTGAAACGGGATCGGTCACCGTGGCCGACACCGTCACTGCGCCGTCGCCCTTGGGCACCAGCCGGCCGTGCTCGATGGCGGCGATCTTTTCACCCGGCGCGCCGCCCTCGGCGAGCACAGCCGAAAACTCCGCCTGCCGCGTGCCGTCGCGCAGCGTGCCGTCGCTCATTTTGAGCGTGACCAAAAACTGCACCGACTGATCCGCATCGGTGAGCACGGTCTCCGCCGGCTCGAGCAGGACCTCGGCGATGCGCGGCGCGGCGGCGGCGAGGCCCGTGGAAAGGCCGGCGAGCAGGAGCGCTAGTTTCAGGGACTGCCTAAGCATGGTGCGGATAAGAGCTTTAACGGGGGTGAAAAAGCGGTCGCGGGTTGAATGTCCGCAGCGCGCTGTTTTGCACCCCATCTAATACTGCATGCCTGAACAATCCTTAGCCGCTGTTTCGGTGCGGGGCCGTGCCGGAAAACGGCCTCGCGGCGCCCAGACCGCCGGCCGTCTCGTGATGCTGTGCGCCCTCGCGGGCCGGGTCTGGGCCGCGGAGCCAGCCGACCCGCAAGGCACGCCGGTCCCGGTTCCCGCTCTGGCGCAGAAGATTGACTTTGAAACGCACGTCCTGCCGATCCTCAAACGCAACTGCCTCGCCTGCCACAACGCGACCGACGCCGAGGGTGAGCTCGTGCTGGAGACGCCCGCGACCATTTTGAAAGGCGGCGAAGACGGCGCGGTGGTCGTGCCGCACAAAGGCGGGGAAAGCCTGCTGCTCAAGTCCGCGACGCGCGAGGCCAAGCCCTACATGCCGCCGAAGAACAACAAGGTCGGCGCGGAACTTTTGAAGCCGGACGAACTGGCCGTGCTCAAAGCGTGGATCGACCAGGGCGCGACCGGGACGGTCAACACGAAACCCAAGCCGGTGCAGTGGCATCCGCTGCCGCCGGGGCTGCACCCGATCCTCGCGGTGGCAGTGACGGCGGACGGGCAGTTCGCGGCGTGCGGGCGGGCGAACCAGATTTTCATCTACCACGTCCCGACCGGAAAAATCGTCGCCCGCCTGACCGACCCGCAGCTCGCGGACAATGCGAGCCGCAGCGGCTACAGCAGCGCGGCGCAGCGCGACTTCGTGCAGTCGCTCGCCTTCAGCCCGGACGGGCGGCTGCTCGCGTCCGGCGAGTACCGCATGGTGAAACTCTGGCAGCGCGAACCGAATCTCCCGCAATTCACGCTCGGCGCTGACCCCGTCTCAGCCATCGCCGCGAGCCGCGACGGCAAATGGCTCGCGACCGCCGGCCGCGACAACGTGATCCGCCTCTGGGACGCTGCGACCGGCCAGCCCGCCAAGGAATTCCCTGGCCATAGCGGCGCGGTGCGCAGTCTCCGGTTTTCGCCGGACGGCACGCGGCTCGCCTCGGGCTCGGCGGACAAAACGGTGCGCGTCTGGGAGGTCGGCGCGGGCACACTTTTCAGCCAAAAGGAAACCGGCAATGAAGTCAGCGCGGTAGCCTGGGTGCTCGGTGGAAAGCAGCTCGCGACGGCGGGCGGCGAACCGGTGATTCGCTTGTGGGAGCTGCCCGCGCAGGGCGATGGCGAATGGAAGCCGCTCAAGGAACTCGCCGGCCACGCCGGCCCCGTCACCTGCCTCGAAGCGATCGAGCCCGACGGCAAGCAACTGCTCTCCGGCAGCGCCGACGGCTCGCTGCGCCATTGGTCAGTCGAGCAGCAAAAGCAGCTCCGCCAGCTCGATCACGGCGCGCCCGTGACGGCGGTGGCGGCCGCGCCGAATGGCAAGATTTTCGCCTCGGCCGGCGGCAATTCCGCGAAGCTGTGGAGCGCCGAAAAAGGCCAGCCGAGCGGCGAAATGAAGGGCGGCCGTCACGCCCGCGCACGGATCGGCGAGACCGAGCGCGCCGTCGCTTTTGCGAAGAGCGAGGTCGCCTATTGGAAGACCACGCTCGACGCGGCGCTAAAGACGCAGACCGCCAAAGCCGACGCGGCGAAGAAAGCCGCTGAGGCCCTGGCGAGCGCTGAGCAGGCTCTGCCGGAGCAGCACGCCGCGCTCGAAAAGGCCGCCGACGACAAGGCGAAAGCCGCCGCTGAAGCCGCCGTGAAAAAAGCGGAGAGCGCGAAATCCTCGGCTGCATCCGCACTCAAATCCGCGCAGCTCTCCGCCCAGCAAGCCGACACCGTCGCCGCCGACGCCAAAGCCGCGTCCGACGCCGCAGCCGGCGCGCAGCAGCAGGCCGAGGCCGGCGTCGAGCAGGCCAAGAAAGCGCTCGCCGAAAGCGAGCGCCCGATCCGCGCCGTCGCCTTTGCGCCCGACAGCCTCACCGTCGCCACCGCGAGCGACGACGAAATGATCCGCACTTGGAGCGCCGAAAACGGCGCGGGCTTCGACACCTTCCCCGGCCAGCTCGGCCCCGTGCGCGCGCTCGCCTACACCGCCGACGCCCGCCTCATTTCGCACGCCGAGCGCAATGGCGCGGTCGTCTGGCGCGCCACCGCGGACTGGCTCCCCGCCCGCAACATCGGCACCGGCGACGAAAAATCGCCGCTCGCCAACCGCGTGCTCGCCCTCGAGTTCAGCGCCGACGGCAAGTTGCTCGCCACCGGCGGCGGCGTGCCTTCGCGCAGCGGCGAAGTCAAAATCTGGAGCCCTTCCGACGCCTCGCTCGTGCGCGAAATCACGCCTTCGCACAGCGACACCGTCTTCAGCCTCGCTTTTTCGCCCGACGGCAAACTTCTCGCCACCGCCAGTGCCGACAAGTTTGTGAAAGTCTTCGCCACGGCTACCGGCCAGCTCGTCAAACAGCTCTCCGGCCACACCCACTACGTCCTCGGCGTGAGCTGGCGCGCGGATGGCCGCACGCTCGCCAGCTCCGGTGCGGACAAGGCGGTGAAGCTCTGGACCTTCCCGAGCGGCGAGCAGTTCAAAACCGTCGAGGGTTTCAACAAAGAAGTCACCTCCGTGCGTTTCACCGGGCTCAGCGGCGAAATGCTGACCACGTCCGGCGACACCAAAGTGCGCCTGCTCAAGGAAGACGGCAGCACCCTCCGCGATTTCGGCGGCGGCAAAGGCTTCATCTTCGCCGCTGCTATCACGCCCGACGGGCAGTTCGTCCTCGGCGGCGGCCAGGACAGCGTGCTGCGCATCTGGCATGCGGCGAGCGGCAAAAATCTTTTCAGCCTCGATCCGCCCCCGACCGTGTCCGCCGAAAAGCGCGCGAGCCAGTCCGCCGCGCAATGAAGCCGTAATCCGCCGGTCCCGCTCCACGCCCCCCCCGACCTCTCGGATTCAGTTTGCATAGCTCCGCCCGAGGATGCGACCGTGAAACCGCTAGGCCACAGCGCCGTTTTGGCCGTATTCCCTCTCACATGCGCCCGTAGCTCAACCGGATAGAGCAGCGGTTTTCTAAACCGCCGGTTAGGAGTTCGATTCTCCTCGGGCGTACCCCCAATCCCGGCATTGCGCGCCGGGGGAAAAGGCCAGCATCACAGTACCGGGCGGTCACGACAGGCCGAATTCCCAATCGTCTCCCATTTTGTGTTTATCGGGGGACGCCCTCACCAATCGCATCCAACCTGCGCGCCTCCGTGCGGACTGGGTCGCGGAGAAACCTAATACCCAACCCAATAAAACCACCGCAACCCGCATGAGTCTTACAAAAAATTTCCTCACCTTCGCCGCCTCATTCTCGCCACCACCGTCGCCACCTTGCTCGGTGCGGTTTCCGCGCAGGCGGGCCTTTTCTCCAGCTCGATCCTCACGGGGGATGCTGACTCCGGCATAAGCGCCGAAACATGGGGAGCCGGTGCCACAAACGCGTTGAATCACATCGAAGTGCTGCTGACCGATCCGACCGACCAGAATCCGTTCGACGGTGTGGGGCAGACCGACATTGCGGTCTATTCCAATGGCACGCCCGTCTATAACTACAGCAGGACGGGCGGCGGTTATTCGGAAAACTTCATCAACTTCGGCAGCACCTACATCGGCGGAGCGGACAACCTCAGGATTGCCCGAGTCGTTCCCGAGCCCAGCGCCGTCTGCTCCCTGCTCGGCGGTCTCGGCCTGCTCCTCGCCAGGCGCCGCCGGCGTGCTTGAGCCGGAGCCGCTTTTCAAAAAACAAACGCTAGGCGAGCCCGGCATGGAGTAACACCTGCCGGGCTCGTTTCGCTTTCAGTTCTGCCCGTCATTTCGCCGACTAACTCCCACCGCGCTTAACCCGGGTGAAAACTTCGCCCCGCCCCTTTGCCCGGCGTGCCCTCATCGCAAGTCCCATTACAAGACCAGCCATGAAAACCAAGCACCACATCCTCCGCCGGCAGTACGCAGGTGGGCAACCCGACCGGAGGTAACGCAGCCCGTGGGCTTGAACGGCGAGTACCTCCTGCTCACTTGCGGCGCCAGTGCCCGCCCTCACAGCGGAGCGAAGCCTTTGCAAACCGCATCTTTCCGCTATCATCGCGCCCTCGCCATGAATACCACGACCGCCCTGCTCACCTGCGCGCTGCTCACTGCGCTGCCGCTTTTCGCCCAAGACAAAACGCCCGCGAACGAACCCGCGCCTGCGGCGCAGGAACCCGCCGCCGACGCCTCGTTGCCGCCGCTCGCACCCACGGACAAGGACAAGGACCGGCTGGAACTCATGCCCAGCAAGCCCGCCCAGCTCCTCCCGCCGCCGGCCGGTCTTTCGCTCATTCCCGAGATGCCGCTGCCGCCGGAAAAATCGCGACCGCGCACCGTCGAGAGCCCGATCAAGAAACGCGATTCCGCCACGGCGGACGCCGAGGACCTGGTGAAACAGCGCATCCGCCTCCGCGAGGCCAAGACCAAGGCCCAGCGCGAGCCCGCCGTGCAGACCGAATGGGGGCGCGCCGCCGCCGTGAAGACCGACTACGAGAAACGCGAGGCGCTGAAGAGTTACTACCGGCTGCTCTACAGTCGCATGGCCAGGATCGATCCCACCTTGAAAAAGCCCATCGACCTGCAGCTTCAGGAGTCCCTCGGCCGGCTGGAGCAAAGCCGTATCTCCCCCACCCAGCCATCGCCCACCGTGGCCGACGGCCCGCGCGCCAAACGCTAAGCTGCGGCGGATTTTTCCCCCCGCCCGCACCCCGCGGCTCATGGGCAAAAATACCATTTGTCCCCCGCCGGAACCCCGCTACTCTTCCCGCCCTCCTCAAAAACGGCGCTATCGTCTAGGGGCCTAGGACACTGCCCTCTCAAGGCGGGGACACGGGTTCGAATCCCGTTAGCGCTACCACTGCCCGGCGGGCCGCGCGTCCGATTTTTCCGGCGATTGGCATTGCAGCATTTTCCCGCCGCAGCCAAGAATCCGGCATGAGCCAAATCCAAAGCAGAATCGGCAGTGACATTCAGATCACCGGCACCATGAAGTTCCGGGGCGAACTGATCTTCGAGGGCAAATTCACCGGCGACAGCGTCGAGGGCAGCGCCCTGATCGTGGGCGAAAACGCGGAAATCCATGCGAAGACCATCGTGGTCGATAACCTGACCAGCGCCGGCCTGGTCGAAGGCGACGCGCAGGTCGCGCAACGGTGCTTCCTCAAAGCGACCGCGCACCTCCAAGGCAGCCTGAAAACCTTCCGCCTCGCCATGGAAGACGGCGCGACTTTCAAAGGGGGACTGGAGATTTCAAAACCACCCAATGTGGTCGGGCACAAGTCAGGCGAGCTGGGTCTGAAAAAGTAACTTCCGCCAGCGCGGACTTACTTTTTCGGGAAGGTGATTTCTTTGACCATAGTCAAAGGCACGGTCAGCTCTCCCTGCGCCGTCATTAGCACCGCCGACCGCTCGTCGATCCTCACCTCGCTGGCCGACAGCAGGCCACGGTCATGAAAGCGGACATGATGGGTTGCGGGCGGTGGCTCCACCGGTGGGTTAAGATCCATCGACCCGATCCGGGCCAGCGGCAGCAGCAGCGTGCCGGCAGCCTCCGTATCCACCTCCAAGCTGTCACCGGCGAGCCGCACGAGCTTGGCGGCGGTTTCATCGCCATTCGAGAAAACCACCGCCACTTCCCCAGGCGCATGGGTGCTGGCTTCACCCAGCCGCCCGTTCCACGGGGCCACCCACGCATCGGCGACCATGAAGCGCCGGCCATTGTTAGTCGTCGGGAAAAACATCACGTAGCGGATGTCCGTCCACGGCTCCTCATTCTTCAGCCGGCAGGTGCCGACTTTCCGGCCATTGATCGCCAGATGGATCGCCCGCGCCCGCGGGTCCGGGACGATCTGCATGCGCATCCCGGGAGTGATTACCGCCTTGGCCGGGAGTTGAAAGGTGAACTGCTCCGGGCGGGCAAACTGGCCCCGGTTGAAATCCTCGCCCGCCCGCGGCGCCCGGTTCACCACCACCGTATTGCCACTGATGCTTAGGTAAAAGGCCACCGCGGCCTTTTCATCCAGCAGAGACATGGCCAGGTAGTTTTCAAACCCCGAGCAGGTGAATTCCACCGACAACGCCGTCTCCGCGGCCGCCAAAGGCAGGACAATCCCCTCCCTCAGTCCGCTAAGATCCGCCGTGGTCTTGCGCATCGCATAGGCCCCATCCGCATAGGTGTAGGCCGGCCATTGGGCGTCATCCTGCGCGACCAGGATGATCTGGCTGGAGTTTCGGCTCGCCGTCTGCAGCCAGCGCCGCGGTCCGCTGGCCGCATCCGCCACCACCGCAGCCCCGGACCCTGGGTAGATGGATTGGATGCCAGACCGATCGAGCCTTAAAGCCGGGTGAAAGGAAGTCCTCAAGGTGAGTGCTGTGGCATCCAGCCCGGTGACCTCTCCCGGCAGCCAGTCCCCGTTGCACAGCCTTATCACCTGCCCGGCGGCGGGTGACGATTCCTCCCTTGCTGCCAGGCACAGGGATGTCACCTCGTCCGTCAGAAATTCCAGCGCACCCTTGGCCGCCGGGATTTTCCAGCGTAATCTTCCCTCGGTCATCGGCGGAAGAAAGGTGCCGGTAAGCTGCCGTCCGTCCGCAAAGGTCAGCGCGTCCATCTTACCCGGCCCCCTCGGGGCAGGCGGTGGATCGGCGCTGGCGGGATTAAGTCTCCGCAGACTGGTGACCGGCAGACTGATCTCTCCAGAATACCCGGTCTTAGCCACCAGCCTGCCATGATCCATCTGCACCGAGTCCGCACTTAGCGCGCTGCCATTTCTCAGCTCCAGCCACAGCCCTTCCGCCGGTTTGACGGCCGGGCCTGCCGCCGGCCTGAGCCTGATCAGCACAGGCTTGGACCGCGCCACCACCGATCCGCTGCCGAGGGTCAGACTCGTGTCGTTGATTTTCACCACCTCACCCGTGATGACTTTCTGTTCCCCCACCGTCACCTGATCCTCGCCGGGCACCATCTCGCCCGGTTTAGGCAGGTAACCATACCAAGGGCGCACCGTGGGATTCGCAATGCTGAAACCCGCCTGCCCCCGAAAGCTAATAACCGTGCCCGCCCGGTCCAGATCGGCCAGCGCCAGTTTCGCGATCTCATAGCGCGCCACTTCCTGCCCATCGACCTGCAAGACCACCAGCCCTCTCACCCGGTCGCAGAAAACCCCATAGTGAACCGGCTTGCCCTGGTTCGGTGGCGGCATGCTGCCCGCCCGCTCCGACCGGACGGGTTGGAGGTTATAATAACGCTGGCCGTCGAAGTGATTCAGACTGGCTATCGGCCCGCCAAAGCCGAGCTGCACCATGCCGGGAGCCATAGCTATGCCCGAGTCTTCCACGCGGTAACCAAACAGGGTCAGCGCTCCGACCCAGTCGGCCCGGGCCACGGCATCAAAACTCAGCTCCAGCGCCGCCGGCAGACGGTCGAATTTTCTGCCTAGCACAGCTCCCTGATTCGAGCGGCAAATCCACGAACCGTTATTATGGCCCCACGAGTCTCCCGGGACCGGCTTCCAGCCATCGCCAAAGTCCGCGCCCCGGCCGAACACCGGCCCCTCCTCATTAGACAGCGCCACCTCCGCCACCTGTCCGCGATCCATCTCCACTTTCCCGCCGTCCTCCAGCGTCAGGACAAACTTTCCGTCCTTCAGACTAATGCGCGTCGCGGCCAGCCAGCCCCCGTTCCTCAGCGCCACCGCCACCGGCAGCTTCGCCCCCTTGGACTCGCCCGCCAGCCGCACCGAGGCCAGCTCCGGGAGTAGCAGCGCCACCTCAGACCCGCTCTTTAGCTTAATGCCCAGCTCAGCCCCGCGGACCGACTGCACCTGCCCTTCCAGCCTGTTGCCATCCGCCAGCATCACCACGTCCGGCCCCGCGCCGTCGGCAGCACGCGGCGGCCGGTTATAGAACTGCACCTTGTCCGGCTTGAGCAGCGCGTTGGCGGCCCCCTGGAAGATCACCAGATTCTGCTGCGGCGGCATCTGCTCCAGCGTCACCTTCACCTCCAGTTCCTTGCCATCACGCAAAATGCGGAGTTTCACCTCCTTGCCCGGCTGGGTGGCCCGGACCGTGGTGCGCAAATCTTCCGCGTCCTTCAGGGCTTTGCCATCGAGCTTGAGCACGCGGTCAAACTGGCGCAGCCCCGCCTTTTTCGCCGGCCCGCCCTCGACCGCATCCATGACCCCCACCCCCGGCAAAGGTTTTTCATCCTCCTCCAAATCCAGATTCCGCGTAACCTCCATCAAGATGCCCAGCCAGGCCGGAGCGTCCGCCGGCACAGCCAGCACCGCCGCCCCGTCTCCCACCTTCACCTCCACCTGCGGCAGCGCCGGCTCAGCCGCCAGTGCCTCCGCCGCGTGGACTGCGCCGGAGAGACCAGCCCACAACAGCACGGCAGCAGCCGCCGCGAAAAGGCGGCGGTCATTCAGCAGCGAAGGTATTTGGCGAGCAGTCAAACGGCAGGGTGATGAGTGCAAAGTCTCACGCCAAACCCGTGGCGTCGCCAATGGAGAAAGCGTTTTTCCTACCGACCCACGGCCGGCTCACGCAAGGGCCTAAGAGGCTGGGTAAAAAATCGTGCACTCAGGGTTAGTCCACTAAGGCAGTAAAGCAGGAAAAGCTTTCCGGCTTTCGTGGACTCCTTTCAGACTTACCTCGTAGTCTTCAACCCCGGCGGCGGCGCAGCCCGGCCATAGCACCAACTGCCAGGCAGACGCACAACACGCCCGAACCCGGTTCAGGAACAACCGTCACAGACTGGCTCTTGGCCGCTAGCACGGTATTAAGATCGGCGATGTAACTCGGCACAAACGTGTCGAGGGAATATTCGCCCTCATTGGTTCCTGGGAAGAGGTTGGTGATCGCCCAATGGACGCCGAGCACGGTGAGCCTGCCATCAACAACCGTGAAACTCGGCGCGCCGGAGTCGCCTGCTTGAATAAAGGTCTCGTCGCCGCCGACGGAAGGCACATCAACGTTGTCGTAATCGTAGAACATGCTGTCTCCGGTCGAGGGGCCGACGGTTTGGCTGGCGAGAAAATCCGAGACATTGCGACCTACGCGACTGGCAACGCCGTAGTTGTAAAGCTCGAGTCCCACATAGTTCGCCGCCGTGGGCAGATCGAGCACGGAATAACGCGCAATGCTGGCGTCCACCGCCGTGTTTAACCAACCCACCCATAGGTCAGTGCCGCCGATCTGCTGTCCGCCGGTGACGGTATAGGTATGACTTGGGTCGGCCAGGCTGTTGGTTTCCCGAAAGGTCACGGGCTCGCCCGCTCCTGGGTGAAAGTGGGTCGCGGAGATAAAGTAACAGTCCGAGATCAACGTCGCCCAAGTGGAGGTGGCGCTGTCGAAGCCTACGCCGGAGAAGTTGTAAGGATTGCCCACGAAAGCCTTGTCGAGGCCGGAGTAGAAACGGTCGTGGCGCAAAGGCTGGTAATTGCGAACCACCATGTCGCCTTGCGCGTCCAGGGTGAACACGGCGGCAAAGCCGAGGGTTAGGAAAAACTTTTGCATAAGGGTTTTTTGGGGGTGTCACGGAAGGAGCCGGACAATCGGACACAACTGCATCGTGCTAGGTGCGTCAAATGTTTCAGCGGCAACGACAAATAATTTTCCGCTGCGCGAATCGCGGGTTTTTAGCCCGCGCTCCAGCCGCCATCGGGCGTGAGCGTGGCGCCGGTCATGAAGGCGGCTTCGTCGCTGGCGAGGTAGAGGGCGGCGGCGGCGATTTCCTCAGGGCGGCCCATGCGGCCCATGGGCTGGGTGGCGCACATTTCGGCGTAGGCCTTTTCGGGGTCGGGCGATTCTTTGAGCCGCGCGGCGACCCACGGGGTCTCGACGCGGCCGGGGCAGATGGCGTTGATGCGGATGCCGTCGAGCGCGTGGTCGAGAGCCATGGCGCGGGTGAGGCCGACGATGGCATGCTTGGTCATGGTGTAGGCGAGCCGCTCGCGCACGCCGAGCACGCCGCCGATGGAAGCGATGTTCACGATCGAGCCGGCGCGGCGGTCGAGCATCGAGGGGAAGAAAGCCTTGATGACGTTGAACGTGCCACGCGTGTTGACGGCGTGGAGGCGGTCGAGGTCGGCGGCGGTGGTGTTCTCCATGGTGCCGACGTGGCCGATGCCGGCGTTGTTGACCAGCACATCGAGGTGGCCCGCCGCGGCGAGCACGGTTTGCGCGACTTGCTCGCATTGCGCCTCGTCGGCGATGTCGAGCAGGAGAAACTCTCCGCGTCCACCCGCCGCGATTAGGCGCGCAACGGTGGCGCGTCCACTGGGGTCGTCGCGATCCGTCACAAAAACGTGCGCGCCCGCGCCGGCAAAAGATTCGGCGATGGCGGCACCGATGCCGGAACCGGCGCCGGTGACGAGGGCGGACTTATTAACGAGTGAGAACATGATGGAATGATGGCGGGCGGAGCACGGATTTTCAATCCGTGCGGCCAGCGGTCGTCCCGACCGCCGGGCCTTTCGGCGGGAAGGATTCCCGCCGGCCCGCCCGGGTTGCAAGCCCGTGCTCCGTCGTCAGCCCGGCAGGCATGCGGGGCCGAGGGGCTCGAAGCTTTTATAGACGAGGGAAAATTCGCGATGGCCGAGCGTTTCGCTCGCGGTTTTTTCGCCCGCGGCGGTGGCAAGGACGCGGTCGTAGATTTCGCGCCCGACTTCCTCCAGCGTCGCCGCGCCTTCGAGGATGCGCCCGGCGTTCACGTCCATGTCTTCGCTCAGGCGGCGGTAGGTTTCGGGGTTCGCGCAGACTTTGATGACCGGCGAAATCGCCGAGCCCACGACCGAGCCGCGGCCGGTGGTGAAGATGGTGACGTGCGCGCCGCAGGCGATGAGTTCGCCGATTTCCTGGATGTCGCTGATGTTCGGAAAGCCCCAGCGCACCTCGCCGTCGGGCACCACATCGAGGAGGTAAAGCCCGGCTGCGGGCGGCACGTCGCCGGGCTTGAGGATGCCGCTGATTGGCGAGTTGCCGCTCTTGCTGTACGCGCCCATCGACTTCTCCTCCTGCGTCGTCAGCCCGCCCTCCGCATTGCCCGGCGCGAAGCTCCCGTGACCCATCGTCGTGTAATAACGCGCGGCCTTTTCCACGCACGCGATCAGCTCCGGCGCGAGGGCCGGCCGCGCCGCGCGCGCCGCCATGATCTGCTCGCAACCGATCAGTTCGCCCGTCTCCTCGAAGATCACGCGCGCCCCGTTTTCCACGAGCAAATCGAACGCGCGACCGACGGCGGGATTCGCCGTGATGCCGCTCGTTGCATCCGAGCCGCCGCAGATCGTGCCGACCGTGAGATCGCTGATCGCCAGCTCCGCGCGCGGCGTCTCCGCGAGCTGCCGCAGCGCGCTGGCGATCCACTCGCGGCCTTCCGCGATGGTGCGCCGCGTCCCGCCAGTTTCCTGAATGACGAGCGTCCCCGCGGGCCGACCAGTCGCGCGGATTTCCGCCAGCAAATCGGCGCGATTGAAGCCCTCGCAGCCGAGCGACACGAGCAGCGCCGCGCCCACGTTCGGATGCGTGCAGAGCTGGCGCAGCATGCGGTGCGCGTAGGCATTCGGGTAGCAGCCGGGGAAGCCGAGCAGATGCACCTCCTGCTCGTGAAAAGGATGCACGACTTCGCGCGCGACGTGATGGGCGCACTCCACGAGATACACCACCACGGTCGTGTTGCGGATGCCCTTGCGACCATCCGTGCGGAGGTAGCCGGTCATTGCTGCGGCTGTTGTTGCTGCGCGAAAAAGCGCCCGTGTTCCTCGCGCAGCAGCGTGGGCAGGTAGTCGCTTTTCACGTTCTGCGTGTGGACGTGTTCGCCCGCGGAAATCGCCCGCACCGCCGAGCCGATGGGCGCGCCGTATTTCACAATCCGCTCGCCCGCCGCGATGGCCTGCGCCGCGACTTTGTGGCCAATGGGCAGGCGCGCAGCGACGGCGACCGTGGCGCGGCCCACGCGGATTTGCGCGCCGGCTTCGAGCGTCGCAATCACGGTCAGCACATTGTCCGCGGGATGGAGCCGCAGCAGGCGGGCGTCGGTGTTTTCATTCATCGCGGGTGGCGGAAAATAGGCGCTCACTCCGTCGCGGCCAATGGCGAAGTTTTCGGCAGCGGTTCCGTTGGATAGGTCGCTGCATTTTGAAAACGCAGAGACGCAGAGATGGGAGAGGGCGTCCCGTAGAAGCTATCCGGCAAATCGGCCGGTGCTTTCGTCGCATCGCGACGCCGTGAACTTAGCCCGGCACTTCAGTGCCGGGTTTCTAATCGGGGCGCGTTCGTCGCGTAGCGACGTTTGAGAGGCTGAGGATTTTCAGCCGTCGCTGACGCGACGAGGCCGTTTCACTCCGCGTCCCGGCACTAAAGTGCCGGGCTACCGTCATCCCGTCGCGATGCGACGAAAGCGGTGGGCGGGTTTTTCGCAAATGTTCCGGCTAAACCTCTGCGTCTCTGCGTTTCAGAATCACCGCCACGCCACAAATTGAGCCGTTAAGTTTCCCCATCCGCACTGCTTTGCTCCGGCAGCCACCGCCACGCCACCAGCGCCGCCGGGAGAAACAGCCAGCCCGCGTAGAACAAGGCCAGACGATGATCGCAGACCGCCCCGGCACCCGTGCCCACTTTGGCGAAGAGGCCGAACGTCACCGTCCCGAGCGCGGCGAAAACACGGCCGACATTGTAGCAGAAGCCCGCGCCCGTGGTCCGCACCAGCGTCGGAAAAAGCGGCGGGAGGCACATCGTAAAAAGCGCGAACGCGCCCTGCGCTGCGCCGATGAAGGGCAGCCAGAACAGCACGCTCTCCGGGCTGCGCACCACGCCGTAGGCGGTCATCATCAGCGCGAAATACGCCGCCAGCAGCGCGGCAATCGCGCGCCGGTAGCCGAAGTATTTGGCGATCCAGCCGGCGAGGAAATTGCCGGTGATCGCGCCGATGGTCAGCAGATACAGCGCGTGGTTGGCCAGCCCTTCGATGCGCTCCTTCGCCCAGCCCGCGTCGCCCGCCATCGTGCGCAGATGCGCGGAGTGCCAGAACATCAGCGCCCAGTGCGCCGTGAGGCTCAGCGCGCAGACGGCGATGACGATGAGCGTGGTACGCCGCAGCCGGCCGGCAAAAAGCGAGCGCAGCCCCGGCGGACGGTCGCGCACTTTTCCATGCGCCGCCGACCACTCCTCCGGCTCCGGCACCGCGCGGCGGATCCACAAAGTCAGGAACGCCGGCAGCACGCCAACCAAGAAGATGCAGCGGTAGGCCGTGCCCGCGAGCAGCCACCCGGAGAGGCAGGCCAGCAGCACGCCGCAGTTCACCGCCGTCTGCAAAACCGCCGCCAGCCACGGACGCCACCGCGCCGGCCACGTCTCGAAAAGCAGCGACGCCCCGACCGCCCATTCACCGCCGATGCCCAGCGCTGCGAGAAAGCGGAATATCAGCAGATGCCACCACGCCTCCGCGAAGAACGCCAGGCCCGTGAACAGCGCATAGGTCAGGATCGTGAGACAAAGCGTGCGGCTGCGCCCGAGCAGATCGCCCACCCGGCCAAACACCGTGCCCCCCAGCGCCCACCCGACGAGAAACGCCGCCTGAATCAGCGAAGCCTTCACCGAAGCCTCCGGCGCACCCGGACTCACCCGCAGCAGCTCCGCGACAAACGGCAGCGCCACCAGCGTGTAAAGGTGCATGTCCAGCCCGTCGAACATCCACCCCAGCCACGCGGCCGCGCCGGACTTCACTTGCGTGGCGCTCAGCGCGGACGATGGCTGGTTGTCGTTTGAATGAGACATGTTCGAGGGAGATCTCGTCAGTCTTATCAGGTGGAAAATCTTGAGAAGCTCATTCCGTGTGTTACCCGGCAGCGTGGCCCGCGCAAACATTACCCGATGTGAAAACGCACTAGTCTGATCCACATGAGCGACTGGCCTTCATTCTCCAAAGCTTGGCCGTGGCTCGACGGTTTCATATTGGTCGTTGGGGGATTGAAGCTGGCCGACGCCGTCCACACTGCCTGTTTGCACATCGATGTGCCCGGCAGGGGGGCGCCTCAGCCTGCTGGCCGCTGGCGTTGTCCGCGCGGCGTTCTGCCTCTGCGGAGCCGTGTTGATCATGAACCACTACATCCGCTATCGCCGCAAATGAGCCCTGCATCTCCTTCCGCCATTACCTTTCACACCGCTTTCTGCGCCCTCCTGCTCCTGCTGGCCACCAGCGGGGCGGCCTTGGCCATGAACGTGCCGAATCCCCGGGTTCGGTATGACTGGAGCTTTGCGGTGGGCGGCTACCGCTTTGGCCTGGCCCAAATCGCTGCGCCCGCCGACACCCCCGGCAGACCAGATGAAACGATCGTCTTCTATGGGCCTTCGGCCTTCTTCGTGCGGGACTACTCCGCGCCCACCCTAGCCACCGGCCTCGCCGCCGTCGTGGCGCTGGTCGTCCTAGCGACCGGCCTGCTTGCGCGCCGCCATCGGCTCGATGCCCCGCTTTCCGCGGAACCATGACCGTTCTCCTCGTTAGTCGCCATCGGTGCACCGTGGAGCACGGCGGCACTCATGCCCACGATTAGGAAACGGATTTTTTCGGCATGCAGCGCCGCAATGAGTTCACCCATTGGACGTAGCGGTGGCAAAACATCCACCGCTCGTCCGGCGTCGCGAGCAGCCCGCGCGCGAACAGCAGCCTTTCCGCCTCGTCGAGGTGCGGCAGCGCCTTCAGCTTGTTGGCGACGGCGTCCAGGCGGCGGAGACTTTTTTTCCACAGCGGGACTCTTGGCGAAAGCGCGCGCGGAGACAAGGCGGGATTGCCGCCGCGCTGGCTCGCCTCTAGCTTCGTCGGCCCGCATGCTTTTCTTCGCCCGCCGTTCACGTGTGCCTGTCATTTTCCCGCTGCTGGCCGGGGCGCTGCTCGCGGGCGGCTGCGAGCGGAAGGAGCCGGTGGTGGAACGGAAGTTCAAGCTGCTCGTGGAAGAAAACGCGCGGCTGGTCGATGCGGTGACGGCGCTCGATCCGGCGAAGGCGGGTGCGAAGTTTGGCGGCGCGGGCTTTTCCGACCAGGCCGCGCAGCAGCTCGCGGCGGAGAATGACCGGCTGCGCGCGCTACTCGCGGGCCGCGACCGGACGAAGGCGCTTGCGGCGAACAAGACGCTGCGCGAGGAAATCGAGCGGCAGGTGGTGGCGATCCGCGGGCTCGAATTCAAGACGCCGGTGGACTACCAGGTGCTCAATCGCAAGGAGATCAAGCACACCATGGCGCAGAAGCTCGCCGAGGTTTTTTCCGAGCAGGAATTCAAGGACATGACCGAGGCGATGGCCGCGCTCGGGCTGCTGCCGGCGGGCTTTCCGCTGCGCGAAAAATACATCGACCTCCTCGGCGAGCAGGTCGCCGCGTTTTACGACCAGCATGCGCACAAGCTGTTCATGTACGAGGACGCCTCGCTCGAAAACGCTCAGAACCGCGTGGTGCTCGCGCACGAGCTGACGCACGCCCTGCAGGATCAGCATTTCGGGCTCAAAAGCCTGCCGCTTGAAATCAAAAACAACGACGACCGCGCCGCCGCCGCGAGTGCGCTGGTCGAGGGCGAGGCGACGCTGGTGATGAGCGAGTTCATGCTCAAAAACATGTCGCGTCAGATGCTCAAGGACAGCGTGGTGTCGTCCTTCACGCAGAACATGAAGCAGCTCGAAACCGCGCCGCGTTTCCTGCGCGAGATGCTCGTTTTCCCGTATCTGCGCGGGCAGGAATTTTGCGCCGTGCTTTTCGCGCAGGGCAACTACGAGGCCGTGTCGAAGGCCTACACGCATCCGCCGAGTTCGAGCGCGCAGATTTTGCATCCGCAGAAATTTCTCGCGCACGAGGAGCCGGTCGCCATCGAGTGGCCGGACGTGAAAGTGAAAGGCGAGTCGCCCATCGCCGACAACTGCGTGGGCGAAATGGGCGTGCGGATTCTTTTCGCCGAATGGCTCGACGCGCCAACCGCCGAGCGCGCCGCCGCCGGCTGGCGCGGCGACCGCTATTTGTATTTCGCCACCGGCCAGGCGCTCGTCTGGAAAACCGCGTGGGCCAATGCGCAAGAAGCCGCCGAGTTTTTCGACGCCGAGAAAAAGCTCCTCGAAAAACGCCACGCGCTGAAAGACCCGCGCCCCGCCGAACGCGGCTACGAAGCCGATGCGCCGCGCGTCATCCGCCTCCGCCAGACGGACGCGAACGAAGTCATCGTCATCGACGCCGCCAACGCCGATTGGGCACAGGCGCTCGGCGCGCGCTTCTAAAGCAATTTAAGAATTGGCGTAGCTGGTCGGCGGACGTGCGTCTCGGGCAGGGGGGCGTCCCTCCCGCCGGTTGCGGCGTCTCGCCGCAACGCTTTTTCATCGTCGGCGAAAGGCCGCGCCGCAGGATGCGTCGCTCGGCAGAGGAGACGCCCACCCTACCCAAGGCCACTCGACACTAGGCTTCAGCGCCGCTTCTCCACGGCCGCGACCTCGCATTTCAGCAGCGCGGAGACGCGGTGCTTCACAAGATAGACCTGCGCAATGCTCACGTTCAGCTCCGCCGCTACCTTCGACGCCGGCCATTGCTTCACGATAAGGCAGTCGAAAATCTGGTAGCGCTTCGCGTCAATCTTTCGCTTCACGCGTTCGAGCGCGGCGGCGAGCACGTTGCGCTGCCACTCCGCCTCCCACGCGGCATCGAGGTCGAAGCCGTCTGACACGCGGTCGATCGTGGCGGTGGTGCGGCGGCTGTCGTCGCGGGGACGGCGCGGCTGGTCGGCGGGCGCGCGGCGGCGGAATTGGTCGGCGATGCGCCAGCGCGTGATGTGCAGCAGCCAGCCTTTGAACGAGCCCGCCTCGCGCTCGTACTTCGTGATGTTTTTCGCCACGGTGATCACCGTTTCCTGCACCACGTCCTGCGCCTCCGCATCGGTCAGCCCGGCCTTGCGCGCCACACCGTAAATGAGCCGCCAGTAGGTATCAAAAAACTCCTGCCACTTCCGCTGGTCACCGAGATCCGTCAGCCGCTCGACGAGGCTGCGCCGCGTGGCAGTCAGGCGTCCGTCTTTCGTCGCAGGGCTGGCGGGTTTCATCACCCGCGAGGCTAGCACAGCGCGCGGGGCGCGTGCTACTTCGCGTCGGTGAAAAGCAGCGGGGCGAACTCAGCGAGGTAGCGCCGCCAGACGGGCCACGAGTGGTCGCCGTCGGTGAGCTGCCAGGTGTGGCGGATGCCCTTGTCTTTCAGCACGGCGATGAACTCCTCGTTGCGCTGGCGGAGGAAATCGTCCTTGCCGACGGCGATCCACAGCAGGCACAGCCCGGCGTTCGTCGCCGCGGGATCGGCGGACAGTTTTTGCCCGATTTCGGGCGAGGCCGGCGCGGCGCTGAACGCTCCGATCCATGCGAAGCGGTCGGGGTGGCTGAGGCCGGCGGTGAGTGCCTGCCCGCCGCCCATGCTCAGCCCGGCTATGGCAAGGTGCGCGGCGTCTTTTTCCACGCGGTAGAGCGACGCGGTGAGCGGCAGCGCGTCGTCGAAAAGCTCGTGCTGGAAAGCGTCCATCGCGGCGGCGCGTTTCGCCTCGTCTCCGCGCCCCGGAGTGCCGAGCGGATGGCCGTCGAGCATCACCACGACCATGGGCCGCGCCTTGCCCTGCGCGATGAGGTTGTCGAAAATCCAGTGCGCTTTGCCGTGCTCGACCCAAGTGCGCTGGTTGTCGCCAGAGCCGTGCTGGAGCACGAGCAACGGATACTTTTTCTCCCCGTCGCGCTCGTAGCCCGGCGGCGTATAGACCCACAGCTCGCGCGGGCGGCCGAGCGCCTTCGATGCGTAGCCGTGCTGATGCACGGTGCCGTGCGGCACGTCCTGCCAGTCCCACGCCGCGGGCGGCACGGACGGAATGTGCAGGATGCTTTTGCCCGGCTCGCGCTGCGGCTTGAAGGCGGGGTTCAGCGGGTCGAGCACGTTCAGCCCGTCCACCGCGAAGCTGTATTCCCAGATGCCCGCCGGCGCGGGCTCCACGGACGCCGTCCACACGCCGTCGTCGCCGCGCGTCATCGGCACGGCTTCTTTGCTCCACTGGCCGCGCAGCGCGACCTCCTTCGCCTGCTGCGCGCGGATGCGGAAAGTGACGCGCGGCCCGGCGATGTCCGGCGAGACGAGCGGCGCGGGCCGCTCTTGGGCCAGCGCCGCCGCGGTGAGGAGGAGGAAGGTGAGGAGGGTTTTCATGGCGGTTGGGATGGCGTTGGTTTGCGTTTGGTGGTCATTACATCTTTGGTCGGACCGCACCTAACTACGGCGCTGCCTTCGGGCGTTTTTGGGGGGCCTCGTCCTTCGGCGGTTCGTTGGCAAACTGCTCATCGTCTTGCAGCTCCTTCTTCAGCCGTTCGAGC
>JANPHJ010000011.1:0-80346 GCA_031424395.1 Chthoniobacter sp.
GATTTATTATAACTGGAATGTTTTTTGACAATAGTTCATAAGCAAAGGCTGATTGGAGAATTTTTCTGATTTTTTTATGAAAATTTCCTTCACTAAATGTAACGCTGTTAGGGATCAAAAGTTTATTAATTGTGCTCGACGATTGCGCGCTTCGCTTTTTCCTCGGAGAACATTGGCTGCCCGTCGTCTGTGATCCCTGCGCGAAACTTACGGCCGAGAGTGACCAGTTCTCCTATTAGATTTGCCTCCTCTTCACGAACACCTCGTTCCTCATCGACCATCCATCCATCAAGGGGAACTAGAGCGATTTCCTCAACTGCGGTTAGGTCGGCAGGAAGTTCGCCGCGCATGAATGATGGAATGATCTCCTCCGCGTCAGTCAGATATGACCTCACCAAAACGCGAGCATCCAACCCATCTTCAAAAAGCTCGATCCCCCGATCCAGCGTCTTGTTAAACGCCTCCTCCTCGCGCTTGAGGACTTCTTCGACGTGCTTTTGCCGCTCGCGGAGGTTGGGGAAGATGCCGCCCATCTCGTGGGCCAGGACGGCCACGAGTTTGTAGAAGAAGGGCTCGCGAAAGCCGAGCGTGCGCCCGTAGCGGACGGCGCGGCGCAGGATGCGGCGGAGGACGTAGTTGCGGTCGGTGTTGCCGGGCTGGATGCCGTCGGCGATGGCGAAGCTGAGCGTGCGGATGTGGTCGGCGATGACGCGGAAGGCCACGTCGAGGGCGATCTGCTCGGCCGGAGCACAGGTTTGCAACCGGTGCGGCGAGCGGTCGTCCCGACCGGTTGTGGAGTCGTCCGGCAGGGACTGCCGGGGGCCACACAGGTTGGAAACCTGTGCTCCGTCGGCGGGGAGTGTGCTCGCGTATTTTTTCCCGCTCATCTTTTCCAGCTCGTCGAAGATCGGGCGGAAGATGTCGGTCTCGTAGTTGGAGATTTTGGCGTTGGCGAAGTCGCTGAATTCCTTCGTGCCCTGGATGATCGAGGCCACGCGCTCGAAACCCATGCCGGTATCGACGTGCTGCGCGGGGAGCGGGGTGAAGGTGCCGTCGGGGTTCGCGTTGAACTGGATGAAGACGAGGTTCCAAATTTCGATGCACCGGGCGTCGCCTTTGTTGACGAGCGCGCCGCGGGTGTCGCCGGCGGGCGTGAGGTCGATGTGCAGCTCGCTGCACGGGCCGCAGGGGCCGGTCTCGCCCATCATCCAGAAGTTGTCTTTCTTGTTGCCGTTCACGATGTGGACGGCGGGATCGAGCCCGGCGGCGCGGAACTTTTCCGCCCACATCTGCCACGCCTCCTCGTCGCGCTCGGCGGGATCGCCGAGGGATTTGTCGGGGCTGTAGATGGTGGCATAGACGCGGTTGGCGGGGAATTTCCACCGCTCGACGATGAGCTCCCACGCCCACTCGATGGCTTCCTTTTTGAAGTAATCGCCGAAGGACCAGTTCCCGAGCATCTCGAAGAAGGTGTGGTGGTAGGTGTCGAGGCCCACGTCGTCGAGGTCGTTGTGTTTGCCGCCGGCGCGAATGCACTTTTGGGTGTCCGCCGCGCGGGTGTCGCTGCCGGGGATGGCGCCGCCCCAGCGGCTCACGTCGGCGCTGCGTTCGCCGAGGAAGATGGGCACGAACTGGTTCATGCCGGCATTGGTGAAAAGCAGGTTCGGCGAGTCCGGCATCAGCGAGGACGAGGGCACGATGGTGTGCTGCTTTTCGCGGAAGAAATCGAGGAACTGCTGGCGGATTTGGGCGCTGGTGAGCATGGCGTTTGGGAAAAAGGAACGCGAAACTAGCGGACGGCGCGCAAAGGTAAAGGCGGGCGGGAACTCACCGCAGAGGCGCAGAGGTTTTTGCGAGGGACGCAGAGGGCTGGGAGTGAAGGGGGGGAGAAAGGTGGGAAAAAATCCCTCTGCGGCCCTCTCCATTCCCCTGCGCCTCTGCGGTACTCCTTTTCACCGCGGCGCTGGCGGCGCGCCGGTCAATCGTTTTCCAGCGCATACAGCCAGTACGGCTGGCCGCAGCGCCAGTGCAGGATGTGGGGGCCGGTGACGGTGGTGTGCCAGCCGTCGGGATACCTCGAGAGGATGGGGTAGGGTGGGCCGCTCAGCCGCTCGACGGCGGTAATGCGGTAGCCGCGCTCGCTTGGGAGGATGTAGCCGCGCGCCACCCATTCGGCGAGGACTTCGCCGCGGTGATTGGTCACGCGCAGCTTGGTGTAGCGCTCCGAAGCGCAACCGGCGGTGAGCAACAGCGCGGCGAGCAGCAGGAGCAGGCGGGGAGACTTCATGGGGCCGAAACCTGCCCGCCACCGCCCGCGACCTCAAGCGCAGAACCGCGGGAAAATGAAAACGCCTTTCCGGTTTTGCCGGAAAGGCGCTCTCTTGTCTGAGGGTGGCTGAAGAAAGCCCGGCAACCGCCGCGCCGCAAGAAAAAAGTTTTACCAAATTTTATCCGCTCCCGCCGGCGCGCCCGGCGACGTTGGCGCTTGTCCGCCTGCCGCGCGGTGGTAGCGTCGCCCCACTTTTTCGCATCCATGGCATCGCACGGCTATCTCGCCCTCGTCCTCCACGCGCACCTGCCCTACGTGCGGCACCCGGAGTATGCCGAATTTCTGGAGGAGGACTGGCTCTTCGAGGCCATCACCGAGACCTATCTGCCGCTGCTGCAAATCCTCCACGGGCTCGCCGATGACGCCGTCCCGTTTCAGCTCACGCTCACGCTTTCGCCCCCGCTCTGCCACATGCTGCGCGACCCGCTTTTGCAGGAGCGCACCGAGCGTTACCTCGACCGCTCCATCGAGCTGGCCCGGCGGGAAATGGCTCGCACCCAGGATTCCGGGGCGGTGGCGGAAGTCGCGCGGTTTTACTTTCACCGGCTGACCCAGTGCCGGCGCGATTATGTGGAGCGCTGGCAGCGCGATCTCGTCGGCGCGTTTGGCGCGCTGCAGGAGCGGGGCGTGATCGAGATCATCACCTGCGCGGCCACGCACGGCTTTCTGCCGCTGATGGAAAATTTCCCCGAGGCCGTGCGCGCGCAAATCCTTCTCGCCCGCGACCACTACCGCGAAATGTTTGGCCGCGATCCGCGCGGCATCTGGCTGCCGGAGTGCGCCTACACCGCCAGCCTCGACCGCGTGCTCGCCGAGGCCAACCTGCGCTGGTTCATCGTCGATTCGCACGGGCTCATGTTTGGCAGCCCGCGCCCGCGCTACGCGATTTACGCGCCCGTTTTCACGCCTGCCGGGCCGGCGGCTTTTGGCCGCGACCGCGAATCGAGCCGCCAGGTCTGGAGCGCGGAGGAGGGCTATCCCGGCGATCCCTCCTACCGCGATTTCTACCGCGACATCGGCTTCGATCTCTCGCTGGAATACCTGCGCGAGTTCCTCCCCGCCGACGGCACGCGCAAATTCACCGGCCTGAAATACCACCGCATCACCGGCCCGACCCACGAAAAGGAAATCTACAACCGCGGCTGGGCGATGGGCGCAGCCGAGGCGCACGCCGGCAACTTCATGGGCGCGCGCGCCGCGCAGATCCAGCATCTCCGCGGCAACATGAACGTGCCGCCCATCGTCGTGAGCCCGTTCGACGCCGAACTTTTCGGCCACTGGTGGTTCGAGGGGCCCGAGTTCCTCAATCTCTTCATCCGCAAAGCCGTCTATGACCAGGACGCCTTCCGGCTGACCACGCCCTCGCTTTATCTCGGCGAAAACGACACGCAGCAGCTCGTCGTGCCATCGGCCTCGAGCTGGGGGCACAAGGGCTACTGGGAGGTGTGGCTCGACGACAGCAACTCCTGGATTTATCCCCACCTCCACATGGCCTCGAAACGCATGACCGAAACCGCCCGCGCCTTTGCCAGCGAAGCTCCCGCGCCGCTCACCGAGCGCGCGCTGAAGCAAATGGCCCGCGAACTTCTCCTCGCGCAGTCGAGCGACTGGGCTTTCCTCATGAAGACCGGCACCGCGCGCAACTACGCGACCAAACGGACGAAAGATCACATCCTCCGTTTCACCCGCCTCTACGACCAGGTGCGCGCGAGCGACCTCGACGAAGCCTTCCTCGCGAACTGCGAATGGCGCGACAACATTTTTCCCAATCTCAACTGGCGCTACTATGCGTGAGCGTCTGCCGATTCTCGGAATCATCGGTGCGCTCCTGTTCACGATGTGCAGCGTCGCACCGGCGCAGGAGGACGAGCCGCCGCCGCCGCCGAAAAAAGCCGGCGTCCGCATTACCTTTATCCCACCGCCGATGGACGGCGCGCTGAGCCTCGGCATCTACGACAAAAAGGGAAAACTCATCCGCGTCCTCGCACGGGAGGCGACGAAGAAAGACTTCTTCGTCGGGCTGAACGGCTTCATCACGAACTGGGACGGCAAGGACGACGCCGGCAAGCCCGCACCCGCCGGAACCTACTCCGCGCGCGGCTTCGCGGTCGGGGCGCTGGCCGTCGAAGGCGAGGCGTATCACGGCAACGACTGGATGATCGCCGACGACTCCCCGCGCCTGCGCCGCGTCCTCGCGCTGGAGCTGCGGGCGAGCGGACGCCTCGCGCTTTGGGCGGAAAGTGCGGACGGGAAAAAGCAGTTGGTGCGCGCCGATCAGGCCGGGGAATTTACCGGCGAAATCCCCCTCGACCCGCAGATCGCCGCCCTCGCCGTGGGCGACGAAGCCGCGCCCAAGACCGAAGAGCAGCCGCCGCGCGCGGTCATTGCCGAGGGCAAAGTCGCCATTGTGGAAAAAGGCGCAACGCACCCGCTCGCGCTGCCTGATCTCGCGAAGCCGCTCGACGCCAGCCTCGGCCGCGAGGACCGCGTGTGGGTCATCGACCAGACCGCCGAGCGCACCGAGGTGAAGGAGTTCAGCCGCGCCGGCGAGTTTCACCGCCGCCTCGCCATCGACCCCGCCGAGCCCGCGCCCGTGCGCATCTTTGCTTCGCGCACCAGCGACCTCATTTTCCTCATCGAAGAAAAACCCGGCCTCCAGCGCGTCCGCGGCCTCGCACTGGAAGCTGCCGCACCGAAAGACGGCGAGGCCGTCTCGACTTGGAAAACCGTGCTCTCAAAATCCATCATCGCCAGCGACACCTTCGCCGCCGTGGCCGGCCAGCTCGCCCGCCCGCAGCCCTTCAAACCCGAGGACAAAATCCGCGTCCGCCTCGTCCCCAACCCGCTTTTCCAAGACGCCTCCCACGACCTCGACGTGCAACTCGGCCTCGATGCCAAGGGCGCCTTTCTCCGCGCCGCCGACGGCCTCCCGCTCCGCACCCTCACCGAAACGCCCGCCCTCAAATGGGCCGTCATGGGCCGCGAAGGCGGCAAAGCCGTCACTATTTTCCAAAGCGACGGCGCGGTCGTGGAGGAGTTCAAAACCCTCCGCATCGCGAACACGATGGCCTTCGACGCGGGCGAGTACGAGTGGGCGGGAAAGTGAACTTCCTCGGAAAGCGGCGTTCATTTTACCGCAGAGCCGCCGAGGACGCCGGGCGGCGCAGAGAAAAGGGAAACAGTCGCGCCCAACATTTTCCAAACCCTGCGCCGCTCTGCGCCCTCGGCGCCCCTGCGGTTTAAATCAAGACTCCCGAACGTTCTTCGCGTTCGTCATTGCTTCGTCATCCGTCCTCCGGCATTCGTTTTTTCTTCATGCGCGACATCGTCTATTTCGACCTCGAAACCCAGCGCACCGCCAACGACGCCGGCGGCTGGGACAAAAAAGCCGAGATGGGCATGTCCGTCGGCGTGACCTACAGCACGAAGCTCGGCGAGTACCGCATCTACCCCGAGAAGCGCGTGAAAGACCTCGTCGAGCAGCTCATGCGCGCCGACCTCGTCGTCGGCTTCAACGTCATCAGCTTCGATTACGAAGTCCTCATGGGCTACACCGCCTACGACCTGCCCCACCTTTGCAACACGCTCGACATGCTCGTGGAGGTGGAAAAAAAACTCGGCCACCGGCTCAGCCTCGATGCCGTGGCCACGGCCTCGCTCGGGGTCGGAAAAACCGCCGACGGCCTCGACGCCATCCGCTGGTGGCGCGAAGGCAAAATGCGCGACATCGCCGAATACTGCTGCTTCGACGTGAAATGCACCAAGCTCGTCCACGAGTTCGGCGCGGCGAAAAAGCAGCTCTATTACAACGACCGCTTCCAGCAGCGCCGCAGCGTGGCGGTGGAGTGGTGAGGCCAGGGGCAGCCGAGAATCTGAATGACATCCCGCGGCGCGAAACCTAGTCAACAGGCGTGAGCCGATCCACGCCTTGGAAAATCGCCGACCTGGTGGACTTCGAGTTCTTGCTCGCCGCCGGCTCGGATGCGGAGGAAACGCACTGGCGCGGGCGGCTGCCGGACGTGCCGCCGGGCGATGAGGCCGGGGGGCGGCGGCGTCTTTTCAAAGCGTGGGTGCATTTGCGGCGCAGTGAGGGGGGCAGCCCGCTGCCGGGGGAAAGCGTCGCCGCTGGCTGGCGCACGCTGCTGACGCTCGCGCTGCTGGCCGGCCTCGCACTGGGCGGGAGCGTGACGGCCGGGCTGCTGCGCTACTACAGCGGCGCGCCGGTGAACGTCTCGTGGTTTCTCGCCTGCACCCTCGGCGTGCAAATGCTCGTGCCCGCCATCGCGCTCGGGCTCGGGCTGCTGCGCGCGAGCACCGACTGGCTCGACGATTTCCACCCGCTGCGCGGCCTCCTCGCCGCGCTCGCCGCGGCCTGCAGCGCGGGCCTGCGCCGCCTGTCGGGCCAGCAGCGCGAACGGCTGCGCGCCAGCCTCGCGGTGATCGGACGGAAGCGCGAAATCTACGGCTCGCTCGCGGCCTGGCCCTTCCTCATCGTCACGCAGCTTTTCGCCGTGAGCTACAATCTCGGCATCCTCGCGGTCCTCCTCCCGCACCTCACCTTCACGAGCATGCACTTCCAGTGGGAATCGACGTGGGTGAAAAATCCCGCCTCCACGGCGCGCATCGTCGCCGTCGCGGCGGTGCCGTGGAGCTGGTTTGCGCCCGCGTCCCAGCCGACCCCGGGTGAAATCGAAACGACCCACAATATCAGCCGCGTCACCTTCGAACGGATGCTGTCCGACCATGATCCCCGGCTCAGCGCCCTCGAAGCGTGGTGGCCGTTTCTGTGCTACGCCGTCGCGTGCTACGGGCTGCTCCTGCGCGGGGCGCTGCTGGTTTTCGCGGGCGCGAAAATGCGGGCGTCCTTGCGCGGGCTGACCTTTGACCACGAGGGCTGCAATGCGCTTTTCCGCCGCCTCACCGGCCCCGTGGTGCAGGCGCAAAGCGGCACCGCCGCGCTGGAGATTCCCGACGCCTCCGCGCCGCCGACGGCGCACGCGGCGCGCGGCGGCGACTGCCTCACGCTCACCGCCGCCGATGCCGAAGTGCCCGCCGAGCAGCTTGCAGCCTACATCGGCGCGGCCTTCGGCTGGCGCGTGACGCAGACGCTGCCCGTGCAGATCGACCACCCGAGCGGCAATGCGGGCGTACTCGCCGCACTCACGGGCGCGGGCGCGAGCGTGGTCATCGTCGTCCGTGCGCGGCGTGCGCCCATCAAGGCCATCGCGCTCTTTTTGGAAAAGGTGGAGCAGACGGCGGGTGTGAAAACCGAGGTCATCCTGCTGCTCGTCGGACGCAAAGCCGGCGCAGGATTCGCCCGCGTGGAGGACGAGGAATTCACGCACTGGAAAAACTTCCAGGCGATCCACCGCCTGCGGGTGAGCCTGGAGAAATGGAGCCTGGCATGACGGACGCCACCCCGACTTTTGCCATCGTGGGCGCGGTCAATCACGGCAAGTCGTCCGTGGTTTCCACGCTCGCGGAAAACGACCAGGTGCGCATCAGCGCGATGCCCGGCGAGACCGTGGAATGCCAGCGTTTCGGGCTGCACGACCTGTTCGTTTTCTACGACACGCCGGGTTTTCAAAACGCCATCGAGACGCTGGCGGAACTCGCGCCCGCGGCGCAGGCGCGCGAGCCGCTGGCGATGTTTCGCGAGTTCGTCGCGCGGCACCGCGGGGACGCGGCGTTTGAAGCGGAGAGTTTGCTTTTCCAGCCGGTCGTGGACGGCGCGGGCATCGTGTACGTCGTCGATGGCTCGGAACCGCTGCTGGAAATCCACGCCGCGGAAATGGAAATCCTGCGCCTCACCGGCGCGCCGCGGCTGGCGATCATCAACCGCACCAGCGCCGACGATCATGTCCAGGACTGGAAACGGCGGCTTGGGCTGCACTTCAATGCGGTGCGGGAATTCAACGCGCACCACGCCACTTTCGCCGACCGGCTGGAACTGCTCGAAACGCTCGCCGGCATCGAGCAAAGCTGGAAGCCGAAGCTGACCCGCGCCGTCGCGATCTTCCGCGAGGAGTGGGACAAGCGGCTTGGCGAGTGCGCGGAGATCATCGTTGAACTGCTCGCGGACGCGCTCACGCATCGCGAGGTCGCCGGCGCGGATGCGGCATCGCCGACACGGCGCGCAGCGGTGGGCGAGGAGCTGAAGACGCGCTTCGTCAAAGCCGTCAGCGCCCGCGAAGTGCGCGCGCAGCAAGCGATCATCCGGCTTTTTGGCCACCATCGGGTGCAGCCGGAGACGGCGGGCGAGCGGCTGTTCGATACGGATTTGTTCAGCGACGATACCTGGCGCGCCTTCGGGCTCGATGAGCGGCAGCTCGTGGCCGCGGGTGCGATTGGCGGCGCGGCGGCGGGCGCGAGCGTGGATGTGCTTACGGTCGGCCACACGCTGCTCGCCGGCGCGTTCATCGGCGGCGTGGTGGGTGCCGCGGGCGCGTTCGTCTTTGGCAAGCGGCGCCCCGAGCTGAAGGTCGCCGTGCCCGGCTTCGGCGCGAAGCTGCGGCTCGGCGGCAGCGCGCTCTCGGTCGGCCCGTATGGCGCGATCAATTTTCCCTGGATCCTCCTCGACCGCGCGCTCGGCACCTTCGCCTACGTCATCAACCGCGCCCACGCCCGCCGCGACGAGACCGTCATCCACAGCACAAAGATGCAGGCCACGATGGAAGCCGCCGGCCTCACCAGCGCCCGCTGGCCCGACGCCCAGCGCAAGCAGTGCGAGCAGCTTTTCGCCCTCCTTCGCCGCGGCAAAATGCGCCCCGACCAGCGCGCCGCCCTGCGCGAACTGCTCCGCGGGCGGTTGGCCGAGGTCAGTGCGGCAAAGCTTGCGGAAGCTGTGGCGTGAGGGCTCGGCGGGCGCCGTTCACCGCCCCGGCAGCGGCGTGAAAATGCACGCGCCTTTCACCGGCCAAACTTCACCGACGGCAGGTGCGTCTCCGGCACCACGCGCGCGATGAAGTCCTGGATGAGCGCGTCCGTTTCCGCCTCGGTGAGGCCATTGCGCTTGGTGGCCTTGGTGATCGTGGCGGCGACGGTGAAGTAGGCCCAGCGCTGGTTGTAGCCGTGCAGCAGCCGGTCGGTGATGTCCGTCAGCGTGCGGGTCAGGTGCGAGGCGGTGGTGTCGGTGCAGCCGGTGAACCAGTAGTAGTTTAGCATGGGGTAGGCGAAGGGCTTGCCGTCGTCGGTCTGCACCATTTTCACGACTTTCAGCCGCGTGGTGTCGAGCACGCCGCGGCCCGGCACGGCGATCTTTACGACGGGCGCCTCGGCCAGCGACCAGCCCTGCGCGACCAGGCAGCGCTCGGGGCGGTGGATGCTCGTGTCCATGTCGTGCCCGGCGAGCACGATGGTCGCCGTGAGTTCGTCGCCGCGCCCGTTCGTGTAGTACTTGCGCGCAAACTCCGTCTCTTTGCCGAGCGTAAGTATTTCTTTGTCGGTGATCTTGCCGTCCACGCCGTGCCAGTCACCCACGGTCACGGGCAGTTCGAGTTTTACGCCCACGGGCTGCTCGGCGGCTTTTTTCGGCAGAAAAAAGACCGTGCTCATGGTGAGCAGCAGCGCGAGCAGGACGGCGAGGCGGCTAGTAGTCATAGGACACGGGGCCTTCGGATTTCTTGGCGGTGCGCGGCGGCTCGGGCTTCACGGCGTCGGCGGCGACTTTGCGCCAGTCCAGGTTCAGCAGCTTGGCGAAGCCGACCATGGCGCCGACGGCGATGGGGAAAAAGACGAAGCCCGAGTAGTCGTGGTAAAGTCCGCCGGCGATCTTCTCGTTGATGAACTTCGCCACCACCACCACGCTGAAGACCCGCCCGATATTGCCGATCAGCGCAAAGACGATGGAACTGCCAAAGATGACCCACTGCTTCCACGCCGCGCGCTGGGTGAAGTGGACGTAGAGCGCGCTGAGCGTGATCATGGCCATGAGCGAACGGATGCCGCTGCAGCCCTCGGCGATGTCGAAGTTGAACGTGCCGTCCAGCGAGCGGATGCCGGTGCCTTCGGTGGCGACCTGCACGCCGATGAGCGAAGACAGCACTTTCACCGATGAGGAGACGAGCAACTGCAGGCTCACGGTGCCCTGCACGAAGCCGCCGACCGGCACCATGAAAAGCATGAACAGGCACGGAAAGATGAAGACGCGGCCCGTTTCGCGCCCCCACAGGTAGCGCACGCCGCCGTAGAGCAGCAGCGGCAGGGCAAAGATGGCGATGCGCGGCTGCAGCGTGCGGGCCGCCACGATGAAGGTGAGCACGCCCGCGGCCACCCACGCGAGGCCGGCGTTCGACGGCTCTTTCCGCGCCCGCTGGATGGCGTCGCGGTGGTACCAGATGAGCCCGACGACGATGGGCAAAATGAACCACGAGTGCTCCTGGTTGTTTTCGTCATTCCACGCCTCCGAGGCCCAGTGCATGGCGGAGCGCGTGCCAGTGCGGAAAGCGGCGAGGAAGGCGAGGAAATAAACCACCGTGCCCGTGCAGCCCGCGAGCAGTGCGGCGGAAGCGGGTTTGGCCGCGCACCATTTGGCGAAACGTGAAAGCGCCTCGCCGGGTGCAAGCGGCGGAGCGGGTTGGGGCGGGGTTTCCGGCATGGGCAGCGGAATGTAGTGATGGCGGGACGGTTTGCAAACCTCCACCTGCCTTGCCAGCGCCTGGTGCACTCTCTACTTTCCCGCCCGCTTTGTCCCACGAACCTCCACCTGCCATCCCGCGCTTCAACGTCCTCGGCGTGGCTCTGAGCGCCATGAATCTCCGCATTGCCACGGACGCTGTGCTGGCCGCCCTGCGCGCTCGGCGCAAGGGCTACGTGTGCGTGACCGGCGTGCATGGCGTCACCGAGGCGCAGGCTGATTCCGTGTTCCGCCGCATCCTGAACACCGCCTTTCTCAACACCACCGACGGCATGCCGCTGGTCTGGCTGGGCCGCCGCGCGGTGGGCGCGTATGTCGATCGCGTCTATGGGCCGGATCTCATGCTGGAGATTTTCAAAGCCACGCAGCCGACTACGTTCCGCCATTTTTTCTACGGCGGCGCGCCGGGGGTGGCGGAGGAATTGCAGACGCAGCTCGAGGCGCGCTTCCCCGGCGTCACCATCTGCGGCACCTACTGCCCGCCCTTTCGCCCGCTCGACGCCACGGAGCGGGCCGCGCTCACCGCGCTAGTGCGGAAAAAAAAGCCCGACATCATCTGGGTCGGGCTCAGCACCCCGAAGCAGGAGCGCTTCATGGCCGAGTACCTGCCGCGGCTCGACACCACGCTCATGTTCGGCGTGGGCGCGGCGTTCGACTTCCACGCGGGCCGCGTACGCCAGGCGCCGCGCTGGATTCAGCGCAGCGGCTTCGAGTGGCTCTACCGCATGGCCTGCGAGCCGCGGCGGCTGGCCCGGCGCTATCTGGTGAACAACCCGCTCTTCCTCTGGCGCATCACGGGCCAACTGCTGGGCCTGCGCCAATATCCGCTTGAAGAAGGCCCGGCCTCGTAGAAAGTGCCCGCTCTTTCACCCCCTCCTTTACCCATGCCCAAAATACTTGTCTGCGGCGCCGGTGGTTTCATCGGCGGACACCTCATCGCCGACCTTCGCCGCCAGGGCCACACGGACCTGCGCGCCGTCGATAAGAAACCTTTCGCCGAGTGGTACCAGCGTTTCGACGACGTGGAGGATCTCCACCTCAACCTCGAACTCCTGCCCGACTGCGAGCAGGCGGTGGAAGGCGCGGACATCGTCTATAACCTCGCCGCCGACATGGGCGGCATGGGTTTCATCGAGCTGAACAAGGCGCTCTGCATGATCACGGTGCTGATCAATACGCACCTGCTGCTCGCCGCGAAAAAGTTCGGCGTGCAGCGTTTCTTTTACGCCTCCAGCGCGTGTGTCTATAACGCCGACAAACAGCGCGACCCGAACCACACCGCGCTCGTCGAGGCCGATGCCTACCCCGCCATGCCCGAGGATGGCTATGGGTGGGAGAAGCTCTTTAGCGAGCGCATGTGCCGCCACTTCCGCGAGGACTTCGGCGTCCAGACCCGCACGGCCCGCTACCATAATGTCTATGGCCCGAACGGCACCTATGACGGCGGCCGGGAAAAAGCGCCCGCTGCCGTGTGCCGCAAGGTCATCGCCGCGAAGCTGAGCGGCCGAAAGGAAATCGAAATCTGGGGCGACGGCCATCAGACGCGCAGCTTCATGTATATCGACGACTGCCTGCACGGCACGCAGATGCTGCTGAACAGCGATTTCCTCGAACCGATTAACATTGGCAGCAGCGAGATGGTCTCGATCAACCAGCTTGTGGACCTCGTGGAAGACATTGCCGGGATTAAGCTGGAGCGGAAATACAAGCTCGACGCGCCTAAGGGTGTGAATGGGCGCAACTCCGACAACACCCTCATCCAAAAAGTCTTCGGCTGGGAGCCAAGCACCAAGTTGCGCGCCGGTTTGGAAATTACGTACCGCTGGATCTACGACGAGATCGTCCGCGAGAAAGCGGCGGGCGGAACGTCGGTGGTCAACCGCTCCTAGGCGCTGGCCGGCGACGCGGACTTAGTCCACGCGTCCTTTACCGGATGCAGCGTCCACGCCCCGCTTTTGCGCGCCTCATCGAGGACTGGGAGACCGTCGGCAATGTGGCGGACGAAGCGCGTCTGCGGGCCGTAGTCACGCAGCCGGCAACCCAGATGATGAGCCAGCGTGGGCGGGAAAATTTCCACGTACATAGGATGCGGCTCCGGCACCGCGGCGACGGCGGCAAAGGCCGCGCGCGTCCAGAATGAACCCGTGGCGATCATGCTCAATACGACGCGCGGCTCGCGGCGGCAGGTGATCTTTTTCCAGAAGGGCAAGAAGTCCGGCACGGCGACATGGCTGAGGTAGTGCGCGCAGTTGGTGTCATCGACACGCCGAAGATGAAACCCAAGCACATCGGCTCCCTCCGCGGCGAGCAGACCTAGCTGCCGCTGATTCAAGTCCGCGACTAACGGCACATGGTCATATTCGGCGAGATGAACGCAGCCGTAGTCGCGCTCCTGCATCCACGCCGTCACGGCGCGAAAGACCGCGCCATAACTCTGCCGCTCGCGCGGATGATCCCGCGTGCGCAGCCGTGGGTCGTCGATGAAGAGCTTGGCCGCGCCGTCGAGCGCATCGAAATCCGCGCGGCTGCCGCCGTAAGCCAGGACGATGTTTTCCCGTGGGACACACTTGGCCCACCAGTCCAGCATCGCGGCGACGGCGTTACTTTTCTGGTGCGTCAGGAGGACGTTGAGGACTGGCTTCATGGGGAAAATCCGGCGGTGGCTGGACCGTGAATCCCAGGTCTTGCTTCCAAAAGGTCAGCCGCTGCTGCGCGAGGAAAACCGGCCTCACCTCAGCCTCGAGACCAATGACGGCGATCCTGCCTTTCCACGGCAAAAGCAACGCCCGCCCCAGCACCTGGCCCGTCTCCGCATCCGTGATCTTTGAACCCAACCGCCGCGCGAGTCCGAGCACGATGCGGCGGATAACATTGGAAAGGCCAGCCATTGGGTTACTCCTTGCGCAGCTTGGTCTTCTCCTTGTCGTATTCGTAAAAAGGCTCGCGGAAAAGGTAGAGCAGCCAGTGGGCAAAGCCGGCGAGCGGAGAATGGTAGCCGAGCCAGGCCAGGAACGCGTTGTTGAAACAGATCAATCCAGGATAGTCCGTCCACTTGCGCACCAGGTAGAAGCGCTCCTTCTGATAGCGGGCGATGTCGTCATTGAGATGAATGTCCTCATACTTACTCCACCAGCCGCGCGACCGGAAGTATTGCAGATACTTCACCCGCGCCTCGTCGATTTGCATGATCCGGCAGCACACCCGATCCGCGGCGACCAAGTCATTTGACCCTAGGACAAAGTTCATATCAACCACGTCGCCCAGCATCGGACCCGTCCTGTTGAGTCCATAGCGTCCATCAATAATCGAGTAGGCATGCGCTAGACGGCTGTTGAACTCATACATGACCTCCGCAAAGTAAGGATGCAGCTTCAACCGCACGGCCGGCTCCTGGATGCAGCCCCACTGGTTCTTGATGGACATGGACACCTGCGTGTTCATGTGAATCTTCGGCACCGGCAGGGTGATGAAGGCGTCGATCTCACTCAGCATCAGCCGCGGCATCGGCACCCGCAGTCTCCGCCAGCCCGCGCGCACCTCCAGCCACTCGGGCTCGGTGAAACTGACATTCACCAACTCCGCGCCGGTCTCCGCGGCGAGCTGGTCGATCCCCATGCCTTTGAAAACCTCGTCGATGGAAAAGCGGTTGTAACCACCGCTGTCCGCCTCGCCGATGATGACCTTGTAGCCGTGCTTGAGCAGGCAAAGGGTTACTGCGCGGAGACAGTCGAGCGAGGTCATTACGCCGGGGCGAAACTCGGGAAAGGTAAGGTTCGGCTTGAGAAAGACGCGTCCGCCCGCGGGCACCGTTTTGAAAAAGCCGATATGCTCCAGCGTCTCCTCGATCACCGGCCCGTAGTTAGAACCTTCGAGGTGCTTTAGAAAGACGGTGGGTTGCTTGGTCATTTCTGGCGGAGGCACTCTTCGTAAACACCCTCGATGCTTTCAACCATCTTTTTAAGATCGAACCGCTCCTCGATGCGCCGGCTGCCCGCCGCGCCGAAATGCTGGCGCAAAGCCGCGTCGCCCAGCAATAGCACCAGCTTTTCCGCCAGCGCCGCGGCATCGCCGGGCGGCACGAGGAAGCCAGTCTCTCCGTCGGCGACCTGCTGCACGGAGCCGCCGATGTTCGTCGCGATCACGGGCAGGCTACGGCACATCGCCTCCATGACCACGCCGCCGAAGGGCTCGGGCTGCGCGGACGGCAGCACGAAGACATCCATCGCCGCGTAGGCGGGCAGCGGATTTTCCAGCTCGCCGGTGAAGACCACGTCGCCCTCCAGGCCGTCTTCGCGGATGATCGCGGCGAGTTCGTCGAGGTGCCATTCGTTGCCGGGAAACGGCGCGCCCACGATGACATAGCGCGCCTGAACGCCGCGTTTTTTCAAAATCCCCGCAGCGCGCAGCAGCACTTCCTGGCCTTTGCGGATGAGCTTGATCCGGCCGACGCAGCCGACCACCAGCGCGTCGCCGAGCCCATAGTGCGCGCGGAACTTTGCGCCCGCCGCCGGATCATCCAGCGCAAACTCGGCCAGTTCGAAACCGTCATGCACGACCGTCGCGCCGTACGCTGCGGGGAACTGCCCGGCGACCGCGCTGGAAACGGCGAGGATGCGCGTCGAGAACGCGTGGATGTAGCGCGAGTAGAATTTCCAAAACAGCGGGAACTCCAGAAACCAGTCGCGGATGTGCCAGACATTCGGCACGCCGGCGAGGCTCGCGGCGAGGCCGGGCGAGAGCATCACGCCGGTATTGGTATGCACGAGGCGGATGCGTTGCGCTTTGATGATCCTCCGCAGGCCGATGACGGACAGCGGAAAATTCAGCGCGAAAAGCACGAGCGGCCACGGGTGCAGAATCTTCCGCTCAATCACGCTCAACTCGGGAAAAATGATGGTTTTGACCTGCGCCGCGTGGAGGTCGTCGGCCAGCGGGCCGGGCCCGGGCATGAGGACGATGGGTTCAAATTTCGTGCGATCGAGCAGCTTCACATGACGCAGCAGGCAGCGGCTCGCGCCGTAAATGTCCGCGCTGTTATTGACCAGCAGGATGCGCGCGGGGCCGGTAGCCGGATCGAGGCACGCGGCATAGACGCCGGTGATTTTCGCGACCATGCCGGGCAGCGTGAATTTTTCCCTTACCCGCCGCCGGCCCGCCTCGCCACAGCGTTTGCGGAGCGTTTCATCGCGGAGCAAAAGCTCCAGTTTGTCCGCCAGCGCCACGGCATCGCCTGGCGGCACGAGGAAGCCGGTCACGCCCTCGGTCACCTGCTCGACCGAGCCGCCGATGTTCGTCGCCACGACCGGCACGCCCATGCACATGGCCTCCATGACCACGCCGCCGAAGGGCTCGGGCTGCGCGGAGGGCAGGACGAAAAGGTCCATCGCCGCGTAGGCGGGCCGCGGGTCGGCGAGTTCGCCGGTGAAAACCGCGTCCTCGCCGAGCCCGGCCTCGCGCACGATCTCGTGCAGTTTTTCGAGATGCGCCTCATTGCCCGTGTACGGTGCGCCGACGACGAGATATTTCGCCCGCACCCCGCGCTGGCGCAAAATCCCCGCCGCGCGCAGCAGCACCTCCTGGCCTTTGCGCTGGAGTTTGATCCGCCCGACGCAGCCGACCACCAGCGCATCGTCCAGCCCGCGCTCCTGCCGAAATGCCGCACCCGCCTGCGGCCCGCCCATTTCAAACTCGGCGGTGTCGAAGCCGTTGTGGATCACGCTGACCTTCGCGCGGTCGCTGAACTGGCCGGCGATGGCCTCCGAGACGGCGATGATGTGCGTGGAAAAAAAACGCATCCACGCTTCGAGGATGCGCCAGAAACCTTTGAACTCCTGGAACCAGTCGCGGATGTGCCAGACATGCGGCACGCCCGCCAGCCACGCGGCGAGGCCGGGCGAGAGGATCACGCCGGTGTTCGTGTGGACGAGGGCGATTTTTTCGCGCCGCAAAATCCCCCGCAGCGCGAGCGCGGAGAACGGCAGCCGCAGCGCGAAGAGCACCACCCGCCACGAGCTGAAGACGTCGCGGGTGATGATGCTGAGCTGCGGGAAGACGATAACCGGGACAGCCAGCGCGCGCAGTTCCACGGCCAGCGGCCCCTCGGCAGGCAGCAGCACCACGGGGTCGAATTGGGTGCGATCCAGCGTCCGCAGCAGGCGCACGAGCGAACGGCTGGCGCCGTAAATGTCCGAGCTGTTGTGAATGTAAAGTACGCGGGTGGAAAAATGTCGCATCGGACGCGGGCGCGAATGAAGGTGGGCGGACACCTTGAAGGCAAACCGTTTCACCGTCCAATCACTCATTCATGTGCGGCCTGGCCGGATACATTGAGCCGCATCGCGGCCCCGATCCGCAAGTGCTTCGCGCGATGGAAGAGGCCATCGAGCATCGGGGCCCGGACGAAGGCCACGTCTGGACGGACGGCGTGTGCGGGCTGGTGCATCGGCGGCTGCGGGTGATCGATCTTTCGGCTGCCGCCGCGCAGCCGATGACCAACGAAGACCAGTCGCTGTGGGTGGTTTTCAACGGTGAGATTTACAATTTTCAGGAGCTGCGCGCGGAGCTGCTGACGCTCGGCCACACGTTTGTCAGTCAGTGCGACACCGAGGTGCTGGTGCATGGCTTCGAGTCGTGGGGCACCGCGCTTTTCGCGCGGCTGCGCGGGATGTTTGCCGTGGCTTTTTGGGAGAAAAATGCGCGCCGTCTGACGCTGGTGCGCGACCGCCTCGGCAAGAAGCCGCTGTTCTTCGCGCCGACTGCGGGCGGGCTTGTGTTCGGCTCGGAGCTGCCGGTTTTCAAAGGCGTGCCGGGCCTCGCGCTGTCGCTCTCGCATGCCGCGTTTGCGGAGTACCTGGAGTTTGGCTACGTCCACGCGCCGCGCACGATTTTGCAGGAAGTGCAGGCGCTGCGGCCCGGTCAGTACGCGGTGTGGAGTGCGGTAGGACTCGAGACGCAGGCGTACTGGCAGTTGCCGGAAAAACCGCCGTCGCCTGAGCGCCGCGACGACACGCCCACTGCGGCGGCTGACGCGTTGGAAGCGCCGTTGCGCGACGCGGTCTCGTGCCGGCTCGTAAGCGATGTGCCGCTCGGCTGTTTCCTCAGCGGCGGCATTGATTCCAGCCTCGTGGCGGCGCTGGCGCAGCAGTCGCTCGGCACGCCGCTGCAAACCTACACCGTGGGTTTTTCCGATTCGCAGATGGACGAGGCCCGGCATGCTGCCGCCATCGCGCGGCATCTCGGCACGGAGCATCACGAGCTGATGATCGAGGCTGGCAGCATCGCGGCTGAGTTCGTCGAAATCCTCGCGCGCCTGCCCGAGCCGCTGGGCGACGACTCGTTCATCCCCACATTCGCCATTTCCCGCGAAACGAAACGGCATGTCACGGTCGCGCTGTCCGGCGATGGCGGCGACGAATCGTTCGCCGGCTACGCGAAATACCGGCAGTTCCAAAGCGCGCGGAAATGGCAGGGGCCGTTCCCGCAGGCGTGGGGCGCAGTGGCCAGCCTGCCGTGGCCGGATCGCGTGAAAAAAAGCCTCCAAGCGCTGAGCGCGGAGAACCCGTGCGAGCTAGCGCGCTGGCTCTCGACGCTGTGGAAAAAGCCGGAGCTGGACGCGATCCTGCCCCCCGCGAATCGCCTGCCGGAGAGCGACGATTTTTTCTCGGCCGCATGGCAGCGCCGCGCCGGGTTCGACCCGACCGAGCGCTTTATGCTCACGGACATCGAGACGTATCTGGCCGACGACATCCTGCCGAAAGTGGACCGCGCCAGCATGGCCGTGGGGCTGGAGGTGCGCAGCCCGTTTCTCGATCAGCGGCTGATGGCCGCCGCGCTGGATTTTCCCTCGCGCACCGGCCTGCAAAACGGCGGCAAGGACGTGCTCAAGCGCATCCTCGAAAAGCATGTGCCGCGCGCCCTGTTCGAGCGCCCGAAGCAGGGTTTCGGCATTCCCATCGAGCGCTGGTTCCGCGGCCCGCTGCGCGCCGTCTTGCTCGAATACACCAGCCCCGAGCGCACCCGCCGCCGCGGCCTTTTGCACCCCGAAGCGCTGGCCTCCTACGTGCAGGCCCATCTCGACGGGCGGCGAAACTTCGCCCGCAAGCTGCACGCAGTCGTGGCCTTCGAGGTTTGGGCCGACCGCTTTTTCGGCGAGGGTTGATTTTGCCCCGTCCGCTCAGCGACATTCGCCGCCTGCATCCGCCATGAAACCCGCCCTCCTCACGCTCCTCGCCTGCCCGCAATGCCGCGGCGACCTGACGCTCGCCAACGCCCCCGCCGACGCCGCCGACATCCTCACCGGCGACCTCGCCTGCGCCGCGTGTGCGCGCACTTTTCCGATCATCGCCGGCATTCCGCGCTTCGTGCCGAATGAGGAATACGCCGGCTCTTTCGGCCACCAGTGGAACAAGTACGCGCGCCTCCAGCTCGACTCGAACAACGGCTCCACCTTTTCCCGCGACCGCTTTTACTCGATCACCGAATGGACGCCCGAAAACCTGCGCGGCCGCCGCGTCCTCGATGTCGGCTGCGGCTCCGGCCGCTTTGCGGAAGTGGCGCTCGCCGCCGGGGCGGAAGTGGTGGCGCTCGACCTCAGCCGCGCGGTGGACGCGTGCCGCGAAAACCTCGGCGGCAGCGGGCGGCTGGAGTGCGTGCAAGGCTCGATTTTCGAGCTGCCGTTCAAGGACGGCGCGTTCGACTTCGTGTATTGCATCGGCGTGATCCAGCACACGCCCGACCCGGAGCGCGCGGTGAAAAGCATCCTCAAAAAAACCGTCCGCGACGGGCAGGCGGGCTTCTGGATTTACGAGCTGTGCTGGAAGTCGTTCGTCGGGACGATCGGTTTCAAGTATCTGCTGAGGCCCGTCACGAAGCGGCTGACCATCGGCCAGACGGAATCATTTTCCATCGCCCTCGAAGCGGTGTGCTGGCCGGTCAATGCCGTCGCGCGGCACCTCGGCACGCTGGGTCGGATCATCATGCGGATGCTGCCGGTCTCGTGCGCGCATTTGCACGGCATCCCGCTGAGTTCGGCGGATTTTCGCGAATGGGTGCGGCTCGACACCTTCGACATGTATTCGCCCGCGCACGACCATCCGCAGCGTTTTGAAACCGTCGCGCGCTGGCTGGAGGCGGAGGATTTCGCCGTCGCGCCGCGGCATCCGCACGGCGCGGTTTCCATCACCGGGCGCAGGAAATAAGCAGCCGCGCATGAGCCACACGCCCGTCATCGACGCCGACCAAAGCAGCTTCAAGGAGTGCTATCGCGGGCGGCAAAGCTGGCTGCACCACGCCGCCTATCTGCGCATGGGCAAAGTGCTGCTCGCGCTCGCGCTGTGCCGCCGGGCGGGCGTGCGCTTGGCGGGCCAGGACATCCTCGACTACGGCTTCGGCGCGGGGACTTTTTTCCGCTACTGCCCGCCGGACAGCCGGCTGTTTGGCGTCGAGATCGATCCGCTCAACGTGGAGGCCGTGCGCGCGATGCTGCAGGAGCGCGGCGTCGTCGGCGCGGATTTGCGGGTGATCGAAATCGAGAGCTGGAATACGCATGCGCTGCTCGGCCGGCAGTACGACGTGATCCTTTGCAGCCACGTTCTTGAGCATTTGCCCGACCCCGTCACTTTCTTGGAAAAAATGCGGGAGTGTCTCGCTCCGTCCGGCGTTTTTCTCGGGCTGGTTCCGTTGAACGAGCGCATCATGGATCCGCATCACGTCCAGCGGCTGGATCGGGAAAAAATCCACGCTTTCAATGAGGCGGCGGGCCTGCGCGTGCGGACTTATCTCGAGGCCGATCCGTGGCTGTATTGGTTTCAGCCGCTTTTCACGCGCGAAAGCGGGACGGTGCACAAAGTGGCGCAAGCGGTGAGCATCGCGCTCGGTCTGCCGGCCACGCTGCTCGGGGCCGAGGCGTGGTTTGCCGTTTCCAAAGTGTATGCCGCCCTCAGTCGCTCGCGGCCGACGCAGGCCGCGTTTCTGAGCGTGCGGGCCTGACCGGGACCGAGATGAAAATCGCGCTCGCCCAAATCAACACGACCGTCGGCGACCTCGCCGGCAACGAAGCTAAAATCCTCGCTGCTTACCGGCGCGGCGTGGCGGCCGGGGTCGAGCTGGTCATGTTTCCCGAGCTGGCTGTCACCGGCTATCCGCCGCGCGATTTGCTGCACAAAAGCCGCTTCATCGCCGACAACCTCGCGGTGCTCGACCGCCTAGCTGCGGGGTGCGGCGCGACTGGCCTGCTCACCGGCTACGTGGGTGCCAATGACCTCCGCCCGGGACGCGAGGCGGTGAACGCGGTCGCCCTTTTGCAAAATGGAAAAGTCCTCGCCACGCGCGCCAAGACGCTGCTGCCGACCTACGATGTCTTCGACGAAGACCGCTACTTCGAGCCAGCGCGGGAGAACGCGCCGGTCGAATTCAACGGGCGCAAAATCGGGCTGACCGTGTGCGAGGATGTGTGGAATGACGAGGGCTTCTGGAACGACCGCCGCTACCGCCGCAACCCAGCGCGCGAACTCGTGGAGGCCGGCGCGGAAATCCTTTTCAACGTCTCCGCCTCGCCATGGCATCTCGGCAAAAACCAGACGCGCCAGGCCATGCTCTCGAACCTCGCAGCGACTGCGCAATGTCCGCTCGTTTATTGCAACTCGGTCGGCGGCAATGACGAACTGATCTTCGACGGCATGAGTCTCGTCTTCGGCCCCGGCGGGCAGCTGCTCGCGGAGGGCGCGGCCTTCGCGGAGGACTTCATCATCGTGGAAACAGACACCGCGAGCGCTATCGCCGCTTCGCCGATGACCGATGAGGAAAAGCTCCACCGCGCGCTCGTCCTCGGGCTGCGCGACTACCTGCACAAGTGCGGTTTCAAGTCGGCAGTGCTCGGGCTCAGCGGCGGCGTCGACTCTGCGCTCACCGCCGTCATCGCCGCCGAGGCGCTGGGCCGAGAGAACGTGCGGGGCGTTTCGCTCCCCTCGCAATACTCCTCGCCGGGCAGCCTCGACGACGCGCGCCGCCTCGCGGAAAACCTCGGCATCCAGTACGACGTGATCCCGATCCAGCCCCTGTTCCTCGCGGCGAAAGGGCAGCTCGCTGGCGTCTTCGCGGGCCGCCCGGAGGACACCGCGGAGGAAAACATCCAGGCCCGGCTGCGCGCCGTGATCCTGATGGCGATGTCGAACAAGTTCGGCTCGCTGCTCCTCACCACCGGCAACAAAAGCGAACTCGCCGTCGGCTACTGCACGCTCTACGGCGACATGTGCGGCGGCCTCGCCGTGATCAGCGACGTGCCGAAAACCACGGTCTATCGGTTGTCAGAGTGGATCAACCGCGAGCGCGAAATTATCCCGCGCGACACCATCACCAAACCGCCGTCCGCCGAGCTGCGCCCCGACCAGACCGACCAGGATTCACTCCCGCCGTACGACGTGCTCGACGCGATTTTGGAAGCTTATGTCGTCCGTGGAAAATCCCGCGCCGACATCGTCCGTGCCGGTTTTAACCCGGCGACGGTGGAGCGCATCGTCCGCCTCATCGACCTTAACGAATACAAACGCCGCCAGGCCGCCCCCGGCTTGAAAGTGACCAGCAAAGCCTTTGGCGTCGGCCGCCGCATGCCCATCGCCCAGCGCTACCGCGAGTCCTAAAAGCGCCCGCGCCAAAGGAACGTCGGCTTATCGACGGCAAAAATCTGGCGCGCCGGCGGGCAGTCGTGCGTGTAAATGGCGTAGTGCAACGGCTTCGGCCAATAGACTCCGCGGAGCAGCCGCCGCAGCCGGTGCTGCGCCGTCCACAGTGGCTGGAGCTTTTGCACCCACCGCGGCGCGGACTCGCGCAGCCGCACCTGTTCCTGCAGCGCATTGGGCGACATGATCAGGTTTTCTCCCGTATCGGCAAAAACCGTCGTGATCCGGTCGATCACGCCCATGCGGACCTTGCGCCGCAGCAGCTCCAGCACCCATGCGGCATCGCCCACCGCGCGCCACTCCTCGCTGAAGAAAAGGCCCTCTTCGTCAATCAGCCGCCGGCGGAAAAACGTCGCCGCCGTAAAGACCGCGAGTGTGCAGACCCAAGTGTGGTATTCCAGCGGCGGCAGCGCCGCGCGGGTGCACCGGTAGCCGCCCGCGCCATCCACCACCACCACGCTGCCGAAGACGACATCCACCTCGGGATGAGCTTTGAAATAATCCGCGACCGCCGCGAGCGTCCCCGGCAGGTACTGCTCATCGCAGTTCAGATACGCGAGAATCTGCCCCGTTGCGCGCCGCAACCCTCGGTTCACCGCGTCGTACATGCCGCGGTCTTTTTCCACATGCAGCGTGAGCCCTTTTTGCCCCGCCGCCCAGGCCTCGAGCTCCGGCCCAGTGCCGGCATCCTGCACGATGTGCTCCACCTGCACGCCCGTCTGATCCGCGATGGAGGCGGCGCAGAGCTTCAGCCAATCCAATTGGCGAAAGCTCGGCGTAATGATGGAAAATTGCGGTCGCATCAGACCGGCGAGACTGAGCGGAAACCGGGCAGCGCGCAAGAAAACGCCCGCAGCAGACCCGCGCCGCTGCTTTCCGCTTTACGGCCCGCGCGGGAGGCCACTACGTTACTCCCTGTCACTGCCGGCGCGGTGCCGCATGCGCGGCCGGCCCGGCGGACAGGCCCCACCACCACCCGAATCCATCCGAATGAGCGTCGCACTCGTCACCGGTTCTGCCGGCCTGATCGGCTCCGAAACCTGCACCCGCCTCCATGCCGAGCGCTTGGAAATAGTGGGCGTGGACAATGACATGCGGGCGCGCTTTTTCGGCCCCGAGGCCTCGACCGCCGGCACCCGCCAGAGCCTCGAAAGCAAACTTAAGAACTACACCCACGCGGCCATCGACATCCGCGATTTCGCGGCGGTGAAGAAACTCTTCGAGACCTATGGGACTGCGATCAAAGTCGTGGTGCATACCGCCGCGCAGCCCTCCCACGACTGGGCGGCGCGCGAGCCGCACACGGATTTCGAGGTCAATGCTGTCGGAACGCTGAACCTGCTCGAAGCCACGCGGCTGTGCTGCCCGGAGGCGGTCTTTATCTTCACCAGCACGAACAAAGTCTATGGGGACACGCCCAACCGGCTGCCGCTCGTGGAGTTGGAGAAACGTTGGGAGATCGACCCCGCGCATCCTTATCACACCGGCATCGATGAAAGCATGTCCATCGACCAGACCAAGCACAGCCTCTTCGGCGCCTCGAAGGTGGCTGCGGACATCCTCGTGCAGGAATACGGACGTTACTTTGGCATGCCGACCGGCGTCTTTCGCGGCGGCTGCCTCACCGGCCCGGCGCACGCCGGCACCGAGCTGCACGGCTTTCTCGCCTACCTGATGAAATGCACCGTCACCGGCAAGGCCTACCGCGTCTTTGGCTACAAGGGGAAACAGGTGCGCGATAACATCCACAGCCATGACCTCGTCGAGGCATTCTGGCATTTCGTGCAGGCTCCGCGGGCTGGCGAGGTCTATAACCTGGGCGGCAGCCGCCACTCAAACTGCTCGATGCTGGAAGCCATCGACCTATGCGAAAAAATAAGCGAACGGCCGCTCGACTGGACCTATGTCGAGGACAACCGCATCGGCGACCACATCTGGTGGATTAGCGGCGTGAGTAAGTTTCAGCACCACTTTCCCGGCTGGCACTATCGCTACAGCATCCCAGAAATCTTGCGCGAAATCCATGACGCCTGTGTCGGCTAGCCAGCCTTTGACGCTGCTGAGCGTCGTAACTCCCGCACGCGACGAAGAAGGCTCCATCGGCTCGATGCTGGAGCATCTTCATGTCGAGTTGACGCTGCGCAAGGTGCCACATGAGATCATTGTCGTCGATGACGGCAGCAAGGATCGGACGTGGGAGATCCTTCAGGCGCTAAAGGAGCGGATCGCCGAGCTGCGGCCGGTGAAAAACGAGGGTCAGCATGGCTTCGGACGCGCCATCATCTGCGGGCTGGACTGCATGAAGGGCGATGCGGTCACCATCATGATGGCGGATGAGTCCGATGACAGTCACGACGCCGTCCTTTACTGGGAGAAACTCAATGAGGGTTACGACTGCGTGTTTGGCAGCCGCTTTATGAAAGGCGGCGGAGTCATCGACTATCCGCGCTTCAAGCTGTTGATGAACCGGCTGGCAAACTTCTTTCTGCGCGTGCTTTTCAACATCAAGCTGAACGACACCACCAACGCCTTCAAAGCCTACCGCAAGACCGTCATTGACGGCTGCCGCCCGCTCATCGCCCCGCACTTCAACCTCACGGTCGAGCTGCCGCTCAAAGCCATCGTCCGCGGTTACACCTGGACCGTCATGCCCATCACCTGGCGCAACCGCCGCCACGGCGAGGCTAAGCTCAAGCTCAAGGAGATGGGCAGCCGCTACCTCTTCATCTGCCTGTATGTCTGGCTGGAGAAATACTTCAGCCGGGGAGACTATCGCAAACCATGAGTGCCCACAGCCCCGAAGACCTTCAGCGCATTTACGGCGCCCGCTTTTCCGACAGTCTCGAATACCGCCGCCAGGTCTGGTCGGTGCTGGCCGGCGATTTTTTCTCAAAATTCGTGAAGCCCGATGCTGCGGTGCTGGATCTCGGCTGCGGTTACGGCGAGTTCATCAACGCGGTGAGTTGTGGGCCGAAGTATGCCATGGATCTCAATCCCGATGCGCCCAATTTTCTCGGCAAAGACGCCAAGTTTCTCCAGCAGGACTGCTCGGCCCGCTGGGAGCTGCCCGATGCCTCTCTGGATGTAGTCTTCACCAGCAACTTCTTTGAGCATCTGCCCGACAAGGCCGCGCTGGGCCGCACCTTGGACGAGATTCACCGCTGCCTGCGCAAGGGGGGACGGCTGATTGCGATGGGTCCGAACATCAAGTATCTGGCCGGCGAGTACTGGGACTTTTGGGATCACTATGTAGCACTTACCGAGGCGTCGCTGAAGGAAGCCTTGGTAACGCGTCGGTTTGAGGTCGAGGTCTGTCTCCCGAAGTTCCTGCCCTACACGATGGCGAGCGGCCCGCGCTACCCGGTCGCCTTCCTGCGCGCGTATCTCAAGCTGCCGCTGTCTTGGAAGGTTCTTGGCAAGCAGTTCCTAGTGGTCGCCCGCCGCTGAGCGGCGCTGGTAGATGGCAAACCCCGCCTCCTGGGTGAGAAGCTCGAAATCACCCGCGGCTAGCCAGTCGAGGGGCTGGGCCTCGGGGGCGGAAATGCCGCGGAGCTGGCTGAGCTTCCCTGCCAGGCCGCCGGGGAGCGGTGCCGGGAGCGTGACCACGGCATAGCGCGCGCGCTCGAGGGCGGCGCGGCGGTGCGGCTCCGGGGTCAGGCGGGTCCAGACGAAGGTAGGTCGTTCGGAGTAATAGGCCATTATGGGGTTGGAATGATATTCAACCATGTCCCAGCGATGATTGGGGCGGAATAGAACCACGTCACCCGGCTGGGTGTGAGTGCGAAGCCATGCCGCGGCCGCCAGAATTTGGTGGTCCTGGGCGAACAGATAACGCAGCACCGGCACTGCGGGGAGCACGGTCGCAAGGATGACCGCAGCCACCGCGGTGCGGGGCCAGCGGGCGATTTTTTCAGAAGCCAGCAACGCGCTCACGCCGATGCCGAACAACGCGCACAGCGGAGCCAGTGCGGGCAGGTTGTAATAGCTTTGCGAGGTGCCGCCATTGCCGAACCAAACGAGGTAGTAGCCGGCAACTGAGAGCAGCCACAGACCCAGGAGCCGCTCCCTGCTTTCGCGCGTGAAAATCCAGAACCCATAAGCCACCCCGGCCGCCGCCGGGCCCGGCACGATGAAGCCACCGATGTAGAGGGCGACCATGGCCCATGGCTTCGGGTCGAGGCGGCTGCCGAGTGTTCCGATGAAACCGGGGAGGACGTGCTTCGAAGTCCATTCGGGCAAGTCCATGATATTGACCGAATCGGCATAAGAGCCCCACGCTTTAACTGCCGCGGCCGTCAGCACGGCGGCGATGAGATACCGGGGCGCGAGCAACCCGCGCCAGCCCGCCAGCCCAAAGCTCAGCACCGCGATGATGAGATAAAGATGACTTACTTCCGGCAGCTTGACTAACAGGGCGGTGAGGCCGATGGCCACGACCGCGGCCCACCGCCCGAGGGTGGGACTTTCTCGGTAGCGGAGGGCCGTCAGGATGAGACCGAAAGCCAGTGCCTGAACCAGCATTTCCGGCATGAACGCCTGGCCGTAAAAGACACCTAATGGCGCGATCACAAACATGACATTGGCCCACAGGGTCTGCCTGGCGTCCAGCATCCGCCGCCAGATCGACTGGAGGCAGAAAAAGGACACCGCCCATAGGAGCACGCTGGCGAGCTTGCCGCTGAGGTCGAGATGCCCGGTGAGGCGGTGCAGGCCGAGCACGAGGTAGTTGTAGAGCGGCAGTTCGAGAATGTAGTGGGTGCCTAGGTCGCCCTGCCATGGGATCGTGGCGCTGAGTGGGAGGCCCGGTTCCGTAAACAGGCTCCTCGTGGCCGCCGCGGTCTGGCATTGGCGGATGAGATGGGCATCGACGAGCGGCTGATTGAGCGCCACACAGCGCAGCGCGAGGCCGGCCAGCAGCAGGAGCCAGAAGGAGCGGGGCAGACTCACGGCACTAAGTGGAAACGGCCAGCCAGTCGGGATGCTGCTCTGCGTGCTGGGCGATCTCGCTGAGGATGGCCGTGAGCGAAATCTCGGGACGCCAGCCCCATTGCCGCCCGGCGCGGCTGGCATCCATGACCATCCACGGAATGTCGAAAGGCCGCTCCGCCGGGTCGCTGGCGACGATATGGGGGCCAAACTGTTGCGCGCACCAGCCGCTCAGTTGCCGGAGCGACATGGCTTGGCCGGCCCCGCCCGCTACATGTTGTAGGCGGCTTACTTTTCGCGCCGGGTCGCGCATCTGGGCGAGGAGTAGCCGGGCGAGGTCGTGCGGGTGCAGACAGTCGCGCACCTGGTGGCCGGTGCCTCCGAAGCCGATGTATTTCAGCAACTGCCGCCGCCGCCATGAATGGATCCAAAAGCTGAAGATGCCTTGGTCGGCGCGGCCAAACTGGCCGGCCCCGGCGAGTACGCCGCAGCGGTTTACCCACACCGGCAGGCCGAAGGCCTCGCCGTACTCCAGCGCGAGCTGCTCGGAGCACAGTTTCGTGGTGCCATACAGCGAGACGGGCGCGGCGGTGGAAAAGTCTTCGCTCACGCCCGCCGCGCTCACGCCCGGCGGCAGTGGGCGGCTAGAGTCGAGGATAAAGGCGTCGTTTTCCATCCGCATGGGTAGCGCGGCAAGCCGCGGGATGGCATAGACGCGGCTGGTACTGAGCAGCGCGAAACCGGCGCGGTGCGCCTTGCAGTATTCGAGCATTTGCACGGTGCCGAGCAGGTTGTGCTCGATGATCTGACGGCTGCTGGTCCGGCCGTCCACGCCGGCGAGGACGCTGGCATTGGCGGCAGCGTCGATGACCCAGTCGGCGGCGGGCAGCATCTCGAGGTCGCTCCGACTCCGGACGTCGCCATGAAAAAGCTGTACGCCGCGCGCCTGCAAATCACGTCGGTTCAATTCGCTCCCGGCTCGGATGAAATTGTCGAACCCGATCACCTCGATCGTGCTCTCGTGCTCTAACAACCACCGGGCGAGTGAGCTGCCCACGAAGCCGCAGACGCCCGAGATCACGACTCTCATGAGGCGTTCTCCGAGAGTCCCTCGCAGTGTGGATAGCCTTGATGCGGTCGGCGACAGAGAATGTCCGCGTGTGTTCTCGCTTCTGGTGGATCAGCGAGAGCGACGCAAATCACGCCAGGAACGGTGCCGCGCATGATCATTTTGATTGCCCACCATCCAGTGCTGCAAATCACACGCTCTACAAATCGCGCACGCGTGTTCTGCGATGAAGCCGAGGCGCAACTAGAATCAAAGCGGACATTTGACAGCATACTTTGGATCCTTCGCAGGACAATTCCACGGAACATATCAGTGCTGCTTAACGATGCCCTTGGCCCAATCCCGCCATTTCTCAGTGTTTGGCTTTCTATACCGATTGTGACCGGACTCGTTGATATCCTTCGCCGCCACAGACAATTCTTGCTTGTTGGGAATCTTGCTCAACTCCCCTGTCCCCGACGTAAAGTCATAATTGTACAACCATACGCCGGACTGCACATTCTGACTCCATTGGAGTCCACCCCCGCGGTAGGCAATCAGGGTTGCGTCGTCCCACTTTAAGAGAGTGGCATTCATATAACCCTGTGGAATAAAAGTGTCCTTGTCCACCATGATGACTGGCGGAAAAATGCCGAAAGCATTCCAAGGGTGTTGCGGATGCTGCACTCGCAAGGCATGACCTAAATAAACGTCCTCCAATACATTTTCGTTGTTGAGATTGTCAGGAAAGTACCGGGGAACGTTTGCCAGTATGACGGAGTCGGAACTTACTCCCATTTTCTGACATTGCGTAAATATGTCTTTTAGGATGACTGCCGCGAGTCGCCCGGACTCCGCAAAAGCCATGCTCTGGACGGAAAAAGAGAAGGCTCCAACCCCAAAAATAATAGAAACCGAAACCCTGCCTACCCGAGTCCGGGCGAATCTCGAAAAAACCGTGGCAGCGAGGATGCTGAAAAGAACCCACGTTCCACCCCACAGGCGATTGCCCAGCCCTTCAATGCGGGCACCATAACCGGACGCGGCAAATAGAAGCGTCGATGAGAAAATACTCAACCATAAGCCCAGCAGCAGGCTTCTCCTTTTGATGGACCGGCAAAACATTCCGTCGTTCACAGTGTGGGAAGTGATCAAAAATGGAAAAGCCGATGCAAGTAAGACAGCAACCATAGGGATTGGCGACATTAACGTAACCAAAGCAAGTCGGTGCATCAGTGTTGTGGCAATGACCATTGGACCATTAATAAATGTAGCTACCAACCAGTCTCCAACCGAGAGAATCCTGTCGAAGATACTCCGCGCCTCGATTTTCACCAAAAAACCTGGAAGAAAGTGAGGCATGACCAGTTTGTAGATGGTGACCGTCAGCACAGCACCCCACTGACTGGCCGTCGTCAGGACCAAAGTCGCCAGCGACCGGAAGAAAGAAGTTTGCCGCCAATTCTCGTGAAGGGCTGCGAATACGCCGGAAAAGACGATTAGCGGTAGCGTGGCCTCGTAAGTCATGAGAGACAAGGTGGCGAGAAAACAGGAGACGATTCGATTGGTAATTCTGGCAGAGGTAAACGACTGAACTAAGAAATGAAACGAAGTGGCCCAGAAGAGCAACGAAACCGTTCCTGCGAGCAGTTGGACACTGGCCAAAATTGTGGAAGTGCTCAAGAGCGGAATGCAACCCATCACTCGAAAAAGCCATTGCTCCTGCGCCGAGAGAGCGCCTCGAAGCGCATGAGCGGCAATATTGATGCCGCTGCACCATACCGCGGCGGTGACCAATACGTATGCCCAGATGTGCCCGTCGAGATACCACGTCGCAACTGCCAAAACCACTGCGTAAACAGGCCGAAACGTTACTGTGCGCATCCAATAGCGGACCAACTCCCAGCATGAGGAATGCCCCGTTTTGGCATCGAGGCACCACCAATCATCTCCGATTGGATAGGCGATGCACGCATAGTATCCGTATATAGCAGAGAGCAGGAATACGAAGGCAAGTAGCAGTTGGTTTCTTTCAGTGTGGTGGAAAAAACGTCGCGCTTGCGATTGGGGAGCCCCATTCATGGATTCCATATTGTCTAGATGCCGTTAAGTGCGATCCGGTGAGGAACCGGAGGTAGCCAATGGCGGAGGCAATTCGTCGAGCCCCGGACGTTTTTTCGGCCCTTGCTTGAAAAGGTATCTTGGCCTGTTCTTCGTCTGCTCGAAGATCTTTGCGGTGTAGCTACCGATCACGCCTGTCACAACAATCTGGATGCCGCCAATGACAATAACGGCGGCGATAATGGACGACCAGCCGGGGACAGTGTCATTGAGAAACAGCTTCCGAAACAAGGCATAGAGAAGATACACAGCGCCGAATCCGACCGTCAGGAGACCTATGCCGATAATTGCCTTCATTGGCCTGCTGGAAAAAGAGGCTAATCCATTAATGGCAAACCTGATCATTTTGGTGACCGAGTATTTCGATTCCCCTACAGCCCGTTGCGCGGCGGTGTACTCGATGAAAGTCCTGTTAAAACCAATCCATGATACCAAACCGCGCCAAAACTGGTGATATTCGGGCAGCAACCGAAGTGCTTCGTAAGCGTTCCTGGACAACAACAAAAAATCAGCTGCGCCGAGGGGAACCTTGGTGTCACTCAAGCTGTTGAATGCACGATAGAACAGCTTCGATGTAACTTTCTTCAATAGGGATTGCGCCACGGTTTCAACTCGAATCATCGAAACCACGTCGTAACCCTCCTCCCATGAGCGAACCATATCCGGAATCAATTCCGGGGGATGCTGCAAGTCGGAATCCATGATGATCAGGGCGTCGCAGTCTGCCATGTCGATAGCAGCAGCGATCGCAGCCTGGTGGCCGAAATTGCGGCTGAATGAAAGAACCTGCAGTCGGGGGTCTTGACGGGATTTGTTATTCAAAACGGCGAGTGTGCAATCCGCGCTGCCATCGTCGATCAGGAGGAAGCGCACGGTTAATCCCTTTTGTTCCAGAATGCTTCCGACAGCCCGGAGAGCATCGACAAATTGCGCGATGCCTAACTCTTCATTAAAACACGGAGCTGCGATCGTCAGTTTTTTCAAATCGTTTACGTCAATCTTTTGTTTCAGGGCCCCGTTTTGGTTTGTGTCCCAAAAGGCAGATATTGATCATCATGCCCCGACACGCCTGAGCATGCCTGTCCATCCAGGTGGACAAGCCATGGAGCCTCAGTTGAAATGGGATAAGATGAAGCCCCTGTGAGGCAACGACCTCGAGGCCATTTGATCGAAATGCTGATGTCAGTGAGTGCCACGTTGGAAAATTTTCCAATCCGTGGAATCCTCTGAGCTTAAGGGCGCTGGCCAATTTAACGACGGGCTCCCAAACTTTGTTTGGTGTGCTGAGCGCCAGCCATCCACCTGGAGCCAATACCTTTGACATCTGTTCGACCGCCTTCAATGGATCTGGGGTGTGTTCAATGCATTCGGAAGATAAGACGACGTCGAAACTACCTTCGTTGAACACAGAAGTAAGATTGAGAGCGTCGGCAACCAATGCCTTGCAACCGACTCGTTCCGCCGTCAGCCGCACCATGTCGCTGCCCAAATCAACTGATGTGACATCTGCACCCAGGTTCTGCATCGCTTCGCTGAAATAACCCAAGCCACAACCGACGTCTAATGCGGCGGAGCCACTGAGTCGCTGGCGGCCAAGGAATTGACGGACCAGAACGTCAACCCTCCGCTGGGTATCATATTCAGACAGGTGCGTCGCAAACGATTCGCCCAAACTATTATGAAAGAGTTCCTCTTCGGCTATTTTTCTCATTGGCAGTGAACGGGAGGGTGTTTTCGGCGCAATGATAACCTGGTCGCGTTGACAATATGCTAAACACTCAAGACGGACCGGGCGGTGCGCCGGGATTGAATTGATACTGAAAGCCCACCAGTTTTCGTTGAGCGTACGGCCCAGGAGCGGGGGAGTGGATCGCGCATCGGGTCGGGCATGGTATGGCGGAAGTCAGACGAATTGACCGTCACTGTCAAGACAGATGAATAATTTTGTTCGGGTTTGGAGCAAAAGTTGCGTGGTTCCTGTATGACAAGGCTATCGACGGTGACCGTGATGGTATTCAGCATGAGCACGTCCCTCCCATGAAAGTCGTCCACCTGTGCAACCTGCCCATTCCTGAAACGCATCCGGACTTCGGGAAAGTGCGGTGCCATCCTGGTCGTTGGGTGCTGAATTTGGCGCTCGCCCAGCGCGCGCACACTGATATCGAGCCCGAGCTGGTCGTGCAGACCCCGGGCGCGACGCGAAACTATGACACGGTCATCGAGGGCATCCCGGTGCATTTCGTGGCCGCGCCAGATCGGCTGCGCTCGGCCACCTTGTTTTACTTCGACGCCCGGCGCATCGCCGCCCGCGCGCTCGCGTTGCGGCCAGACCTGGTGCACGCCCACGGCACCGAGGATTGCTACGCGCTGGCGGCCCGGCGCACGCGGCGGCCCTATGTGATCACCGCGCAGGGGCTGTTTTTCATCATCAACGCCGTGGTGCCGCCCCGGCTTCTCTCTCGCGACACCATCGTGAAATTCACGGAGCGGTTCGCCTTGCGCCGTGTCCGCCACGTCATCGCCAAAAGCGCTTACGTCGCCGAGGCGCTGCACCGCGAATTTCCGCACCTGACGCTGCACCGGATTCCGAACACCTTCGACCCGCGGCTGGGGGAGATTCGGGTGGAAAAGGAGCCGCGCCTGCTCGTCTTCATCGGCACGCCAGTCCATCGCAAGGGCGTTGACCTGATCGCCGCCGCCATGGCTGAGGTGCAGGGTGGCTTTCCCGATGTGCGCCTGTGGGTCTTCGGCGACCAGCCCGGCGCGTCTTCCGAATACGAGGCGCGGGTGAAGGCGCAACTTACCGCGCTGATGGGCGAGCGCGTGATTTTTCACGGCACCATGCCGGCGCTGGCTTTGGCGCAGCAGCTCGCGCGCGCCACGGCGCTGGTGGCGCCGTCGCGGGAGGAGATGTTTGGCAACCAGCTCATCGAGGCCTTGGTCGTGGGCACGCATGGCATCGTGACCGAGGGCACGGCGCTGGCGGAAAATGCCCGCCGTTTCGGGAATGGCACCGTCGTCCCGCAGGAGGACGCGCCGGCGCTGGCTGCGGCCATGCTGGGCGCATTCCGGCAGGGCGAGTTTTCCGAGCGCGAGGAGGCGCGGCGGCGGGTCTTTGCCGCGATGGGGCCAGAAATCGTGGCCCGCCAGCACGAGGCGCTTTACCGCGAGGTGCTGGGCCCGCTGTAGCGGTTGCTATTCACGGGCTCATCGCCATATTCGGCGCTCTATTTTTCCATGTGCGGCATCGCCGGCGTACTTTCATTTCAAGACGAGGCTCAGCCTTTCGATCTCGCGCTGCTCAGCCATCGCGGCCCGGATTCCTGCGGGGCATGGCGGTCGGAAAACCGCCACTGCTGGCTAGGCCACACCCGGCTGGCGATCCTCGATCTTTCCCCCACGGGCGCGCAGCCGATGACCGATCCGGCGACGGGCAACGTGATCGTGTTCAACGGCGAAATCTACAACCACCTGGCCCTCCGCCGCGAGCTGGCGGCGCGCGGCGCGGCCTTCAGCGGGACCAGCGATACGGAGACACTGCTGGCGGCCTACCGCGTGTGGGGAGAAGCCATGCTGCCGCGGCTGAAAGGGATGTTTTCCTTTGCCATCTACGACCAGGCGGACGGCTCGCTCTGGCTGGCGCGCGACCGCTTTGGCATCAAGCCGTTTTACTGCTGGCGCGGAAAGGACGCTTTTGTCTTCGCGTCGGAAATCCGCGGCCTCGTGCGTTACGGCGGCTTGCGGAGCACCCGCGAATCCGTCACCGCGTATCTCCAGTGGGGGAGCTGTCCGCACTCCACGCTGCTCTATCCCGAGGCGTTTGAGCTGCCGGTCGGCGCCCATCTGCGCGTGGCGGCAGGGCTGGAGGCAAAGCCCGTGCAATACTGGCCGCCCGCGCGTTTTCCCCACCCCGCGCCCACCGGCGGCCGGCCGGCGCTCGTCCGCCGGACGCGCGAACTGCTGGAGGCGGCTGTCCACGAGCACATCCTCTCCGATGTGCCCGTCGCGTGCTTCCTCAGCGGCGGCATCGACTCCTCCGTCATTACCGCGCTGGCCGCGCGCGAACTGCATCGCGAACTGCATACTTTCTCGGTCGGCTTTGAGGACGCGGCCTACGACGAAAGCCGGTACGCCCGGCTCATCGCCAGCCAGTATCAGACTGATCACACCGAGATCCGTCTTTCCTCCGAGGAAGTCATCGAGACGGTGAAGGAAGCCGTCTTGAGCATGGACCTGCCCTCGATCGACGCGATCAATTCTTACATCGTCGCCAAGGAGGTTGCCAAGAAAGGCTTCAAAGTCGCGCTCGCCGGTGTCGGCGGCGACGAGCTGTTTGGCGGGTATCCGCAGTTCCGGTCCGTGCCCCGGCTGAAGTATCTGGCCCTGGCTCCGCGGCCGTTGCTCGATCTCGCCTTGCGGTTGAAAAAGGGCCGCCACTTCCTCACCGACACGCCCCGCCGCATAGACGCGGGCCTCTTTGACCAATGGTGGCGCCGCTCTTGGAATGCCGCCCTGCTGCAAACCGCGGGCCTCAGCCCGCGCGCCATCCCCGGCGAGCCGCGCCCAGAGTTGCACGATGACTTTGCGCGCATCAGTTGGTCGGAACTCAGCCATTACCTGCGCGACCTGCTGCTGCGCGACTCCGATCAAATGAGCATGGCGGTGAGCCTCGAAGTGCGTGTGCCCTTCCTCGATCATGAACTGGTCGAGTTTGTCCTCGGCCTGCCGGCCGGCGAAAAAGAAAAGCCGGGGCTGGTGAAGTCGCTCCTCATCGAGGCCACTTCCGACCTGCTGCCCCCGGAGATCTACCAGCGCAAGAAAATGGGCTTCGAGCTGCCCATGCCCCGCTGGATCAAAGGGCCGCTCCATGACTTCGCCCAGACCGGCCTCCGTCACGCCGTTGAACGGGGCATCTTCGCCGAACCGCAAACCCGCGACCTCTACACCGCTTTTGCCTGCGGGAAGCTGCATTGGACCAAGCTCTGGGCAGTCGTGGTCCTAGGTTGGTACTTGAGCAAGGAGAACACCAACGCTACGTCCACCTCTTCATCTTATGAGCAACATTGACAGCCACCTCCGACGCCTTCGTTTGAACCTTGGCATCAAGGGATTTCTGACCAGCAATTTCCTGGTCCGGTGCTTCGTGGACAACGTCCTGACGCGCCACCGCCTGAAGCTGGCCACGGTGGAGCTGACCGAGCTGGCGGAACCCGGCGGCTCGGTCTCCATCAGGATCCTGCCCCTGAAGCCGTGGGATACTCACTACGACGACATCGTGGCCCTGTGCGCCATCGCCAGGAAACTGCAGCCGCGGCGCATTCTGGAAATTGGCACCGCCCGTGGCCGCACCACCCTCCTGCTGGCCGACAACTGCCCGGACGCGGAAGTCATCACCTACGATATTGATCCCGAGGCTGGCAGTTATTTCAAGACCCTCAATCCTCCCCAAGCCAGGATTCGAGCCATCACCTGTGATTTTCAAAATGACGCCGCAACGCTGCGCGCTGGGGCGAAGTTCGACTTCATCTTCATCGACGCCAACCATGTCGAAAGCGCGGTGCAAGCCGACAGCGCACTCGCCTTCGACTTGCTCGCACCGGGCGGGGTCATCGCCTGGCATGACTACAGCAATTCCGACTACCTGTTCGGTTACAACCGCGTCCCGGAAGTCCTTGCAGCCCTCGCCGTTCAGCGGACCATCCGCGGCGTGGCCGGCACGAACCTGGCGGTTTTTAAATCCGCCGGGTAGCCCGGCGCCAGCCGCCTGCGGTTTGGTGAGCTACGCGGCCATACTGCCGCAGCTTCATCGGCATTACTGCGGCGTCACGACGGCGGGATCGTTCGAGTTCAGGTCGGCGATCCATTTGCACGCCAGGGCCGGCTGAGTCAGCGAGGAGGTCACGTTGCACTTGATCTCCACGGCCGCGCCATTCTGCACGATCGTCCAGGACGCCGTGAGGGTGCCGGCGGTGAAGGCATCGGTGGCGCTGCCTTCAGCGCTGATGTTCGCCAAGATTGCGCCGCCCTTGTTCACCGCGCTAAAGACCAGCACCGCCGAATGCACTTGGAAGTCAGTCCCATCCCCGGCCTCCACGGTCACGAAGAGCCGCCCACCCAGGTGTCTTCCGCTGGCCAGCGTGACACTGGCGATAGTCGTGTCCGCGCCGCCCGTCAGCGTTGTCGGCCTGGCACTCTGGTAGGTGCGGGTTGAAAGGGTGCCCCGACCCGGGCCGGTCACGCCGCCGATGGCCGTCGCCGTCCGCACCGCTCCGCCCTTGCCTGTGCCCGTGCCCGTGCCGCCGGCCAGGGTCATGTCCGCGCCCTCCTTGTCGGTCCCGGCGCCGTCCTGGGCTTTGATGGTTTGTGGGATGGGCACGGCGGCGTCGGCGCCGAGTTGCAACGTCGCCGCGGCGTCGCGGCCTAGGAGCAGGTCGTTGTCCCAGTTTACGGGCAGGCCGCTGCCCAGCATCCAGCCGGCGGTTTGATTCCAGCTCGCGATCGGCGTGCCTCCGTAGGAGAGCCGTCCCGAGCCGCCGGCCTCCAGTGCGAGTTCGGTGGTATTCGCCGGGCCGAGCAAAGCCCCGTCCTTGCGCACCGAGAATTGGCTCGCCCCTCCAACCTGCCAGTCCTGGAGCAAACTCCCGGCGGCGCTGGCCGTGTCGGTGATGTCGATTTTCAACGCCGTGAAGGCCACGGCAGCGGCGCTCCATGTCGAGGCCAGGCTGACCGGTGAATCGGCGGGCAGGGCCCCGGTGGAAATCCCCAGAGTGCTGAGGCCGGTGATCGCCCCGCCGCTGATCGCCACCGCCTGGGCATCTTGCGTCACCACAGAACCCAAACCCAGCGCCGTGCGCGCCGCGGGCGCCTCAGCGGTGCCGAGCAACGTCAAGCCCAAGGCCCCCGGCATGCCTGGCACCGTCGCCACCGGGCCCAAACCGAGAGCGGTGCGGGTTGCCCCGGCATCGGCGGTCGCGAGCAGCGCCAAACCGAAGGGGCTGGGCGTCGTGCCCCGCACCAAATCCGCGTCGAGTCCCGAGCCGGTACCCGCCACGCCCTGTAACGCGGCGAGCAGGGCGGCAGGGCTGGTGTAGGGCTGCGTCCAAGCCGTTCCGTTGTAGTAGGCCAGGCCATGCGTCGTGCTGTCGGCGTAAATCCATCCTTCGGCTGGGTTGGCGGGTGCGACTTGTGGGATCAGTTTTATTGCCGTGGAATCCTGTGTCGCCAGCGAGCCCAAGCCCAGCGCCGTGCGCGCCGCGTCGGCGGTGCCTGCGGTCAACAAAGCCGCCCCCGTCGCGCCGGAGGACGCGATTTCGGTCCCACCGCCGATGGCGACCCCCGTGGAGGAGATCGTCAGGGCCCCGCTGCCCGGCGAGCCGCCGGCCAAATTCGCCCCCGCCGTAAAGATTAGCTTCGGCTGAGTTACGGCGAAGTTGGCATAGTCGATTCCCGCATAGCCGGGGGAAAACCGGGCTGCCGTGCCGGTGCCGTAAAACTCCAGGAAATTGTGGCCAAACTTGGCCGCGAGAGAACCACCCGTCGCGACGCCGATCTGATCGGCTTCAACCGCATAAAATCCGGTGTCGAGATCACCGTGGAAAGTATAGGTCGGGGCCGGCGCCGTGCCCGCCGTCACCGCGAACTGCCCGCCGACCTCGACCTGCGCCCCAAGCGTAACTCCGTCCAGCCTGCCAATGCCCAGGCCGATGTGCCCGCTCTGATCCTTCCACAGGACATTGTGATTGACGGTGGTGATCGAAAAGTCATCGGCGGACGTGCCCGCAGGATCATACTCCACCGTTGCGCCCGGGTAACCCATTTGCAGAATCGCATGTTTTCCCGCCGCGGTGCCGGTGTTTTCGATGAGCAACATCGCGGGGGTCGAGGCTTTGGTATTTTGCACGCCAAAGGTCACTGTGCCGTAGCGTGCGTCGGTGTAATCGCCGACTATGATATAAGTGGGAACCAATAACAGGGAGACTCCATAACCGCCACGCTGCCAGGTGCCGCTTGCCGCATTCCCATCATTCTCGGTGCCGCCGTACGTGGCCGAAAAACGGAATTGTGTATCCGTTAAGCCGGATGCGCTGACGAAGTAATCCGTCAGCGTCGAAACCCCGCCGGCGCCCACGAGCGTCGGAAACTGGAACTGCTTTCCCGCGACCAGCCCGTGCGAGTGGCCGCATGTCACCACCCCGGCCACAATGTTTGTCACAATCCCGCCCTCCTGTTGCGCCCAACCCAGTTGGAACGGCCGGGCACTGCCGCTGTCCATGAGATAGAACTCATGCTGCGAAAAGCCCCCGGCAGTCGTAAAATTGTTTTCCAAACCAAAGCCCCAGCCCAAGTTGCCCGCTCCGCCTTCGATGGGAGCGAACGCGAAACCCGGAGCGGTAGATGCCTTGACGTTGTTGCCCACCATCAAGAACCGGTGCGCAGGGTCGTCAGGATTAGCTACCAGAGAAACGCTCGCGCTGTGACCTCCGACATTCTCGGTGAAGAATTGCCCCGGCTGCGCGCCAGTCAGCGTGCTGCCGGTGGTAAACGCCGGTGAGTCGGCACTGGGGACACCCAGCGCCATGCGCCCCGCCGCCGCATCGGCCCCGCCGAGTAACGCGAGCCCCAGGACGCTCGGCACCGTGCCGCGCACCAGGTCCGCGTCCAGTCCTGAGCCGAGCCCGTCCGCGCCCAGTATGGCGCCCAGCACGTTGGCCGCGCTGGTGTAGGGCTGCGTCCAGGAGGTGCCGTTGTAAAAGTAAAGGCTGTGCGTGGCGGTGTCGGCGTAGAGCCAGCCCTCGGCCGGGTTCGCCGGAGCGGCTTGCGGTACCAGCTTGAGGTGGCCGGCCCTCAGCGCACCCTTGATGTCCACGGGGTCGCTCCAACTTTCGCCAAAGTCATGCCCGAGCCCGATGCGGCCGGCGGGATCGACCATCAGCGGGAAGCGGTTGCCGCTGCGCTGCCGCAGCACGAACTCGCCGGTGCCGTCGGCGCTCAGGTCATTGATCAGCGACCAGCCGCTGTTGCCGTCCTTTTCGCCCAAAACGAGCTGCGCCCCTTTGCTGCCGCCAGCGTCGGTGTTGCGCACGTACATCGTCGCCAGGCCCGGCGCGGCCACGGCCGCGCTCACGCCAAAAGCCGCGTCCGAGGCGGCATTGGCCGCATCCAGACTGAGTGCCAGCGGCACCGTCAGGGCCAGCGCACCGAGGTCTTCGCCCGGCCGCCAGTGCAGCGCGAAAGGCCGCCGCCCGTCCTGGTCGATGAAGCCATACTCATTGGCCACCTGGCCCGCGGCGGTGACGTTGGTTTCCATGAGCAGCCCGGCTCCGTCCCGGGTGAGATCCGGCCGCAGCGGGGTGCCGGCCGCGTTCAGCGTCAGATTGTTGCCAAAGAGGGCGGCCGTGCGCTGGTGGTCCAGCGCGTCGGTGTAGAGATGGAGCCCGGCCTGCGCTCCGGCCACGCCATCGGTCAGCCTGAAGCGAGGTGCGTTGCCCGTCGCCGTGATCGCCGTCGCATCCTGCAGCGCCACGCTCCCGAGCGCCAGTGCCGCGCGCCCCGCTGCCGCATCGGCCCCGCCCAGCAGTGCCAGCCCAAAGCCGGTGGGCACCGTGCCATTGATGGCAAAACCGGGGGCCAGCTTCGCGCTGCCCACTGCCCCGTCGGCCAGCTTGGCCGCGGTGATCGAACCGTCGGGCACGGTCTGCGCGACGACGGCGCTGCCCGCCATGATCGCGTAGCCGACCGAGGCAATCCGTTCATCGGGCGCGAGGAGTTGAAATCCCTTGATCCCGTCGTCGAACCACACCCGCAGCCGGACATCGGCGTGGCTGCTGAAGACGCTGGCCGGAATGGCCGTCATGTTGGCCAGCGAAGTGTCCCCGAGGAGCACGGCATAAAGGCCCTTGGAAACCTTAAGCGACACCGCCGCCAGCGGGGCGTTTGCCGTAGTCTGCCCGTCAATGCTCCCGTCATTGCTCCAATAAACCGCTGGCGGCGCAGAGCCATCCACGAGCGCAAACTTAAACTGGCCGGCATGCCCGGCGGCGGTACTGTCAAAGTTCACCCCCTCGACGGCGATGCGGCCCTGATAGTTGAGCAGTTGCGGCACCTGCGCGCGCACACTTCCGAGCAGGGCAACAGCCAGCAGGCTTAGCGTGCGGATAAAAACATTGTTCATTCTGGGTGGCCTTGATTCCAACGATTCTCACATTGCGTCAAGAATGATTAGGCCCATCCGCCGCCTAAGCATTGAATCCGCTTGAACGCAATCTCTAGGCGAGGAAAGCTCCTTACGATGCCCGACCCGCGACCTGCCTGCGATTTTTTAGTGAGCGGCCGGCTGGCTTGCAAACCGCTTTGGGCTGAAGGCCGGAATCGAAAGCACCGGCACCGCCCGGTCCTAAAACCATGAATGTCGTGACGATTTACCGGAAATGCCGGGATCGCCTGAGTGGCCTTCTCCTCTTTCCGCTCCAGCCGGTGTGGCTCCGGCATCTGGGCGTCGAAGGTGGAGCCCGCTGCCAACTCTTCGGGCTGCCCGTCATTAACAAGTGCCCCGGAAGCGTGATTCGCATCGGGGATGACTTTGTGGCTAGGAGCAAGGTCTGCTCGAATACCATTGGCACGATCCAGCCGGTCGTCATTACAACCACCCATCCCTCGGCGAAAGTCATTCTGGGAAACAGGGTAGGCATCAGCGGCTGCACCCTTGAATGCCGTGAACTCATTCAACTCGGCGACCGCGTGAGCCTCGGCTCCGGCGTCTTGATCATGGATAATGACGCGCACTCCCTCGACCCGGCCGAACGCGCCGAGGGGATCTTGAACGTCCGCCCATCACCGGTCGTTTTGGAAGACGACGTATTTGTCGGGGCGCGGGCGATCCTCTTAAAGGGCACCCGGATTGGCGCCCGGAGCATTGTCCGGGCGGGCAGTGTCGTCATCGGAGAGTTTCCCCCCGATTGTATCATCGGCGGAAATCCGGCCGTCATCGTCAGCCGCAAGAACCAATGAGCGGGCTGTTAATCCTCCGCCCTCCTCATGATCTGCGGTCGGGCGATGACGTGCTCTGCGCCAGGACTATTGCCGGTTTGAACAAAGCCGGCCTGCCAGCCCAAGGCGGTGAACTGTCGTCCCAGTGGTGGGCCAGCAGACTTTGGTCGTCAGGCTTGCCGGGCCGACGGATGCTCTTCGAATATGGGCCGGCTTTTGTTCAACTGTTAATGCACCGGCGCAGGCTTGGGGACTCATCCGCTGTCTGGATCAACGGCCCGGCCAGCCTCTTGAATCATAACTGCTGGTTTGAGCGTGCCATTCTAAAGTCCGGGCAACCCTATGTCTTTCATCTGCAGGACGACTGGTTCTCCATTCCTTACAACCGGGCGGTGGCCGCCCCGCGAGTCCGTCTGGCCTCGCTGACGGTTGTTCCGACGGAGCCTTTGAAGCAACGGATCATGGCTTTGTTTCCAGACGCCAAAGTCCTGGTGCTTGAGGAGCCAATCGACGTCGGGCGGTTCAAGCCGGTCCCGGTGACTTCAGCCTCCGATCTCCCTTTTCTGGTCTGGACGGGCCACGTCGCGAGCATAGCTGACTTGAAGCAGTATGCGGCGGTTCTTGAACGGGTTCATGCAAGGCATCCCTTTAAGTTGCGGATCATTTCCGGGCAGCGCCAGCCGGCTCTCGCCGCTTCGTTTCCATGGGAGTGGTTTCCTTTCGATCCACATCGGGAAGCAGAGTTGCTTTCCGGTGCGGCGGTGGGTCTGGCACCGCTGGAGGACAGCGCCTATGCCAGATGCAAGGGCGGCTACAAGGTAAAGACTTATCTTGCCGCGGGCCTCCCCGTCGTGGCCTCCCCGGTGGGCCATCACAACAGGCTTGTTCAACCCGGGGAGAATGGCCTGCTTGCGAGCACGGACGATGAATGGGTGAGCGCCATCGTGCGGCTCCTGACCGACGCGGCTTTGGCCCGCAGGCTAAGTGCCGCGGCCCGCGAGACGGCCGTGAACAAGTATTCGCATGCGGTGCTGATGCCCGAGTGGGCCGGTCAGTTGCGCGGGGCGCTACCCGAAATTGCGGCCATCTGATGCCAGGTCAGGTCGTGGCCGGTGGCTTGGCCAGACTGTCGCGGATGGCGAGGGCCTTGCAGACCAGGGTGCGCAGGCCGTCACCACCCCGGCTCCGCCAATGCAGCAACTGGCGGTTGGTCACGGGCGCATACCAATCGTTGCAGCCCGTGGTCATAAAGCGGCCATAGCCTTGCGCTCGCATGAGGCCCGGTATGGCCGCTCCCGCGCCCATCGTAGCATCCTCGATGATGACTATTTCCACCTTCCACCTGGCTAGCGCAAACCCGGCCAGCGCTTCTGCCTCGTGACCTTCGACATCGATGGTCGCGAAGTCCAGTTTGCCCACTCCGGCAGCCGCCAGAATGCTGTCCATAGTCCGCACCGGCACCGTCACCTGCTCAAGCACCGCCCCATGGTATTTGATGTTCTCAAGCTGGTAGCCCGACGGGCTGAAGGTGGAAAGGTCTTCCGCCCCCTTGGCGATGTTTAGCACCGCCTCGCCAGGTTGTGAGCCAGCCGCGCACTCGTAGAGATCGGCCTTGCGACTGGCCCTGATTTTTTGGGCAAACTCGGGCATCGGTTCCACGATTATCGTCTGCCAGCCCAGTTGCTCGAAATGAAAGGTGTTACTAAAGGTGACCCCGTCAAAGCCTCCGACCTCCACCGCGACTCCGCTGGTTTTCGCGCCGAAAATGCGGCCCAGCAGCCGGTCTTCACCCCATTGCGAATAAAAGTGCAGGGCCAGCTCCTTGGTTTTGTTGGCCGGATAAAGAGCGTTCACCCGGCGCACGCCGGATTCCTCCAGCTTTTGCTTAAGGTTTCTCAGGCCATGAACGAGCAGCCGAGCAGGGCTGCGGAGAAGTTTTTTCATCATATGCAACGGGGAAGGGCGATGGGACGGGGGTAGGGGTTAGGGGCTCATGGGGTCAGCATCCGTGGCCGGGCCAGCGGACGGCGCCACGAGAAGCGAACGGCAGGGGAAAAGCAAGATCAGCCCCTGCACCAGCAGGGTCGCCTGCACCAGCCATGCCACCGCCACTGCCGAGCGCGAGCCTGGGACCACGAACAGTGCGCAGGCAAACAGCGCGACGCAGCCGACGCGGACCAGCGCGATCTCGCGATAGCGGCGCGCCGAGAGCAGCAGCGCGACGGGCAACAGCGCGAAGGCATAGGCCAGGCTGAGCCCGGCAAAGGCTTGGAAGACGGGGATGGCGCCCTCCCATTTAGCGCCGAAGACCAACCGCACCACAGGGCGAGCGAAGAAGAAAAATGCCGCCCAGTTCAGCACGCCGCCGGCGAGCACGATGGCGGCCGTCCGATAGAAAAGCCGCCGCCGAGCCGCACCGTTCGCACAGCGGGCGAAGCCCACGACCGTGGGATGCCCAAGAAAGGAACTGAGAAACATGTGGCTGATCGGCGCATAGCCAAAGGCCCGGTTATAGTAACCGAGCGCCGTGTCGCCGCGAAATCTTCCGATGAACCAGCTATCAAGTCGGCTAAGCGCGACTTCCGAGGAGCAGATGAGCCAGATCCAGAAACCCTTGCGGAAAGTATCGCCGCCCACCTTCCAAGCCGGCTTGACGAAGACGCTCCTGCCGGAGAAATGCCGGTAGAGGAAGAAGTCGATCGCCGAGATGCCCAGGCCGGGCAGCACCAGCGTGAAGGGCCCCCAGTCAAGGAACCAGGCCACCGGCACCACCACCGCGAGAGAAAAGACGATCCCCAGCATGGCCGAGATGAGGTTTGGCTTGAAGTTGCCCTGCCCCTCGAGATAGGCGCGCTGGACATTGTTCGGCTCCCGCCACGTTTCGATCATCCCGCAAAGCAGGCAGAGGGCGGCGGTCTGCAGATGGCCGTGGAAGTAAAACCAGGAAACCAGCGTGCCCACGATGGCCAGGCGCGCGAACACCACGCACCAGCCAAAGGCCGCCGCCGTGGCGTAAAACGCGGGTGCCGCCGCCGCATCCATGATCAGCGTGGGCGCCAGGCTCCAGGTGGCGGGGAGCAGCGCCAGAAAGACCGAGGCGGCGGCGAAGCCGAAAGCGCCGAAATCCTCCGGCTGCAAAAGCCTGGCTAGGATTAATCCGAGTAACAAACCGAAACCCTGCTGCGTATAGTTGGCCAGCGATTGCCACAAATGCGCCCGGACGGTGTGCCGTCCTTGTAAGCGGGCGCGCAGCCCGCGCAGACGATTCACGACCGGAGAATGCGGGAGACCGGGCGCTCCACGTGCGATGCGTCGGGTGGCGCGACCACCTCTGCCGCGCGGCGGTGGCCACGGCCGACCATTCGCGGAAAGAGCGGGTATTTTCCGGGCATGTGCGTGTGGTATGGCGCGGACTTAATGGCGGTGGCGTGGCGACTGATGTTACCGATCCACGGATGCCGGTCGGCGCGGTCGGCGCGGCTGGCCTGCTTCGAGCGGGGCAGGGCCCGCCGGAGCGAGCACCGCGCCCTGCCCAATGACGGGCGAAGCCCCTTCGCCAGCGAGCTTCCTGGCTTCTTTGTTTTTGGCGGCTTGCACGGCGAGGCTGACGAGAATCCCGTAGGTCCACCAGCGGTCAAACTGGTCGTTCGCACTATGTCCGCTCGTATGGGAGTTGATGAAGAGGAGGATTACTAGAAACGTAAAATACGCGGCCACAGTGGCCTCCGTTGATCCGCTCGGAAGTTCCGTGGAGATCCGCCAGCCCTTCCTAATGAAGGTGACAAAAATCAACGCGGCAAGAATCGAAGCCGGGATGCCCAGGTCAGCAGCGTAGCCCAGCCATGTGTTGTGCCAGGCGGAGCCCAGGGCATACGGGAGAACCTGCCCTTCGGTGCCGCCGCCACCGATGTCCATGCTCTGCTGGATGAGCGCCATGTCCACGCGGTAGCCTTGGCCGATCCAGGGATCGCGCTGGATTTTCTCCCATGCCAGGCGGCGCAGCGTGCTTCTGAATATGTCCTCGCCTCCCTCCATGGACTGCAACTCAGGATCCCACTGCCCCGGCAGCCAGGACAAGGCACGCTGGGCTGTGAGCGGCAGATGATAGAGCGTGCCTTGCCCGGCTACCAGAAGAGCTCCGGCGGTAACCGCTCCGCCCACCCAAAGCGCCAGATGACCATACTCCTTGCGCAGGATGGCGGCGATGATCGCGCAAGCCGGCACGGAGGCGACGGAGGCGCGCTTGCCGCTCAGGAGAATCAGCGCCATGCACGTGAGGAAGAGCACGGGCAGCCACATTCTCTGCAGGCTGAATATTTCGCGCGCTTTATAGCGGCTCAGCATCAGGGCGATTAGCGTGAAAGGGATGGTGCCAAGATGCTGATGCCAGGAATAGTAGGAATCCAAAACGTCGCCACCGGCTGCGCCTCCGAGCCCCGCTGCCGTCACCGCTGCCGACCCCCCGAGGGCCGGAAGATAGTAGGACGCAATAGCCCGCGCAGTGGCCACTCCAGTCCCGACCAGCACTAGAATGATGACCCACTTGGCCTCGCGTGGGCCAATCCGCTGATTGGCCATGATAAGAAAGGCGGCCAGTGCCATGAGGATCTTCGCATAGAAACGGGCTCCGCCGAGTTCGCCCGCGGAAATGCTCAGCCAGACCGGGTTTTCCCAGAAGATAAACATCGCCCAGAGGGTGTACATCAGGACCGGGGCATGGCTCGGGCGAAACAGGGTGAAGCTTTGCTGGCGGAGGGCGAAACGGATGACAAAGACCACGGCGCAGACCGCGATCGTCGCCTCGGCGAGTTCGACCAGCCGGCCCTGCACCGGGATGGCGGGTAGCTGGGAGGAGAAAGCCAGGGGAATCAGCAGCCAGTAATTGCGCCCCAGCATGAGGGTGAGCCCGACCACCATCAGGCCTCCTACGACGATGCCGACCATGGAAAAGTCGCCGTGGCCCACGGCCAGCGCCACGAAGACCGCCAGCATCAGGAGCGCGATGGGAGCGACAAAGAGGTGCGGCCTTTCGAGAAACCGGGTGACCCAGGAAAATTGAGTGCTCATGAAATCGGGATGGGCCGGCAGGATAGCGCACGGCGCAAAAAGACCAAGCGCAGATGCCCGGAGCGCCCGGCCGCGCGTGCGGCGGGCAGGACGGGGCGCTTAGCGGGGCGCGGCGGCGGTCTTCGGGGCGCCGGAGAATTTGCGGTGGTCGCCTTCGCCTCGGCGCATTTGGAAGGGGACGCTTTTCACGACTTCGAGGACGAGGGTGGAAAACTTGGGGTCCTTTTCGAGCGCGGCGGAAACCTTCTCGATGGCCGTGCGGTCGTAGAATTCCATGCCGCGGCCGAGCGCGTAGGTGAGCATTTTTTCGCTCACGCAGCGGAGGAAACCGGCGCGCTTTTTCGTGAGCAGGATTTCGCGGAGTTCGCCGGGGCCCTTGAAATCCTCGCCGCTCACAAGCTGGCCTTTCGGGTCGATGGCCGCGCCGCCGTCCTTGTCGCGCCACGCGCCGATGCCGTCGAACTGCTCCAGCCCGAAGCCGATGGGATCCATGCGCGCGTGACAGCTCGCGCAGGTGGGATCGACGCGGTGCTGCTCCATGCGCTGCCGCAGCGTGCCGTGCAGTTCCACGCGGCTTTTGTCGTCGAGGTTCGGCACCTCGGGCGGCGGCGGTGGCGGCGGGGTGCCGAGGATGTTTTCGAGGATGAACTTCCCGCGCTTCACCGGGGAGGTGCGGTTCGGGTTGGAGGTGAGGGTGAGGAAGCTGCCCTGGCCGAGGATGCCACCGGGCCGGTTCGCGGGCAGTTTCACTTTCACAAACGCCTCCCCCTCGACACCCGCGATGTCGTAGTGCTTCGCCAGCCGCTCGTTCACGAAGGTGTAATCCGCCGCCACGAAATCCATCACCGTGCGGTCCTCGCGCATCACCGTCTCGAAGAGCATTTCTGTCTCGCGCTCCATGGCGCCGGCGAGCGCGCGATCCCATTCGGGGAAGGTCTTGGCGTCGGGCTGCACGAGTTTGAGGTTGCGGATTTGCAGCCACTGGCCGGCATAGTTTTCCACGAGCGCCCCGGCTTTTTTGTCGGCCAGCATGCGCTTCACCTGCGCGGCGAGATTCTTGCGCAGCGTGCCCTTTTCCGCCTCGGCGAAAAGCGCGTCGTCGGGCATCGTGCTCCACAGGAAATACGAGAGGCGCGAAGCCAGCGCCCATTCGTTGATCTGCGTGGTCGCTGCGGGATTGTCGGGGCTCGGCTGCACCTCGCCGCGGAAAAGGAAGTGCGGCGAGACGAGGATGCCGGTCAGCGCGGTCTGCACGCTCTGCTCGAAGTTGCCGCCCTTTTTCAGTGCCTCCTTGTAAATCCACACGAAGCGCTCGACCTCGTTTGGCGCGAGCGGGCGGCGAAAGGCGCGCCGGCCAAACGCGGTGAGGATCAGCCGCGCGGAGGTTTCCAGATTCGCCTGGCCCGCGCCGGGGCGGAAGATGGCGTACTGCGACGCGGGCGCTTTCACCGGCTGCGGCGGCGTGAGGAAGACGAGCTGGCGCAGCGTCAGCGTGCGGTTCACCGGCTTGCCCTTCACCATCTCGGGCGTGGCCAGCGGATTTGCCACGCGCAGCGTGAAAGTGTGCGCGCCCGGTGCGGCCACGCGCACGGCGGCCTTGAGCACGTCCTTTTTGTCCTTCTGCCCGCTGAGGTCGAACGTCCGCACGAGCTGCCCGTCGAACTTGCACTCCACCTTCGTCCCCTCGCCGCCGAGCTTCGCCGACTCGGCCGTCAGGCGAAGCGTGTATTCACCCGGCGCGGGCAGATCGAGCGCTACCGTGGACACGTTCTCGTCGATCTTTCGCGAGACCGGCGTCGTCCCGGTTTTCGGCCCGCCTTCGATCTTGAAAAGGTCCACCTCGAGCTTATCCGGGCGCGGCTTGTGGTCGTTGAGGATAGCCAGGCTCATCACCTTTTCCGCGGCGGCGAGGTAGCGCTCGAAAAGCACTGGCGGCAGCGAAAGCACGTCGCCAATGTTGTCGAAGCCGTAGCCCGAATCGTCCGCCGGAAAATCGTCCGCCGGCTGGAAATCCACGCCCACGAGATCGCGGATGGTGTTGTTGTACTCCGCGCGGTTCAGCCGGTGCAAAGTGACCCGGCCCGGATCCGGCCGGTCGGGATCGCAGGCGAAAACCGCCGTGTCGATCCACTTCATGATTTTCTCCCTTTCGGCCAGCGACGGCTGCTTCTCATCGTCCGGCGGCATGTCCCCCGTGCGCAAATTTTCCAGCACCAGGCCCCACATCTTCTGGTCGTTCAGCAGCGCCTCCGGCGTTTTGAATTCGTCCAGCGCCAGCTTGCCCTTCTTTTTCCCGTTGCCGTGGCATTTGTAGCAGTAGGTCTCGAGCAGCGGCTTGACCTCCGCTGCAAAATCCGCCGCCGCCCCACCGTGCGGGACGGCAGCGGCGAGGAGCAGCGGGAGGAAAAAGCGCGCGGGTTTCACAGCGACTCCGAAGGTGCCGCAGTGCGGAGATTTCGCAAGTCGCCACGCCCCGCGCCCCGCACAGGGAGTTGCCAGCGCGGCGTGCGCGGCGGATGATGAATGCAGGTTTTATGCAACTTCACCTCAGTCCACGCCATGTGCGGCTCACCGCCGCAATCCACCGCCACGTCGCCGCCAAGATCGAGCACCTTGAAGAGCACACCAACGAGATTGTCGCCGCGCACGTCGTGCTCATCCACGATACCACGGCGAAACCCGCCGACGCTTTCACGGTGAAGGTCCACCTCGCCATCCCCGGCCCCGACATCCACGCCGAGGAATCCGCCGCCGAGCTTTACGCGGCGCTCGATGTGGTGGTGGACAAACTCGCCCGCCAGCTTCGCAAGCGGAAGACCAAGCGCACCGACAAGGTGCGCAGCACCGTGCAGAAGGCCGTGCGCCGCCGGAAGACGGGCGCGTAAAGCCGCGAGGCGCGGGAAATCCGAAATTCGAAGCACGAAAACCGCAACAAATTTCAAAGGACGGAAAGCCGGACAAAGCTGAAAGCGCACCCGCCCTCAGTTTTTTCCACTTTCTCTTCCTTCGGATTTGTTTCGGATTTCGCTATTCGGATTTCGGTTTTTTTCCGCGCCGGTTGACGGCGCAAACAACGCCGCGCTTTCCCTTACGCGCCGGGCTGCCAGTATCTCCGCCCGCCACAAAAACTCCCATGCACCCCAAACTCAACGCTGCCGTCGTCGGCTGTGGCATTGGCAAAAGCCACATGCTCGCCTTTCAAAAAGTTCCCGCCCAATTCCATCTCGCCGCCATCTGCGATCTCGATGTGGCCAAGACCCAGGCGCTCGCGGACGAGTTGAAAATTCCGAAAACCTACAACTCGCTCGCCGCGCTGTGCGCCGATCCGGGCATCGACGTCATCGACCTCGCCACACCGCCGCACCTGCACCTCGCGCAGATCCAGCAGGTGCTCGCCGCGGGCAAGCACGTCATTTGCGAAAAGCCGCTGGTGCCTTCGCTGCGCGATGTGGACTTCCTCGTTGACGTGGAGAAACAGAGCGGCAAACGCATCCTGCCGATCTTCCAGTACCGCTACGGCCACGGGTTTCAGAAACTGAAATTCCTCCAAGACCGCGGCCTCACGGGCAAGGCGCACACGGTCAACATTGAGACCTCTTGGCGGCGGCGCGACGACTACTACGCCATCGCCTGGCGCGGCAAGTGGCAGACCGAACTCGGCGGCTGCTGCCTCACCCACGCCATCCACGCGCACGACATGCTGACCTACATCAACGGCCCGGTGGCGCGCGTCTATGCCCGCTGCACCACGCGCGTGAATCCCGTCGAGGTCGAGGACTGCGCGGCGATCACGTTTGAAATGGCCGACGGCTCGCTCGCCGGCTCCACCGTCACGCTCGGCCGCGCCGACGAGATTTCGCGGCACAGCTTCGTCTTTGAAAAGCTCAGCGCCGACAGCAACCTGCGCCCTTACGACAGCAGCGGCGACCCGTGGGTTTTCAAAGGCGACACGCCCGCGCTGCAAGCCGCGATCGACGCCGCGCTCACCGAGTTCACGCCCGAGCCCGAGCACTACCAGGGGCAGTTCGCCCGCTTTCACCAGGCCCTCCACGAGGGCGGTGAAATCCCCGCCACCCTGGCCGACGCGCGGCAGGCGTTGGAACTGATCACGGCGATCTACTGCTCGGCGGAAAGTGGCGGGCCGGTCACGCTGCCCATCGGCAGCGACCACCCGAACTACGCCGACTGGTCGCCCGCGAAATACCGCGCGGCGTAGCTACGCCGGCGGCGGCGGCGCGATGGTGAGGCCGGCGCGGTTCAGTTCGCCGATCTGCTTTTCGAAGCACGGGGGGCAGATGCCGTGGCTGAAATTGCTGCCGGTGTGCTCGTGGATGTAGTGCTCGACCTGGTCCCAGTAGTTCGAGTCGTCGCGCACCCGCTTGCAGTACATGCAGATAGGGATGAGCTCCTTGAGCACGCGGATTTGGGTGGTGAATTCCAGGATGCGTTCGGCCACGCGCAGGCGCATGAGGATGGCCTCGCGGTCGAGCGGCTTGGCGAGGAAGTCGTCGATGCCCGCGTCCATAGCCTCCCGCAGATTGTCCCGGCCCGTGTTGATCGCGGTGAGCAGGATGAAATACGTGTAGTCGGTCTTCGGGCGCTCGCGCACTTTCTGGCAAAGCTGGAGGCCGTCGAGGCCGGGCATCATCCAGTCGCTGACGATGACGCGCACCGGCCCGGCGTCGAATTTTTCCCACGCCTCCGTGCCGCTTCTGGCGACCACGACCTGGTGCCCGAAGTGCTCGAGGGTGAAGCGCAGGATTTCCGCGGACACGGGATCGTCTTCGGCGATGAGGATTTTCATGCGGCGCAAAGGGTGCGCTCGCGCTCCAGCGCGCGCTGAACGAAGGCAAACTCGCGCTCGATGGCGGCGAGCATTTCGGCCGCCGGCTGCAGCGCCCCGGCGCGTGCCGCCAGTTCGAGCCGCTGGCAGGCTGCGTGCATGGCGCCTGCGCCGAAGTTGCTGCAACTGCCCTTCAGCGTGTGCGCCGCGCGCTCGAGCTGCGGGGCCGCCTGCCGGTCGAGGGCGGCGTGCGCTTCGCCGAGCACGAGCGGGGTGTTTTCGAGAAAGGTCGCGATCAGCGTATCGAGCAGATTTTCCCCGCCCTGCCCGCCCATCTCGCGGAAGCCGGCCAGCATGCCGGGGTCGATCACGCCGCCCGCCGCGTCCTCCGGCTTGGCCACGGGCGCGGGCGGCAGGGTGCCGGCGAAGCGGCTCAGCGCACCGAGCAAATCCGCGGGCTTCACCGGCTTGCCCACGTAGTCGTCCATGCCGGCGGCCAGGCATTTTTCGCGGTCGCCTTCGAGCGAATTCGCCGTCATGGCCACGACCCAGGTGTGCCGGGCCGTGCCTTCGATTATGCGCAGTTCCTGCGTGGCCGCATAGCCGTCCAGCTCGGGCATCTGGCAGTCCATGAGCACGAGGTCGTATTTTTTCCGGGCGAGTGCGGCGAGCGCAGCGCGGCCGTTTTCCACCACATCGGGGACAAAGCCGAGCTGCTGGAGCTGGGCGACGGCCACCTTCTGGTTCACGGCATTGTCTTCGGCGAGGAGGATGTCGAGCTTCCGCCCGTCGAGCGCCGCCGGCGTGGGGGCGGGCTTTGCGAGCGCGACGATGCGGGATTCGAGGCCCGCGGCTTCGGGCCCGGCCGAGAGCACCGAGCTCAGGCAGTCGAACAGCGCCGCCTGCCGGACCGGCTTGACCAGGTAGCCGTCCACGCCGTTTTCGCGCAGCGCCTCGGCCTCGTCCCGGCGATCGACCGAGGTCAGCATGACCAGCCGTGTGGCCGCCAGTGCGGGCTCATTCTTGATGATGCGGGTCAGCTCCAGCCCGCTCATGCCGGGCATGTGCATGTCGAGGATGGCCAGGTCGAAAGCCTCCCCGCGTGCCGTGGCGCCCCGTAGCAGCGCGAGCGCCGCCGGCCCGTCCGCCGCCTGCTGCACCTGCATGGCCCAGGAGCCGAAAAGATGCTGCAGGATGGTGCGGTTCGTTTCGTGGTCATCCACGACCAGCACGCGCACGCCGCCGAGCTGCGCCTTGCGGGGGGCGAGCCCCGGCGCCTCCGCGGCCTGCCGGGCAAAGCGCGCGGTGAACCAGAAGGTGGAGCCTTTTCCCGGCTGGCTGGTTACGCCGATCTCGCCGCCCATGAGCTGCACGAGCTGCCGGCAGATGGCGAGGCCGAGGCCGGTGCCGCCGAAGCGCCGCGTGGTCGAGCCGTCAGCCTGCATAAAGGCTTGGAAGAGCCGCGCCTGCGTCTCGGCGTCGATGCCGATGCCCGTGTCCGTGACGGTGAAGCGGATGACCGCATGCGTAGGCGTCTCCTCCTGGCAGTTGGCCCGCACCACCACTTCGCCGCGCTCGGTGAATTTGACGGCATTAGCCACCAGATTTGTGAGCACCTGGCGCAGCCGGCCCGGGTCGCCGCGCAGGCCCGCCGGCACGCCGTTGTACACGAGCGAGGCGATCTCCACTTTTTTCGCCGCGGCCCGCGCCGCCAGCAGCTCCACGGAGCCCTCCACGACGGAGGAAAGCTGAAAGTCGATCTCCTCGAAGGTCAGCATGCCGGCCTCGATTTTCGAGAAATCGAGGATGTCATTGATGATGGTCAGCAGGGCGTCGGCGCTGGCCGAGATGGTCTGGGTGAAATCGCGCTGCTTGGGCGTGAGTTCCGAGTCGAGCAGCAGGCCGGTCATGCCGATGATGCCGTTCATCGGCGTGCGGATTTCGTGGCTCATGTTGGCCAGGAATTCGCTCTTGAGCCGCGCGGACTCGAGGGCGGCGTCGCGTGCGCTTTTGATGGCCTGCTCGGCTTCGCGCCGCGCCGTGATGTCCTCGGCCGTACCCTCGTAGTAGAGCAGCTTGCCATCGCCGTCGCGCACCCCGCGGCAGCGTTCCGAGATCCAGATGGTGCCGCCGTCCTTGCGGTAAATTTCGGACACAAAGTCACTCACCGTGTTTTTCCCCTGGATCAGCGCGGCAAACTCCGCGTGCCGGGCGGGCTGGACGTAAAGCTGCCGGCCGATGTGCGTGACCGTGCTCATCAGCTCATCCGGCGACTCGTAACCGTACATCCGCGCCAGCGCGGGATTCACGCTCATGTAACTGCCCTCGTGAGTGGATTGGAAGATGCCCTCGCTCGCGTTTTCAAAAATGCTGCGGTACTTCTCCTCGGCGTCGCGCAGCTCGCATTCGGTGCGCTTCAGCGCGGTGATGTCCTGCAGGGTCGCGCGCCGCCCGCAGACGGCGCCGCTGGCATCGGTGATGAATTTCTGGCGCATCAGCACCGAGACTTTGCGCCCGTCTTTGCGGCGGAAAGTGCATTGGTACTCGAGCCGCGCATGGGCCGCCATTTCGCGCGGCATGATCTCCTCGGGCCGTTCCTCGATGATGAAATTCCAGACGGACCGCCCGACCATTTCACCGGCCTTGTAGCCCAGCATGGCGAGCTCTGTGGCGTTCACGCGGGTGATGCGGCTCTCGAGGTCGAGCTCATGGTAGGCCACCGGGGCCTCGTCGAAAAGATCTCGGAATTTCTGCTCGCTCTCCTGCAGCGCGCGGTCGGCTTTTTTCTGCTCGGTCACGTCCAGGCCCATGCCGCCGAGCAGCCGGCGTCCGTCCGAGCCGGTCATGCAGAATTTCATCACCAGCCACTCGTTGGTCTTGCCGTCGGGCGTCGGCACCAGCTCGATGAGCTCGCGGGCTCCGCCGGAGGCCAGCACCGCGCGGTCCGCATCCGTCACCGCCCGGGCCACGTCCAGCGGCAGCCAGTCGAAATCCGTCTTGCCGATCAGCTCCTCGCGCCGCACTTGGAATTTCTCCTCCATGGTCTGATTCAGGTACACGAGCCGTCCTTCATCATCCTTGATGAAGGCGACGAGCGGGCTGTTGTTCATGAAAACTTGGAAGCGCTCCTCGCTTTCGCGCAGCGCCAGCTCGGTGCGCGACGACTGCTCGTGCAGGGCGCGGAATTTCTCCTCCGCCCCATGGCTCGCGGTGATGTCGCGCAGCACCGCGAGGAGCCGGTCCGGGCGGCCGTCCGCGTCCGGCAGGGGCGCGAGCAGCACGTCCCACCAGCGGAGATCGCCCTCCACGTTGCCGCATTCGGCGCGGAAATTTTCACGGCGGCCCGCCTGCGCGCCGGCCAGCGCCTGCGCGGCCTCGGCGCGGTGCGCCGCCTGCCAGCGGTCAGTCCAGCGGAGCTGCGCGAGCTGCTCTGGTGTGAAATGCTGGAAACGCTCGGCGGCGCGGCCGTTTTGGGCCAGCACCGTGCCGTCTAGCGCGAGCACCAGCATGCAGTCGGCGCTGTCCGCAAAGACCCGCGCCCGAAAAGCCTCGGCCACTCGCAGCGCCGCCTCCGTCTGCCGCCGCGCCCGCCGGTTTAGCGTGAACAGCCAGTACGTCGCGCCCAGCAGGCCGGCCATCGCCGCGTCGCCGGCCAGCCGCTGCGGATTCGCGGACGTGGCGATGCTGAGCGCGACGAAGACGATGAGCGCGCCGCCGAGAGCGGCGAAAGTGCTTTTTTTGGTGGTGGAATTCATCCCAAGGCAGAATTGAGACGAAACTTCCAAGCAGAAGCCGCACCGCCCGCTCGGCCGGTACGTGAAAAACCCCGTTTTGCACCGGGCCAAACGGGGTTTCTCGGGTGGACGGGGGGGAAATTATTTGCCGAGCTTCGACTTCAGGTCTTTGCCCGCGGCGAACTTCACGCTCTTGGACGCCTTGATTTTAATCTTCTCGCCCGTCTTCGGGTTGATGCCGAGCCGCGCCTTGCGATGCGCGATTTTGAAGGTGCCAAAGCCGACGAGCTGCACCGGCTTGCCTTTTTTCAGCCCGCCTTTGATGCCGTCGATGACGGCCGCCACGGCGCGTTCGGCCTGCGCTTTGCTCGTGTCCTTGCCGAGCGATTTTTGGACGGATTCAACGAGTTCTGCCTTGTTCATATGGATGAGATTTACCTGGGGTTTGATTGTTGTGGGCTTGGGATGGAACCAGCGGGAGGGCGCAGTTGTTGCCAGCGGGTCATTTTGAAGTCAACCATTTCTTCCGCGATTCGAAAAAAACTCGCGAACCCTGTAAATATCAGCCTTCGCGGTTGATTTCGTGTTCCGGAAAAAACACCCTGTCCCATGAATTTCTCCGACCGTCTGGCCCGCTATCTCGACACCGCACCGGCCATTCATCCCACCGCTTTCGTCGCCCCCGGCGCCGCCGTCATCGGCGCGGTCACGCTCGGCGAAGAGTCGAGCGTGTGGTTTCAGACCGTGCTCCGCGCTGACATCAACCGCATCACCATCGGCCCGCGCTCCAATGTGCAGGACGGCGCCGTGGTGCATCTCGCGGACGACTTTGGCACTTCCGTGGGCGAACTCGTGACCGTGGGGCACAAGGCCATCCTCCACGCCTGCACCGTCGCCGACGAGGTGCTCGTCGGCATGGGCGCGATCATCCTCGACGGCGCGGAAGTCGGCGCGCGCTCTATCATTGGCGCGGGTGCGCTGGTGACGGGCGGAAAAAAGATTCCGCCCGGCTCGCTCGTGCTGGGCTCGCCGGGGAAAGTGGTGCGCGTGCTTTCGCTCGAAGAGCAGGCCGGCATCCGCCTCTGGGCGGAGAAATACGTGGCCCTCGCCCGCGCCTACCGCGCGCGCGCCGGCGGGTAGTTTTTACGCGCCGGGCGGCAGCCGCGCGACCAGCCAGCGGGCGATTTCAGCGAGCACGCGCTCGCGGCCAAAGTCATTGTGAATCTCGTGCCGCACCCCGGGGTAAAAGCGCAGCGTTTTGTCCGCGCTGCCCGCCCGCGCGCCCAGCTCACGGGTGGCGTGCTGGCAGGTGATGGGGTCGTCTTCCCCATGCAGCAGCAGCAGCGGCACCCGCAGCCGCCCGGCATCCGCCAGCGCCGCCTCGCCCGCCGCCCGCATGGCGAAATAGAGCCGCGCCGAGATGCGGTGATGCACCAGTTCCGCGCCCGGCAGCGCCGCCAGATGCGCCGCATCGCGCGAGAGCTTCGCGCCTGCATTGCCCGTCTGCTGCGCAAACCCCGGCCACACTCGCATGGCCGCCCGCGCCAGCGCCAGCTTCCACCACGGCGGCGCAAAGGCCAGCCGCAGCCACGGCGCGGCGATCACCGCGCCCGCGCACGCCGGCTGCCGCTCCTCCAGAAACCGCAGCGCCACCTGCCCGCCCAAGCTGTGCGCCAGCAGGAACCAGGGCCGTTCTTTTTGCCCAAAGTGCGCTGCCACCCGCGCCAAGTCATCGACCAGTAGCCCGTAGTCCCGCGCATCCCCCCGCGCCCCGCCCGAGCGGCCGTGCCCGCGCAAATCCCACGCTCCCACCCGCAACCCCTGCGCCGCCAGCGCTCGGGCCACATGCCCATAGCGTCCCGCGTGCTCCCCCAGTCCATGCACCAATACCACCTCGGCCCGCACTGCCCCGTCCACCCGCGCGGTCCGCAAGGCCAGTTCTACGCCGTCCGCGGCGCGCAAAGTCGCCACGGTTTCGTCCCACGGCAGATCGCCGGGAGCGCCCGCCGCCCCGGTGAGTTCGAGATTTTCAGTTGTCATCAGACGCTCCTCCAGTAGCTTGGCGCCGAAAGTTTTCAACCTATGAACTCCCACCCCCACACCCACCTCCGCCCGCACGCTTTCACCCTTGTTGAGCTGCTCACCGTCATAGCCATCATCGCCATCCTCATGGGACTTCTCTTTCCTGCCATCGGCGTCGTCAAGGAGCAGGCCCGCAAAGCCGAGACGAAGACCGCGTGCACCGGCATTGTTGCTGCGGTCAAAGCGTATAACACTGAGTACGGTAAGTATCCGGTCCTTGGCTTCACTGGAACCCCCGATCTTTGGTATGCCGAAACTGGTGCCAGTGTACATGATAACAGCCTCCTGTTTGCTGCGCTGCGGCCAAAGGCGGGAGTGACGCCCACTCCGGACTACAACCCGCGCAAGATTGTCTTTTTTGAAGGCAAGGACGCCAGCAATCCAGCCGCAGTGAAAGGCGGTTTCGCGCCGGTTGGCAGCACGAATGCCACCCTTGGCGGTTTCTATGATCCATGGGGCACTCAGTACAACGTGCTAATCGACGCTAACTACGACAATGTGATCGAAAACGTCCCGCACACCGACTTCTCCGGGGCCACGAGAGGTCCGCAAACCGGCTGTGCCGTATTCTCTGTGGGTAAGGATACAAAGGTGGGTAGCACCGCGACCGGCACGGCGTACAAGAGTGGGTCTAATACGTCCGACGACATCCTTTCCTGGCAGTAATCGGCCCGACCGATGCGGGTGTAGTTCAATGGTAGAACGGCAGCTTCCCAAGCTGCATACGGGAGTTCGATTCTCCTCACCCGCTCCAAGGCCTGGTAAATACAGGTTCCATGCTGGCGAGTGCCATTCGCACCGCAGACCTTTCTCGACCAATTCCTCCACAGTGGCGTAACTACTACCGGAAAATGGTCGGAGAAAGACTGAATGAGTTCGCGTAATCGAACCATCGCACGAGGTGTTTCACGGAGAGTCGGGCTGTGAGTGCGGCAAAAAAATGTCAGCGGGTAGGAAGATCGCAATCCCTCCCAAAAATGCTTACGTCCGCCCGCAATCGAGAGCGCGATTGAGGAGCATGACTCCTACTACCAATACCTCCAAAGATACGAATCCTGATCCCATTACCGGCGAACCCGGCGCACATCCCGTCGGCACGGGCATGGGCGCGGCGGGTGGTGGCGCTACTGGCGCAGCCATCGGCGCCGTTGCGGGTCCGGTCGGTATGGCCGTTGGCGCGGTGATCGGCGCGGTTGCCGGTGGCCTTGCTGGCAAAGGCGTGGCCGAAATGATCGATCCCACTGCCGAAGATGCCTATTGGGAAAAGAACCACCGCAATCAGCCCTACGCCGAGAAATCGGAATACTCCGAATATGGCCCGGCTTATCGCGCTGGCTATCAAGGCTACGCGACGCACGGGGCGGCGGGCCACAAGTTCGAGGACGTGGAATCCGACCTCGCGAAAGCGTATGAGTCCACCAAAGGCAAAACGCAGATCGGCTGGGACAAGGCGAAGCACGCCACCCGCGCCGCATGGGACCGTGTCGAGCGTGCCATTCCCGGCGACTCGGACGGCGACGGAAAGTAAGCGAAGCTAACTTTGAAAATTCCAGGCCCACAGGCTCCCGCCTGTGGGCTTGGCGCGATCTGTTCGCGCACCCGGACTCTTCCGCCATCGCGAAGTGCAGAGAGGCGGCGTTAAAAATTCGCCGCATCTCCCGTTGTCGGACACGTGATCGATCTTCTTGCGGAGCTATAGTAACGCTTTGAGTCAATTGCCGACACTAGGAAGAAGCCCGCCGCGAGCCGCCAACCGGCCCCGGTGCGCTGGTAAAGCAGAGGCCGCATGGGCATGCTGAAGGAGTGAAGTGGAAGATCTTTCGGACAAGGAGAAACCGCCCAACGCAACATCGCACCTACAACCTTGGCGGCTTTTTTTTCCGGTCGTGTCACCTTCATCTGGGCGGCAACTCGTAGTGTAGAAGCGCTGCCGCGGCAGGCCGCGACAGAGCGTGAGAAGACGGTTTTCGGGCAGCGGCTCGTCGGCGCCCCAGTCGAGTGCGTTTTGGCCATGACCCCGCGCTCATCTGCTCCGCCCCACTACCTTTGCGACGGCCTAATCGTCTTCTATTTTCCCCCATGTCGCCCGCGAAATCGGGGGCCTGCTCATTGTCATCTTCAGCAGCGGGCTCGGCGGCTTTCTGCAAGCGCCGCGCCCCGCCGCCTCCCAGAGCCGTGGTACCCGCAGCCATCCTCTTCGGCGCGCGCTAAACCGCCCCCGCTTGCCCCTTTTGCCGCGCGGCAAACTGCATCGCGGCTTCCTCCATCGTCGCGGCCAAAAACCCCTGCACCGTCGAGCGCGCGAAGTTGCGCTGATCGGCGAAAAGGTGCGGGTGGCGTTCCTCGAAAACCGTTAGCTGGACGGCGAGGGCCGCGCTTAGGTGCGCGAACTCGCGCCGCAATGCCCCCGGATCGAATCCCTGATTCCAGCGGGTCACGCCATGTTTTGCGGCATCCTCACCCGATTGCTCAGCCACGCTCAGCGTGCGCCGGCGCAGCGTCTGGCTCAGGTCATCAAGAATGTCCGGCAGATCGTCGATGAGGGCACGTTCACCCAGCGCGCACGTTGGGATGGAGGGATCGGCGCGAAGGAGATCCACCCAATGGGCGGAAATTAGCTCCCGCGCGGCATCCAAGTGGTCAGCCAAGCGGGCCAGCGCGGATTCGCGGGAAGTGGGATCGGGACACATTGGCAGAGTGTTGCAGGTTCCCGTCCCCGCGCCAAGTCGCCGGTGAGGGGCCGGGATGGAATTGAGCCACGCTTTTGGAGAACGCAAAGGGGGGCGCTGGTAGGCAGTTGCACGGCAGCGGAGTTGCGTGGCAACCCGCTTTAAAGCCCGCATTAATGCGGATTTTCTATTGTGTTACTCGTTTAATATTGTATATATGAAAATTATATGCCATTTGCGAAACGCTTTTGTTGCGCCTGCGCGATTGAGCGCGGCTTCTTTAAGCGCCCTTTTAGCCACGGCTTTCATCGGTCCATGACCTTCCTCACCTTGGGCGCGTGGGGCCTCGTTTGGTGGGTCCTTTGGCTGCGCCATGGGCGGCGTTCATGGCGCTGCTCGGTATGCGGCGCCCGCCCTTTGAGCCAGCGCTCCCATCCCCGCAGGACCGTGCAAATGGTGCGCTGATCCTTTTGTTCGGCCTCCCGCCTTCGCCTCCAGCTTGGTTCGAATGGCAATCTGCCCAGATGGTTCTGGCCTCTCCTCCTGCTGCTCTGCGGCCTGCCGACTTGGAACTTGCTGCATGGATATGCCGCGGGAGCAGGCTCGCCTGGCCCAGTGCGCGGTAGCCACGCTTGGCCCTTTCTGCCGAGTGGCTCTCGTTACGGATGGACGAGGCGACGCTCTTCCCTAGGGCCAGTGGGACGGTGATAAAGTTGATAATTGAAAACATTGGGGAAGGGGAGCGCAGGTGGTAACACGGTAACCTTTTAGAGAACCGCCCAGCCAGCGGTGGCGCGGGGGTGACGACCGGTCAAAAAAGGACAGTGATTTATGAAATCCATCATCGAGAATCCGCGTTTTCAAACTTCCGCCCTCGCCGGTGGGACGATGAAAGAATGTCCCGTCGTCACCAATACAAACGCTCCGCAAGCGTGCTGGCAACAAACTGCCGTTAGCTTTCGCTTACCCGCAGAACTCGCCCGGCGCACGAAACAGGGCAAGAATCTGCCACATGAGCAAAGCCTTCACTCGCGAAGACGACGACGCCCCCGAGTCGGTCGCCCCTTGGCGCACATGGTCCTCACTGCCACCAGGGGCAACAAACTATCTAACTGCCGATGGTGCCGCGCGGTATCGCGCGGAACTGGCGGTACTGACTGAAAAGCGTGGCGGGATGGAAAAGGAAATGTGGCCCCTGAGCGCGCAACGCATTGCGGAATTGCAAGGGATTTTAATGTCGGCGGAAGTCGTTGAGGCAAATTCTGCGGCTACGGATCAAGTGACCTTCGGCGCTACTGTGACCCTGCGCGAGGAAGACGGGAAGGAGGTGACTTACCGCATCGTCGGTGTGGACGAGGCGGATGGTGACCGCGGTTGGGTGAGTTGGCTCTCGCCCTTGGCCCGCGCGCTAGTGATGGCCCGGCTCGGTCAGCGGGTAGTTTTCCAATCGCCTGCCGGTGAGCGAAAGCTGGAAGTCGTCGCCATCGACCCCTCTCCACCTCGCTGACCGCTCTGCCCGGTTGTAGAGGGATGATTTGGGGTAAAGTTGAGCCTAGGTGCTTCGCTCATTTGTGGAAAAAGAGCACGTCAGTTGCGGTCCTGCTGAGTGTAGGACGCTTTAACTGAGCGGTTTTAAATGCCGCTGATGTTAACTGATCGGTGGCGTCGAATGTACTTCCGGTTTTTTGGCGGCCAAAATGGCGGAAGTGGACGACATTGACAGAAACCGAGGCGATGATTGCCATCGTGCTGGCCCGCCATGAGGCGGCGGATTCAGACCGTCCTCAAGAGCGATGAAACTCCGTCACTTGCCAAGCCTTGATAACCCCGAGATAAGTGTCCGCAGCTTGTTCCCGTCAAGGGCGTTTCGGTCCTTTACACCGCCATGTTTAGAAACGGGAGTTCGATTTTTCTCACCCGGACTGGCAATCCGCTGGCTTAATTCGTGAGCCTGCGTAGCGCGCGTTTAGTCTTTCAATTTGCGCGCCGTCTCGACAAGATCCTTAGCCAGCAGAGCGACTTTCTTCGCCTTGCGCCCGTCATTAAGTTTTCCGGCGTCGTCGAAGGCTTCGTGGGCTGTGGAGATAGTGACCTGATCGGGCAGCACGAGGACGCCGATGTTGCCAAGGATGGAGCGCAGCGTGACCAGGCTGCGCAGGCCACCGATGGAACCGGGCGAGGCGGCGAAAAGTGCGGCGGCTTTGCCGCGGTACGCGGCAAACGGTGGCTCGTCTTCGGCCTCGGCGCGGGAGGCCCAGTCGAGGGCGTTCTTTAGTGCGGCGGTGATAGAACTGTTGTATTCGGGCGAGGCGATGAGGAGGCCGTCACTCGCGCGTAGCAGCGCTTTAAATTTCTTCGCGCCCTCGGGCAGACCGCTCGCGTCTTCGAGGTCTTGATCGTAGAGCGGGAGCTCGAGTTCACGGAGATCCACGACGGTGACTTCTGCACCGGCCGCGCGTGCGGCATCAGCGGCGATGGCGAGGAGCTTTTTGTTGAAAGACCCGGCGCGCAGGCTTCCAGCGAAGGCGGTAATTCTGGGTGGAGTCATGGGTGTGAAGTCTTTCGGATCGTGCGGAGAGTGGCAATCCCAAGGGGGAGGAGGCGTCCCCGCCCCAGACGCACCGGAGCCGGTGATGGGGATTCGCCCCGCGTAGGAGTTTACCCGCCCAGGCACGATGTCCCTCCAAACTAGGCGCCCTGTGTGCTGGACACTCAGCGGTTATTGCGTATAGAAAGCCTGGATAAGAAGCAGGCCTGTGAAGAGCGAGTCCCTCGCCCGTTTTTCCAAATAGTCGCCGGCATAGCTCAGTTGGTAGAGCAGCTGATTTGTAATCAGCAGGTCATCGGTTCGAGCCCGATTGCCGGCTCCGTTGGCGAGGGATTTCGGCTGGTATGCTGGCTAGAGGGAAAAATCAGCGAACCGTTGCGCGCCGTCCGTTTTGGGCCGCGGGCCTTTGGTCAACGATCGGCGTAGCCGGCGGCGGAGTGCCGGACGCCTGCCACATGGGACTGACTCGCTTGGCTGCGTAAGTCGATGGACAGCGCCTTACGATGTCTCCCGTTCAATCTCTGCAAAACTCTCGCGAATCCAAGGCCGACGGAGCGGTCTGCCGCAGGCTGCGATCGCCCGTGCCGCTGCCGTTCTGCCGCCGCGTCCACAGGGGTCAAAGCAGTCAATCGACCGATGTACTAAGTCGAAAGCTGTCGGCGGTTAAGCAGACACCCAACGACTGGGACTGAAGCTCAGACCCTGGCATCGGGCTGCTGGAAGACACATCGCAGTCTTCAGCACCTGCCAGGCTGCCGGGAGTTAGGCGCTGTGGGCTTACTTCTTGGCGTTGGCCCAGCGCCGCTTGGCTGCCGCAACCATCTTGGCACGGGCTTCGGAGCTGACCACACGCTTGGCCTTGGCAGCTTTGGGAGTCTTGGGTGCGGCGGCTGACTTCTGAGCTTTCGCGGTCGGTGCGGGGCCGCCTTTTTTGCGGGCTTCCCAGCGGGCCTTCATCGCGGCGGCCAGTTTTGCACGACCTTCGGGGGTTAGTCCGCGCTTTTTCTTCTCCGGCTTAGCGGAGGCTGCCGGCGTCGAAGCGGCCGAACCTTTGCGCGCGGCCCAGCGGGCGCGCTGGGCGGCGGCCATTTTCGCGCGAGCTTCGGGAGAGACGGTGCGCTTGCCTTTCCGCGTCTTGCCAGGCGCCGCAGCTTGCGCGGGGGCCGACGGCTGTCCGCCAAGAAGGGCGGCGAGTTGGGATTGCAGAGCATCGATCTGCTCGGAGATGGTGATAGCGCGTTTGAGTTGTTCGAGGGACGGGGTGTTGTTGGACATGGGGGAGAGCTATAATAGGGCAAGCCATGCCGTCAATAGTATTTGCCGCGGATTCTTGCATATACCTGATGAGAGCCGTGACGACCCACGGGCTCTACTAAGAATAAAAAGCTCCAGGTCTGCGCACGGTCACTCGACGCTCAGTCTTTCATGTCCCACGCCTCCACCACGCCGTCCTCGAGGGTTACCTTTAGTCCGAAACGGTTCTTTCCCGTGGGCCGGTATTTCCAGACCTGCTTGCTCTTTGTCTTAAGGACTTTCTGGTCAATGTCCGCCGGTGCCCCGAATGATTCACGGAGCTGCTCTTGCGTTTCGCCCTGCCAGACCACACGCTGCATAATGCGCCGGGCGACTTCGGGATCACCGTATTTTGCCGTCAATTGTTTACACCTCTGCAGGTAGCCCCAGACCGCGACGGCGCAAACGAGCACGGTCGTTCCGGCGAACAAGGCGAGGTAGGAGGAAAGATGCATGGCGTGCGCATGACTAACATGAGTCGGAAGAAAACTGCGCGCTTAAAGTGTGCAGGACGGAGTGTCGCGAACAGTCGTTATCAAGAGGGCCCTATGGCGTGACCGTTTTCTCCGCCCGCGGCTGGCCGCGATAGCTGAGAGCGAAAAAGGCGAAAACTGCCAGCAGTGCGGTGGTGAGCCCGAGCCAGAAGGCAGGCCACTGGGTGTGGCCGGCGGTGGTGTTCGCGCTTTTCCACCAGCCGTTGGCGAGGTAACCCGCGAGGCTGCCAAAGCCGCTGGTCATCACCCCAAGCAGCGCCTGCGCGCGCCCGCGCAACTGGGCCGGCACGCGCTGCTCGAGATAGATTTGCGCGGTGATGAAAAAGAAGGTGAAGGCCAGCCCGTGCAGCGCCACGGCCGCGAGCAGCCACGCCCTTTCGTCCAGCGCGCAGAGCGCGTAGCGCAGGACGCCGAAGCCGATACCCGCGAGGAAGACCGACTTCAGCCGCGCCCGCCGGAAGATCGCGGCGAGGCCGAACATCGCGCCGAGTTCCATGATCTGTCCGAGCGCCATCGCGGCGGCGGCGTGCTCCACGCCGAGGTCGCGCAGGTGCATGGGCGCGTAGGGGAAAAAGGCGGCCATCGGGATATTGATGAGCGCCGCCGTGAGGAAGACAACGCGGTGATCGCGCTGCGCGAAAAGCGCGAACGCCTCCAGCCCGAAGACATCGCGCCAGGTCCGCGCGGCTTTGATTTCCAAGGGCAGCACCTCCGGCAGCAGATACGTGGACGCCGCGCTGAGCAGCCACACCGCCGCCGCCGCGTAGCCGCAGCGCACCGAGGCATCCGCCGCGAGCACCCAGCTCACGACCAGGCCCGCGGCCATCCAGCCCAGCGATGCCCACGCGCGGATCGGGCCGAATTCGCGCGCCGGTTCGCGCAGCCGCGCCAGCACGATGGTCGTCGTCAGCCCGAAGACCGGCGCGGCACAGACCGACTGCACTTGCAGCGCCGCGAGCACCCATCGCCCGCGCCAGTGCTCGCCAATGCCGAAAAACGCCAGCGCGAGAAACGCCGCCGTCGCCACCGCCAGCCAGCGCACCAGCCGCACCGGCGAAATGCGCTGATCGGCCAGCGCGCCAAAGACCATCGGCGAAATGAACGCCGACACTCCACTGCACGCATACGCGAACGGCACGAGCGCCTCGTAGCCGTGCGCCTTCAGCACATTGCCCAGCGGCACGCTCCACATGCCGATGGCCGCGGCGTTCAGAAAAAACAGCGCCGAAAGTTCGGCGTGCTCAAAGCGTCGCGCGGATGCGCTTTCACCGGGCGGCGGATTCATGGCAGCCCGCGTTCGACGACGCGGCTTTCCATCCGCACCGCCCCGAGAGCCGTGGCGATGCCGCGGCTCATGGCGGCGTGGTCGAGCGCGAGGTTGCAGGAGAAAATATCGACCGCGGCGTAGGCGTGCTCGGGCCAGGTGTGGATGGCGACGTGCGACTCGGCGATGACGATGACGCCGCTCACGCCATGCGGGCTAAAGTTGTGGAAGACCTCGGTCACGACCGTCGCGCCGGCGGCGCGTACCGCGGCGAGGAGGAGCGGGTGGAGGGCGTCGCTGTTGGCGAGGAGCGCGGCGGGGCAGCCGTAGAGTTCGAGCAGGGTGTGGCGGGCGAGCGGGCTCATACGGCGAGGAGGGCGGCGGCGGCGTGTGCGCCGCGGGTGCAGGCTTCCTCGAAAATCGAGAGGCCGCTCAGGTCGGAATGGGCGAAGAAAATCCGCCCGTGCGGCGCGGCCATTTGCGCGCGGCCTGCGCCCCAGATGAAGCCGGGCACGGGCCGGATCATGCCGTGCCCCCAGAGCCACACATCGAGGTGGCGGATGTGCGCGGCGATGTCGGGATGGGCGCGCTCAAGATCGGCGACGATGAGCGCGCACCATTCTTCGTAGCTGCGGGCGAGCGCGTGCTCGCGGGCGGCGCGCGGCGGCTCGCGGTCGAGCGGCCAGTAGTGGGTGAGCACGGTTTCGCGCGGGACAGCGCGCAGGCTCTGGTGCGTGGCGACGACGTAGCCGAGCGAGTCGCTGTGCTCGATGACATTGTCCCACGCCAAAGCCGCGCCGCGGCCGGTGGGGAGCGCGTCGAGCGTGAGATTCGCGACCATCCACGGCGAATACTCCAGCGCCACCGGCGCGAGCCCACGGACGATGCGTTGGGCGACAAAACGCGGCGCGGCGCAGATCGCTGCGGGGGATTCGAGGCGCACGCTTTCATGCCGTGTGAGGTCGAAGTAATCCACGCGCACGCCGCCGTTGTGCGGCTCGACATTCCAGACGACGCACCCGCCGCGAATCTTTGCGCGCAGCGGCTCGGCGAGGCGGCGGGCGAGCCAGCCGTTGCCCTCGGGCCAGGTCAGCACGGCATCGCGCGCGGCGTTGGCGGCGTGGCCGTTGCGGGAGGCGAAATAGTGCGCGCCGGCCCAGGCGGAAACGTCTTCGAGACCCGCGCCGTAGTCGTCGCGGCAGGAGTAGTCCACGTACCAGCGGAGCGGCGCGGAAGTCCAGCCGCGGACGTCCATGAAGGCGCGCATCGTCTGCCCGTCGAGCGCGGTGAACTGCGGGTCGCGCGAGCTGAGATCCACGGGGATCGCAAACGCCCGCCGGCCATCGCCGCCGGTCGCGGCGCGCCACTTTTCCATCTGCGCAAAAAACTCGTCGTACTGCCGGCGGTCATCGGCGCTGACGCCGGTCTGCGGGACGAGCCCTTCCTGCCAGCGGCCGCGCGTGAAGAGCCGCTCGACGGGCTCGGCGCAGAGCATCGTCTCATCGTAGATCGGCAGGCCGTCGGCGCTCCAGGCGGTGAGCACGCCGAACTCCTCCAGCAGCGCGAGCACCTCGGTGGATTCGACATTCGGTAGCGGCACGTAATGCGCGCCCCACGGATAGGCGGACACGGCATTGGCGCCGCACGCCGCATTGCCGCCGGGTTCGCGTTCGAGTTCGAGCAGCACGAAATCGCGCCCGTCTTTTTGCAGATGATGCGCCGCGGTCAGCCCCGCGATGCCGCCGCCGACAACCACCGCCTCGTGCGTCTCCGTCCGCACGGGCGCGGGAAATTTCCCCTCGCGCAGCCGGTGCCCCGCCGCGTGCGCCGCCCCGACGATGCCGCCGCTCCACGACGCGCGCCGCGTGCAACCCGCGGCGAGCGTCGCGCCCGCGACCGTGGAGATGAACTGCCGGCGGCTGACGCGCATCAGTGGATATAGTTCGCCCACTCCGCCTCGAAATAGCGGACGAGCACCTGGTTGTTCAGCCGGTTCACCTCCGCTGGCACAGCGCTCATGTCCGGCGGAAAATCGAAAAGCTGCGCGAGGTTTTCGCGCGTGACGAAACGCAGGCCGGTGGGCAGCAGCGGCTCGGTTTCCAACGGCACCACCGAGGCGAGGATGTAGCCCCATTCGCCGAACGCGGGGACGTAGGCGTGATACGGCGCGGTCGTGAGCCCGGCCGCGCGCAGCGTGGCGTCGATGCACCAGAACGAGCGGCGCGCGACGTACGGCGAAGTGCATTGCACCACGAAGACGCCGTCGCGCCCGAGCGCCGCGCGCACGCGCTCGAAGAAGGCGGTGGAGTAGAGTTTGCCGATGGAAAAATTTGACGGGTCGGGGAAGTCGGCGATGACGAGATCGAAGCGCTCGCGGTTCGCTTTCAGCCAGAGGAAGGCGTCGGCGTTGATGACCTCCACGCGCGGGTTGGTGAGCGCGCCGCCGTTGAGCGGCGTGAGCAGTTCCTGCGTGGAAAAGAGCCGCGTCATCGCGGGATCGAGATCGACGAGGGTGACGCGCTCGACCTGTGGGTAACGGAGGATTTCGCGCACCGCGAGGCCGTCGCCGCCGCCGAGCACGAGCACGCGGCGCGCCTGCGGCAGGCGGGCGAGTGCGGGATGCACGAGCGCCTCGTGGTAGCGGTATTCGTCGCGCGAACTGAACTGCAAATTGCCGTTGAGGTAGAGCCGCAGATCGTCGCCGCTGCGCGTGAGGACGATGCGTTGGTACGGCGTGGATTTCGCGAAGATGACGCGGTCGGCGAAGGCGGAACTTTCCGACCAAGCCGTGAGCCGGTCCGAGCCGATGAAGCCCGCGCCGAGCAGCGCGAGCACGGCGAGACCGCCCGCGCCGAGCGCCCGCGGGCGCGGCAGTTCGCGGTGCAGCAGCCCGAGCGTGGCGAGGCCGGTCGCGCAGTTCAGGATGCCGAAGAGAAAGCACGAGCGCACCAGCCCGAGGTGCGGCACGAGCAGCAGCGGAAAAAGCAGCGACGCGAGCAGCGCGCCCACGTAGTCGAGCGCGAGCACGCGGGCGACGAGATCCTTGAACTCCAGGCGGTCGCGCAGCATTCGCAGGAGCAGTGGAATCTCCAGCCCCACAAGCGCGCCGACGACGAAGATGATCCCGTAGAGCGGCACGCGGAATGAATCGACGTGCCCGAAAAGCGCGAAGAGCGCCGCGGCTGAAGAGCCGCCGATGAGCGCGATGAGAAACTCCACGCGGATGAAGACGGCGAGGAGGTTGCGCCCGATGAATTGCGAGAGCCACGAGCCCACGCCCATCGCGAAAAGGTACACGCCAATGACCGTGGAAAACTGCGTCACCGAATCGCCGAGCAGATAGCTCGCGAGCGTGCCCGCGGTCAGCTCATAGACGAGACCGCAGGTGGCGATTGTGAAGACGCTCGCGAGGAAGAGCAGACGTGCGGAGCGGGTTTCCACGCGGGGCAAAAGGTCAGCGCCGGTGCGAGGCGCGCTCAATGAATGGCCGCAGCAATGATCACGCAAGTGCCGAGCGTGGCGCTGCCGACGACGATGGCGAGCGCGACATTTTTCTCCTCGATGAGCTGCTTCCACAGGTCGTAAGGCGTGAGCTTGTCCACGATGATGAAGCCGACGATGAAGATGAGGATGCCGAGGATGGCGTAGATGACGGAATTGAGGAGGACGGTGGGGTTCATGGGTTTATTTGTGGTAGAGGCCGGAGCCGCCCGGGCCACCGGGGCCGGAGCGAAGAAAACGGGGCATGGTGAAAGGGTTCCAGCCCCGCGCGTCGGCAAGGACGAGGTAGGCGCAGGCGGCGGTGGCGAGGGCGAGATAGAGGGGATGCTTCATGGCGGAAAAATCATTCGGAGGACGCGGCGTGATCGCTGTCTGCCCAGCGCGCATTTTCAAACATCTGGCGGCGGATGAAAACCCAGGCGGGACCGGCGGCGAGGATCGCGAGGACGAGGAGGAAGTTCGACATGAAAAGCCCGCCGCGCCGGACCTGCACGTCGAAGGGCATGGCGGCGATCTTCGGATCGGCCTCGGTGTCGAGGGTGAGATAATACCGGCCCGGCGGGACTGCGGGAATCCTGACCTCGGCCGTCTCCGCGCCCTCGGTCCAAGCCTCGCCGTCGTCGGTGCCTTCGTAAAATTCCGCGGTCACCGCGCCGGGAAAAACCTGGTTGGTGGCCGCGTTTACAAGCGCGAAATCGCAGCCGAGCCAGGTGTTCCAGACCGCGGCGCGGAGGGCGATGGTGACGGGCTGCGAGTGGCCGGTGAGCTGGAATACGGGCGTGACGATGGTGCGCGCGGCGTCGCTAGCCGCGGTGGTTTCAGCCGGTGTGCCGACTGGCGGTTCGACGGGGCGCTGGTAGGCGTAATGCCCGGCGGTCACGGGACGTTCGTTCGAGATCGAGGCGAAGAGAATTTGCAGCAGGAGCGCGCCGCTCATGAACGCGCACGCCAGACGCCACAGGCTGCGCCAGCGTTCTGAGTGCGGATTGGGCTGGTTGAGATAGACGCCGGTGGGCGCGATCGGTTTGGGCAGGCCGAAAGCCGCCGCGACGACTGCGGGCTCGACGTATTCGCCGAGCGACCAGGTGATTTCCTCCAGCCCGGGATATTGCTCGGACGAAAGCACGAACGGCGGCGCGACGAAGTCGTTGAGGTGAGATCTTTCGCCGCGCTGCACCTTCCAAAAAAACTCCCCGAGCACGGAGACGACCTCCGTGCCGGCAGCAGCGAAATGCCGGAACACGCGTCCGTCGCGGAGCCTGACCCGGCCGGCCAGGGGCCGCGGAATTTCGAGCAGGCGGTCGATGAAACTCCAGTGGCCGCGGTAGGTCACCAGCCAGCGAAAGCCCTGCCACGGATTGAAGAGCAGGTACTCGCTCCACTTCGCCGCGCCGTCGAAGCGCGTGAGCAGGCCGATCATTTCGTACTCCACGCCGAAGAGCCGGCCGCGCGTGCCGATTTCGATGAGCGGGCGGATGTGCCGTACTTTTTCATCGGCCTTTTGGATGAGCTGCGCCTTGGGGTTCGCCGTGTCGATCACGCCGCCGCACGAGCCGCAGACCGCAGCCATCGTGAGCCCGCGCGCGCGCAACTCGACTGCCGCACCGCAGGCCGGGCAGTTCAGCGCGACGGTGGCGTGGCGGGTCTCCGCGACCTCGCCATCCCAGCCGGGGACGGGGCGCAGATTGGAAAACTGGAGCGCGGCAAACGTGGCGTAGGCGCCGGTGAAAAGCCTGGGCGGATCGCCGAGCGGGTAATCGAGCGTGGCGAACGCGCCGTCGTCTGCCAGGCAGTCGGCGCTCTGCCGCGTGAGGCCGGGCGGCGCGGCGAAAGGCAGCGCGCCTTCACCCGCGAGACAGTTTACGGATTTCACGTCCGCGACCGTGTAGTTGCGCTCCGCCAGCCGCACCATTTGCCCGGCGGCCAAATCCTCCACGGCGGGCAGAGGCTTCGCCGATTCCTGCGGAAAACTGACCGTGAAAAAGCCCTGCGTCTCGGCGATCCAGCCCGCCCGCGCATCGGCAAACTCCGCCCACCATTCCGTCCAGCTCCCGCCCTCCCACTCCACGCGGAGGCGGCCGATCAGCTCAAAGGCCACGCCTTGCCAAACCCCGCGCGTGCCGCACTGGAGCGGGCTTTGGTCGGGCGGCAGCGCGGCCATTTCGCCGAGCCGCTCCACGCTGGCGTCGCGCACCACGACCATCGACTGGCAGTGCGCGCAGACTGCGAAGACGGCGATGCTCGACGGGAAGGGCACGGGCGCGCCGCATTGGGGACAGTCATACAGGCGCTTCGACACAACGCGTGGATTATCAGCGCGTCGCCGGACGGCAATGCCAGAAAGCGCGGGCGGTCAGGCGTAGCGATCGGGGTCGAGGAGCGTGAGATCGTGGGCGGGTTTTTCGCCGGAGAGAATCTGCGCCATGAGCTGGCCGGTGATGGGGCCGAGGCTGAGGCCCATCATGGCGTGGCCGGTGGCGGTGCTGAGATTTTCGTAGGCGCGAAAGCGGCCGACGTAGGGCAGGCCGTCCGGCGAGCAAGGGCGCAGGCCGCTCCACGGGCGGAGGCCGATGAAATCACTGGGCGAAAACTCGGGGTAGTACTGCGGGACGGCGTTGATGATGCCGCGCACGCGGCGGGGATTGATCGTGTCGTTGAGGCCGGCGATTTCCATCGTGCCGCCGAAGCGCAGCGCGCCCCCCATCGGCGTTACGGCAACGCGGGCCTCGGTGAAGATCGAGCAGATCTTTGGGAGTTGGCGCGGCTGGGCGAGGGTGAGCGAGTAGCCTTTCCCGGCCTGCATCGGGATGGCGAGCCGCGGTTCGCGCGCGAGGGCGGACGACCACGCACCGCCGCAGAGGACGAATTCATCGCCGGTGATTTCACCGCGCGCAGTTTTGGCAGCGGCGATTTTCCGCCCGTCGAAACACCAGCCGGTGAGGGCGGAATCGAAAATGATTTTGCCGCCCGCGCCTTCGACCGCACTTTGCAAACAAGCCATGAAGCGCTGCGGGGTGAGCTGGCAGTCCTGCGGAAAATAAACCGCGCCCGCGATGGCCATGCGCACGCCGGGCTCGAGCGCAGCGGCAGCTTTCGCATCGAGCACCTCGGCGGGGATGCTGAGGGCGCGGGCTTGCGCGGCCATTTGCGCTTCGTCGTCGAGCGCGTGCTGGGTCTTGCAGAGCATGAGCAGTCCGCGCTTTTCCAAACCGAAATCGAAGCCCGGCTGCGCGGCCAGTTCCTCGAAACACGCGCGGCTGGCGAAGGACAGATCGCGGATGAGCGGCGCAGCGCGGCGCACGCGCTCCGGCGTGGCGGCCTGCCAAAACTTCAGGCCCCACGAAGCCAGCTCCCAGTTCAGTCGCGGCTGCACGTAAAACGGCGACTCGGGATTCCACATCCATTTCAGCCCGAGCGCGACCATGCCGGGCGCGGCGAGCGGGGTGAAATGCGAGGGCACGATCATCCCGGCGTTGCCGAGCGAGCACGAGTCGTGGTCCGCCGCGCCGCGCTCCAGCACGGTGACGCGATGCCCGCGCCGCAGCGCGTAATGCGCCACGCACAGCCCGATGACGCCGCCGCCAATGATGACGATGCGTTTGCTCACAGCTCAGCGGATGCCCCAGCAAAACGGATCGCGCGCATCGAGCAGCAGCGTGGCCTCGGCGGTGACGTGCGCGGTGCCGGTGACGGTCGGCTCGATGATCCCGCGGGCCTTTTCCACCCAGCGAAAGGTGCCGCGAAAGGCGCTGCCGACGATGCTCTCGATCACCAGCTCCTCGCCCTCAGCGAGCCGCCCGTCGGCGGCGAGGCAGGCGAGCCGCGCGCTGGTGCCCGTGCCGCACGGCGAGCGGTCGTAGGCTTTGCCGGGGCAGAGGACGAAGTTCCGCGAGTCGGCGTCTTTCGAGCGCGGCGGGCCGAGCAGGACGATGTGGTCCACCTCGGGAAAACCCTGCGCGTTCACCGCCTGTCGGACGGCCCATGAGAAAGCCGTGAGCGGTTCGACGTTCGCGAGGTCGAGCGCGAGCCCGTGCTGCTCGACGAAGAAAAACCAGTTGCCGCCCCACGCCACGTCGCCGGTGATTTTGCCAAAGCCTGGCACCTCAATCTCCGCGTCTTTCGCCTGGCGATGCGCGGGGATGTTTCGCACCGAAACGGAACGATCCTCGTGCAACACCGCCGTGACCACGCCGACCGGCGTCTCGAGCCGATGCTCGCCCGGCGCGATGCGCCCGAGATGCGCGAGCGTGACGACCAGCCCGATGGTGCCGTGCCCGCACATGCCGAGGAAGGTGACGTTGTCGAAATAGATGACGCCGGTGACGCACGACGCGTCAGCGGGCTCGGTGAGCAGCGCGCCCACGAGCACGTCCGAGCCGCGCGGTTCATTGACCACGGCGCGGCGGAAGTCATCGTGCCGCTCGCAGAAGACGATAAGCTTTTCCGCCACGCTCCCGCCGCCGAGATCCGGCCCGCCGCTCAGCACCACGCGCGTCGGCTCGCCGCCGGTGTGGGAGTCGATGACGCCGACGCGCCGCACCGGTGGACACGCGCTCATCACGCCCACATCCGGGATACTCCATAGCTATCCCATATCGCGTCAGGAGTGACCGCCGTGAGGCGGTGACGCAAAGCCTGGGCGACGAGCATGCGATCAAATGGATCGCGGTGATGGAATGGCATGCGGGCCACGGCCTGCACATCCTGCCAATCGTGCGGCAGCATCAGGAAGCCGTTCTTCGAGACCTGCTGCGCAATGTCGGGATAGAGGGGACGGCCCAAGCGCAGTTTGCCGAGCCGTGTCTTAATCGCTATTTCCCAAGGTGAAACAAAGCTGACAAACGTTTCGGTCCCGTCGGTCTCCAGCAAGTCTTTCAGTCGATTCGGCATTCTCGGCGAATCGGTGACGAACCAGATCAGCGCGCTCGTATCGAGCAGCAGTCTCATGGCTTCTTGCGGGCTTTGTCGCGTGAAGACGGCGCCTCTTCAGCCACGCGGAGCGCTTCTTCATCGGCGGTCGTCATGTACTCGGCAAACTCCGGCAGCGGGGCATCAAAATCCTCGGCCATATAGAAATTCGGCGACTTTAGCGATCCCCGGCGAGCTTTGTTTTTTGCTATCGGCTGACGCAATTCCGCAACCGGCTTGCCGTGGCGTGTAATGGTGATCACCGCTCCACCTTCCACCTCGCGGAGCAGCGTCGAGAGCTGCGTCTTGGCTTCATAAAGTGAGACCGAACTCTTCATGGCGTTATTTTGACCAGTTTGACCAATTCGGCAAATCCTATTTGCGCGGGAGCTTCGGGCGCGCGGCGATGCCGTCGTGGATGATCTTGAGCACGGCTTTGCGCTCCGCGCCGGCGAGGGGGAGACGCGGGGCGCGGGTCCACTCTTTGCCGAGGCCGCATTCCTGCACGGTGAGCTTGATGTACTGGACAAATTTCACATGCACATCGAGATGCAGCAGCGGGGTGAACCAGCGGTAGATTTTGCGCGCTTCGTCCCAGCGTCCGGCCTGCATCAGTTCCCACAGGCATTGGTTTTCCGCGGGAAAGGCGATGCCGGTGCCGGCGACCCAGCCGTCGATGCCGAGGATGGCGTTTTCGAGGGCAAGGTTATCGACGCCGGCGAAAATTGCGTAGCGGTCGCCGACGGTATTGTGCAGGTCGGTGATGCGGCGGGTGTCGCCGCTGGACTCCTTGAGCGCGACGAAGTTTTTCACGTCCGCGAGCTGGGCGAACATCGTGGGGGTGATGTCGTTTCCGTAGCTGATCGGGTTGTTGTAGATCATGATCGGCAGGCCGGTGGTGCGGGCCACGGCGCGGAAATGGGCGAGGGTTTCGCGCGGGTCGGGCGTCTTGTAGATCATTGCGGGCAGGAGCATGAAGCCATCGAGCCCGAGGCGCTCGCCGTCGCGGACGAAGCGGATGGCGGCGGCGGTGCTGTTTTCAGCGACGCCGCTGAGCACGGGGATGCGGCCTTTCACCGCGCGGACGGCGAGTTCGATAACGCGGCGCTTTTCATCCGGCTCGAGCGATTGGTTTTCGCCGAGCGAGCCCAGCATGACGATGCCCGTGATGCCGGATTTGATGAGGACATCGCGGTGCTGCGCGGTGGCGTCGAGATCGATCGAACCGTCGCGTTTCATTTGCGTGGTGATGGCGGGAAAGACGCCGCTCCAGTGGGGTTTCATGTGGCAGGGAGCATGGAAGACCGGCGCCGAGTTTGTCCCGCCGCAATTCAACGTGCGGCGTGGGTTACGGCGCTTTTTTTTCCGGGATGCCGTAGGCGGCGGTGAGGTAGTCGGCGAGGGCAGCGAGGTTTTCGTCGGCGAGGGGCGCGGCGAATTTTTCCTTCATCTTCTTCACCTCAGCTTCCCAAAATTTGCGCGGCATGCGGGGCTGCGTGGCGATGTATTCCGCGGAGTGGCACGTCATGCAGTTGGCCTGCGCGAGTTCGGCACCTGCGCCGGGTTTGAAGGCGGCGGTTTCGGGCGGAAGGGTGATCGTCACTTCGCTGGCACTGACGAGCGTGACGAAGAGCGCGGAGGAGAAAAAGGCGGCGGCTTTCATGGCATTGAGGCGGCAGTTACCTTGGTGGTCTCGACGACGTTGCGGAGGTAGCCGGGCGGGTTCCAGAGCGGCTCGAGCGGCTGGGTTTCGCCGATGCGATTGACGGCGCGGTACTTTACTTCGTGCGCGCCGGGCTGCGGCGGCGTCCAGGCAAAGGTCCATTCGCGGAAGGAGTATTTGCCGAGGTCTTGGCCCAGTTCGGCGGGCCGCCAGGTGCGCGCGCCGTCGTCGGAGACGAGCACTTCGGTGATGCCCTGGCCGCTGTCGAAGGCAATGCCGCGAAGCACGGTGGCGCGACCGGCGGGAAGCTGCGCGCCGTTTTCCAGGCTGGTGAGGAAGGAGCGGATTTTGAAGCGGTTGATCGGGATGGTGCTCTTGGGCGCGGTGCCGGGCTCGATGCAGCCGCCGGCAGTATCGGGGATGCGGTAGCCGGGCTTCATGAAAAAGCCGTCAAACTCCTCGGCGGTGACGGTCAGTTCGCTGAGATGTTTCACCCAGTAGGTGCCGAAATAGCCGGGGACGACGAGGCGCAGCGGGAAGCCGTTGAGCATCGGGAGCGGCTCGCCGTTCATCTCGTAGGCGAGGAGGACTTCGCCGTCGCGCGCGTGGTCGAGGTCGAGGGCTTTGATGAAGTCGGGCGACTGGGGCAGCACGGGCTGGTCGAGGCCGTTGCAGACGACGAACTTTGCGCCCGCGGCGACGCCGGCTTTGTCGAGCACGTCCTTCAGCCGCGCGCCGCGCCAGCGGGCGTTGCCCATCGCGCCGTTGCCGAGCTGGCCGCCGGCGACGCGGGGCTGGAAAAAACCGCGGCTGTTGCCGGAGCATTGGTTGACGGCGATGACTTCGGCGGGCTCGAACTGCGTTTTGATTTCGGCGAGGGGAAGGGTGAGCGGCGCTTTGACGAGGCCTTTGATGGCGAGGCGAAAAATGTCGGGATCAATCGCTAGCGGGATGTTCGCGAGGTGGTAGCGGACGAAGAAGGCGTCGTTGGGCGTGATGAGGCCGTCGTTGAAAACGGCGAACGGAGTTTCGAGCTGCGGCGGGCGCGAGGTCTGGACGATGAGCGGACGCTTTTGCGGGAACTGCACGAGGCGGCGCTCGCCATTTTCAAACGGGAGTGTGACGGTGTCCGCGGCGCGCAGCCCGGCGAGTCCGGCGGCGCTGGCGAGGGCGGCCTGGCGGAGGAAGGAGCGGCGGGTGTGCGGGGGAAGGTGCATGATGAGGAATCGCCGTCGCGGCGCGCGCGGATGTCCCTTTACGCCGCGCCCGCGGGCTCGACGGTGGAGCGTTTGAGGGAGTGGCGGATGAAGTTTGACCCGAGGTCCCAGATGGGGCCGGGGAAGCTGCGGCAGTCGGTGAGGACGGCGTCGAGGGCGGTGACAAAGCGGTCGATCTCGCGCTCGCCGATGATGAGCGGCGGGAGGGTTTTCAGGACGTCCATGGCGTGCCCGGCGATCTGCGTGAGGATGCGGTGTTTTTGGAAAAGGGAGGTCACGAGCATCTGGGCGAAAAGCTCGCGCTCGACTTTGTGGAGGAGCTTCCAGCCCATCTTGAGGGCGAGTTCGCGGGGCTCGTGAAATTCGACGGCGATCATCAGGCCGAGACCGCGCACTTCTTTGATGAGCGAATGCTTTTCTTTCAGCTCGTTCAGCCGGCGGATCAGCTCTGCGCCTTGTACGCGGGCGCGCTCGATGAGGTTTTCGTCGTCGAGCACCTGGAGTGTGGCGAGGCCGGCGGCCATGGCGAGGTTGTTGCGGCCAAAGGTGGACGAATGGACGACGCAGCGGTCGAGGCGGCTGAAGGTTTTTTGGTAAATCGCGCGGCGCGTGACGATGGCGGCGACCGGGACGTAGCCGCCGCTGAGCGACTTCGCGACGGTGATGATATCGGGCTCCAAATCCCAATGCTCAAAGCCCCACCAGCGGCCGGTGCGGCCGAGGCCGGTCTGCACTTCGTCGCAGATGAGCAGGGTGCCGTGGGCGCGGCAGAGGCGCTGGGCCTGCGGGTAAAAATCGTCGGTGGGAAAGTACACGCCTTTGCCCTGCACGGGCTCGATGAGCAGGGCGGCGATGTCGCGCTTCGCGAGGAGCTTTTCGAGCGCGGCGAGGTCGCCCATTTTGATGCGCGTGCAGTTTTCCAGGAGCGGCCCGAAGCCCTCGCGAAAGCTCTCGTCGCCCATGACGGAGAGCGCGCCGTGCGAGAGGCCGTGGTAGGCCTTTTCCAGCGAGACGAGGCCGCTGCGCCCGGTGGCGGCGCGGGCGAATTTGATCGCGCCTTCGAGGGCTTCCGCGCCCGAGTTGCAGAAAAAAACGGCGTCGAGATGCGCGGGCGTTTTTTTCAGCAGCGCCTCGGCGAGCAGGCCGCTGAGGAGCGAGCAATCCATCTGCACCATGTTCGGCAAATCCATTTCCAGCACGTCGCGGATGGCGGTCTGAATGGCGGGGTGGTTGCGCCCGATATTGAAGACGGAGTAGCCGCTGAGGAAGTCGAGGTAGTCGTGCTCGTCGAGGTCGTAGAGGTAGGCGCCCGCGGCACGCGCATAGACGTGGTCGAAGCCGATGATGCGCTGCACGCGGACGAGCGTGGAATTGAGGTGCTGCGCGTGCAGCGTGTAGTTTTCGCCAAGGCGGGCGGCGACGAGGGCCTTGAGGTCGAGCGGCATGAGGCGCGACGTTACGCGGCTGAGGCGGTTTTGCGAGCGGAGAAAGCGGCGCGCGGGTCAGCGGGCGATGCTGACCCAGGTGCCGACGGGCGCTTCCTTGAAGAGCCGCTGCGCCGCGCTCCGTGGCAGGCGCACGCAGCCGTGCGAGGCGGGCCGGCCAGTGACGTGGCCTTCGTGCAGACCAAAGGCCTGGCAGCTCAGGCGCATGAAAAAGGGCATTTCCGCCGGGTACATCGTCGAGCGGTGGGTGAGGTGCTTGTCGGTGATGACGTACTCGCCGGGCTTGGTGTCAAAGCCCGCGCGCCCCGTGGAGATTTCCGTTTGCAGCACGACCTCGCCGTCTTTGTAGAAAGTGGCGTGCTGGCTGTTGAGGGAGATTTCGATGCGGGTCTGATCGCGCGGCGGGGCGTTGCCGAGCAGGGCCTGCACGCAGTCGGGGCTGCGGGCCCAGGCGGCAAAATACAGCGCGATGAGCGAGGACTTGCCGTTGGTGCTCGCGTTGCGGTTGGCCCCGGCGGCGAGGAGTTTTTTCACCGCATCATTGTTGCCGAGGCCCGCGGCAAGCATGAGGGCGGTCAGGCCGGGTTCGGTGGTGACGTAGCTGCGCATGAAGTTTGCGGCGATGCGCTCGCGCAGGGTGGTGTCGCCGGGCTGGTCGAGGACGGCGTTGGGCTCGGCCCCGCAGGAAAGCAGCGTGTCCAGGAGGGCGAGGTCATTCGTGGCGACGGCGTAGGCGAGCCACGGCTGGGCGGTGGGGGAGGGCGCGGCGGAGCCGGTGTAGCGCGCAAAGAGCAGCCGCAGCAGGGCGGTGTCGCCGGTCTGCAGGGCTTGGTTCGCCAGGGCCTGACCGGCGGAGCGCCACGCGGCTTTTTCCGGCAGCCGGCTGAGCACGGTCTCGATGATGCGACGGTCGCCGGTGGCGCAGGCGAGTTCCGCGAGCGTGGTGCTGTCGTGCAGCGGGCCGGTGAGGTCGGCGGAGGTTTGGAAAAACTGCTCGATCACCGCGAGCTGGCGCGCGGCGATGGCGTAGTGCAGCGCGCTGCGGTCCGCGGCGTCCGTGGCCTCGAGCGACGCGCCGTGAGCCCGCAGCGCGGCGATGGTGGGGAGGTGGCCGGCGGCGGCGGCGGCCATGAGCGGCGTCACGCCGTCGGCGTCCGCCAGACGGGGGTCGGCGCTGGCCGTGAGCAGGCGGGCGGTGAGCTCGGCGTCGCGGGCGATGGTGGCGGCGAGGAGTGCGGTGCGGCCGCCTTCGCCGGGCGCGTTCACATCGGTGCGGGCGGCGAGGAAAAGATCGACGACTGGCCGGTTCCGCGCGGCGATGGCGCGGACGAGCGCCTCGCCACTGGGCACCGCGCCGAGCAGCTCCAGGCGGGCGGCGGCGCGGGCGCTTTCATCCGCGGGTGCAGCCTGCGCCGCGAGCCCGCTGCAGACGGCCAGCCCCAGGCCGAGGACGCGGCGAAGTGCCCGGACGAATGGCTTTTGCAAAAAAGAGGACACGCGCATGGGACAACGAAATCGGGCGCGTACCATAATCGCTCTGCTGGACTTTTTCCTCACCGCAGTTCGTTTTTTTGCTCAGTCCGCCACTGGCCGGACGACGCCGGCTTCCGCCGCCTGAAATCTGGCCAGCGGCGCGACCAGATTCCCCGGCAGCGGCCAGACGCGCTCCTGGATGCGTGCGGCCAGGGGCTTGGCCGTGGCGTAGCCGGCGGCGAGCATTTCCAGTTTCGCGTCGAGATTGTCCACGTAGTGCAGCGCCCAGGCCTCCGGGGTCTTGGGCACCACGGGCGAGCCAAATTGCAGCTCGCCATGATGCGCCGCCAGCAGGTGCAGCAGGTGCAGCCGCACGTCCTCGCCCGCGGGCAGGAGCCCGGCCCAGGCGCTGGCGTCCGGGGCCGCGAGCAGTTTGCGCCAGAGCGCATTCACCAACTCGATGCCGATGGTGATGTGCCCGAGCA
>JANPHJ010000012.1:0-32159 GCA_031424395.1 Chthoniobacter sp.
TGCCGGCGGCGTTGTCGAAAAAGATGCGGTAGGTGTGCTGCGGCACGAACACGCCCGGCGCGCCGAGGTAGAGCAGCAGCGCGACCAGCGCGACGAGCGTGACCACGACGAGCAGGCCGGTGCGGATTTCATTGCGGAAGATGTTCATGGTGTGTGGCAGGTGACGTGTGGCAGGTGGCAGGTGGGGCCGCAAGCCGCGGAGAGGCGGGTTCGCAGGTCGTCGCTCATGGAGTCTTTCATCGTGCGCGGGGCTTCACCTGTCACCTGCCCCGGTCACTTGGCCCCTTCCAAAATCGGCCCTTCGGTGGCGCCGGTGATGAACTGTTTGACGACCGGGTCGGCGGAGTTTTTGAACTCCTCCGGCGTGCCTTCGGCGATGATGCGGCCTTTAAAAAGCATGGCGAGGCGGGTGGCGATCTTGAAGGCGCTCTCCATTTCGTGGGTCACGATAACGGAGGTCGCACCGATCTTTTCGCTCAGCTCGATGATAAGTTCGTCGATCACGGAACTGATCACGGGATCGAGCCCGGCGCTGGGCTCGTCGTAAAGAATCAGCGCGGGGTCCATGATGATGCCGCGGGCGAGGCCGATGCGTTTGCGCATCCCGCCGCTCAGTTCGGCGGGCATCTTGTCCCGGGCGTCGGCCATGCCCACGAGCTTGAGCTTTTCATCCACGAGGGCGCCGATCTCGTCGGGCTTTTTGTCGGTCAGTTCTTCGAGCGGGAGGGCGAGGTTGTCGCGGACGCTGAGGGAGGAAATGAGGGCGCTGTACTGATAGACCATGCCGATCTTCTGGCGCATGGCGTTGAGCTGGCGGCGGCCCATTTTGGAAACCTCGCTGCCTTGAAACTGCACCCTGCCTCCCGTCGGTTTCAGGATGCCGAGGATGAGCCGGAGGAGGGTGCTTTTGCCACTGCCCGACTGGCCGAGCACGACGAGGCGCTCTTTCGCCGCGAGGCGCAGATCGACGCCGCTGAGGATTTCCTTTTCGCCAAACGCGAGATGTACGTCGCGCAGTTCGATGAGGGGCGCGTCGCTCATTTATCGAAGAGGGCGATGAGCACGATATTGCACAGCGTGTCGAAGCCGATGACCGTGGTGATCGCCACGACCACGCTCTCGGTCGTCGCATGGCCCACCCCCGCCGCACCACCGCGCACGGTCAGTCCCTTGTAGCAGGCCACGAGGCCGATGATGAGGCCGAAGAGCAGGCTCTTCACCACGCCCGCCACGACATCGCGAATGAGCACGCGCTCGACCGCACTCTCGGCGAAACTTTGCCAGGGAATGTCGAACGCCCACCGCGAAATGATGGCCGCACCCGCGACCGCCGTGAGATCCGAGACGACCACGAGGCACGGCATGAGCAGCACCACCGCGAGCAGCCGCGGGCTCACCAGATAGCGCAGCGGGCCCAGGCCCATTGCTTCCAGCGCCTCCACCTCCTCGGCCACCGTCATGGTGCCGAGTTCGGCGGTAAAAGCCGCGCCGATGCGCGCGGCGAGCATGATCCCGGTCATTAGCGGCCCCAGCTCGCGGGTGAAGCCGATGGCGACCAGGGGCGGCACCAGCCGCTCCTGCCCGTAGGGCTGAAGCTGGTAGCCGGTCAGCAGCGCAAAGGTCAGCCCGATGAAGCACGACACCAGTGCCACCAGCGGGATGGAGCCCACGCCCACGCGGTCAGTCTGCTCAAAAAAAATGGCCGGGCGAAAAGGAAAGCGCCGCCGGAAGACATGGTCACCCATCTCCTGCAGCGTCTGCACGAGCAGCCACACCACGCTGCTGAGATGCAGGAGCATCGAGCGGGCGAAAGGGAGCGGGTTCATGGTGAGTGGCGGGATTGTGGGTGAGTGGCGGGATTGTGGGTGAGCGGCGGGTGAAGGTGAACAGTGAAACTGACGGGCGCGCTCACCCCGCACTTTCGCCCCGCACTTCGACCACGAGCGCCGTGGTGTTGTCGCGGCCCGCGCGTTCGAGCGCGGCGGTGACCAGGCGTTGCGCAGGGTTTTGCGCCTCCTCCTCCGCATCCGGCGCGCGCAGGCGCTGGAGCAGTTGCTCGTCGAAAAGGCCGTCGGTCAGCCCATCCGTGCAAAGCAGGAAAAGATCGCCCTTCTCATACGCCACTGCGCCCACCTGCGGCTGCATGAACTGATGCCCGGCCCCGAGCGCCTTCTGCAGCACGGTGCGGCGCGGATGCTCGCGGGCCTGCCGCTCGGTCATCTGCCCCTGGCGGAAAAGCCAGCCGATGTGCGTGTCATCATGCGTGAGCTGATGCAGCCCGCCGTCGCGCGCCGGGAGGTAGTAAATGCGGCTGTCGCCGACGTGCGCGAAATACATCCACCCCGGCGTGAACCAGGCCAGGCTCAGCGTCGCGCCCATGCCCGCGCACTCCTCATAGCTCTCGCCGAGATAGAGCAGCGCCTTGTGGATCTGATCAAACAGCTCCTCCAGCACATCCTCCACGCCGGCATTCATGCCGTGCGCCGACTGCTTGAACGCCCGCGGCAGCATGCGCGTGATTTTTTCCACCGTCACGCGGCTGGCAAACTCCCCGGCCCGCGCGCCGCCCATGCCGTCGCTCACGGCGAAAACGCAGTCCGCATTCCCCAGCGAAGCATCACCGGTTTTGCCGAGATAGCGCACCTCCTGCGCGTCGAATTGCAGGCCCAGAAACGAGTCCTCGTTATTCTTCCGCACCTTGCCCATGTCAGTCAGGCCGAACCAGTGGAGCCCTACGGCGGACGGTATTTGGGGAGGGGGAGTCATTGGCATTGAGAGCAAGGCGCAAAAGTCACTCGACGTTGTTTTTTTGAACCCCGGATTTCACGAATGACACGGATTTTTCCGAAACAGCAATCCGCGAAATCCGTGAAATCCGTGGTCAAATTTCCTGCGCGTTGAGACTTGGGCAGCATCGGCCTAGAGAGTGTCCGGGAGGATCGTCGCGAACTCGAAATCGATAAGACAAAACCGTCCGTCCTGCTGGCGGTAGGTCACATTGCGCAACTCCGCGTCGTCGTGCCGCACGCCGTACGGGGTGAGGTCGGCGTAAAGTTCGCGCATCCGCTTTTCATCGAGATGCTCCACCCGCGCGCCGCAGTTTGTGGTCACAATTCTCAGCTCCTCCGCATCCGCCTCGATCAGCCGCGGCACAAAGCCGCAGCCGCGCTGTTCCAGATGCCGCAGCACCGCCACCTCCGTGGCGAAACGCTCCGCCGCCTTCGGCCCGCGGAACTGTTTGTACACCCGTCCGTCATAGCCCACGCGGACGGTCGCGCGGAGAGTGTCTTTGACGACGGGCATTGGCAGAGGTTGAGAGTTGAAAGTTAAGTGCTGAGAGGCGGTGTTCGGCTGTCCGTGCCCGTGCCTTTTCTACGCGCGCCTTCGTTAAAAACCAGCCGCAAACCCCAGTCGCCTGTCAACTTTCAACGCTCAACTCTCAACTTTCCCTTCCCCCCGGCACCGCCTTTGCTAAACCTGCGCGCGCGGCTCCGAACCCTCGGGGCCGCCTGAGTAACCAAACCAACCCCGAGCGGGCTAAATCAGCGCAGCCTGCTCAAAAACCACCACCACCACCGACCAATCATGGCCAAGTACAAACTCGAATACATCTGGCTCGACGGCTACGAGCCCGTCGCCAACCTCCGCGGCAAAACCCAGATCAAGGAATTCGCCAAGTTCCCCACGCTCAAGGATCTCCCGCTCTGGGGCTTTGACGGCAGCTCCACCCGCCAGGCCGAAGGCCGCAGCTCCGATTGCGTGCTCAAGCCCGTCGCCGTCTATCCTGACTCCGCCCGCAAAAACGGCGTCCTCGTCATGTGCGAGGTCATGATGCCCGACGGCTCCCCGCACCCCTCCAACGCCCGCGCCACCATCCCCGACGACCCCGGCACTTGGTTCGGCTTCGAGCAGGAATACTTCCTTTACCAGAACGGCAAACCGCTCGGCTTTCCGTCCGAAGGTTTCCCCTACCCGCAGGGCCTCTACTACACCGGCGTCGGCTACGACGCCGTGGGCGACATCGCCCGCGAGATCGTGGAGACGCACCTCGACCTCTGCCTCGATGCCGGCATCAACCACGAAGGCATCAACGCCGAAGTGGCCAAGGGCCAGTGGGAGTTCCAGATCTTCGGCAAAGGCTCCAAGAAAGCCGCCGATGAAATGTGGATTGCCCGCTACCTCCTCAACCGCGTCTGCGAGCAGTACGGCGTGGACGTGAACTACCACTGCAAGCCCCTCGGCAAAGACGTGGACTGGAACGGCTCCGGCATGCACTCCAACTTCTCCACCGAGCACATGCGCACCGTCGGCGGCAAACCGTACTTCGAGGCTCTCATGGCCGCTTTCGACAAGTATAAGAACGAGCACATCGCCGTCTATGGCCCGGACAACCACCTGCGCCTCACCGGCCTGCACGAGACCCAGTCCATCGACAAGTTCAACTACGGCCTCGCCAATCGCGGCGCCTCCGTCCGCATGCCGCACAGCTTCGTGAACGACGGCTACCGCGGCTACCTCGAAGACCGCCGTCCGAACTCGCAGGGCGACCCCTACAAGATCGCCGGCCGCATCCTGCAAACCATCAACACCGTGCCCAAGACCGGCGCGAAACCCGCGGCCAAAGCCAAGAAATAAGCCGCCAACGGGCGCTCCACGAAGCGCCAAAGCCTAGCCTCCCAGCGCCGTCCCGCCTCATGCGGGGCGGCGCTGTTTTTTTGCGCCGCCGACTGCGGGAGCCATAGTTTGAAAAGTGGACGCGCAAACGCCGGCGCATTGACCGCCGCGCGGAGTCCTCTACGCTCTCCGCCGCGCACTCGTAGCTCAACTGGATAGAGCATCGGTCTTCGAAACCGAGGGTTGCGGGTTCAAATCCCGCCGTGTGCAGTGCCCCGTCCCGCGCCCGGCATTTTTTTCCGCGCGCCAGCGCGCCCGGCCCCGCTACAAGTGGGCGCATGACCACGCTCGCCATCGACACCTCGACCCAGCGCGGCAGCGTGACGCTGCTCGTGGATGGGGAGCTGCGGCTGGAAGAGATTTTCACCGCCGACCGCACTACCAGCTCCTCGCTCTTCGCCGTACTGGAGCGCGCGCTGGCGTTGGCCCCGCGTGTTGATCAGGTAGCCGTCGGCCTCGGGCCGGGCTCGTATGCGGGCGTGCGTATCGCCATCGCGGCGGCCATCGGGCTGGAACTTGGGAGCGGGGCGCAGCTCGTCGGGCTGCCGTCGGTGGCGGCGCTGGAGACGGAGGCGGCGGGCTACCTCGCCATCGGCGATGCCCGCCGGGAAACGTTTTACTTCACGCGGGTCGAGCGCGGCGTGTGCCTCGACGGGCCGCTGCTCGCCAGCGAAAGCGAACTGCGCGCCCGGCTCGCCGCGCATGCCGCGCTCCCCGTTTTTACCAGCGCCGCGCTCCCCGCATTTCCCGCCGCGCAGCTCGCCCTCCCCTCCGCCGTCCGGCTCGCGCGGCTCGCCAGCGCCGGGCGCGGCATCACCGCCACCGGCGACTTGGAGCCGATCTATCTCCGGGAGCCCCACATCACGCTGCCGCGGGCGCGCCCACCGCTGCCGTCATAGGGCATCTCCGGGCCACGCCGGGGCGGCCCGGATATTTTTTCCGCCGCCATTTGCACGCTGAAAATCGGGGCGTATTTTGTTTCAGGGTGTTTGCAATGGGTTGGACGAACCGTGCGGTCTTGGGTGGCCGCACGGTTCAATTTTTGCCCAAAATCGGGCGCATTGACCGCCGCGCGGAGTCGGCTAGCGTCGGCGCCCTCATGAATTCCTCGGAGCCTATTCGGCGCGCCCTTATTTCCGTTTCTGACAAGACCGGCCTCGTCCCTTTTGCCCGCGCCCTCGTGGCGCTCGGCATCGAGATCATCTCTACCGGCGGCACCGCCAAACTGCTCTCCGCGGAGGGCATCGCCAACACCGAAATCTCCGCCTTCACCGGTTTCCCCGAGATGCTCGACGGGCGGGTGAAAACCCTGCACCCGAAAGTCCACGGCGGCCTGCTTTTCGTCCGCGACAATCCCGACCACGTCGCCCAGGCCGCCGCCCACGACATCCAGCCCATCGACCTTGTGGTGGTGAATCTTTACCCGTTTGAAAAGACCATCGCCAAGCCGGAGACGACGCTCGAAGAAGCCATCGAGCAGATCGACATCGGCGGGCCGTCCATGCTGCGCAGCGCGGCGAAAAACTACCGCTCCGTGACCGTGGTCGTCGATCCCGCGGACTACGCCGACGTGCTGGAAAACATCCACGCCAACGACGGCTCGACCACGCTGAAACTGCGCGAGCGGCTGGGCATCAAGGTCTTTGTCACCACCTCGAAATACGACGGCACCATCGCCAACTATCTCAACAAGGAGCAGGAGACGACGTGCGCGCTTTCGCTCTGCCTGCCAGTCGTCGCCCGGCTGCGCTACGGCGAAAATCCGCACCAGACGGCGGCGCTCTACGGCCACTTCGACGAGCATTTTGAAAAGCTCCACGGCAAGGAGCTTTCCTACAACAACATCCTCGACATCACCGCCGCCTCCGAGCTGATCGAGGAGTTCAGCGAGCCCACCGTTGCCATTTTGAAGCACACCAACCCGTGCGGCATCGGCAGCGACGCCGACCTGCGCGCGGCTTGGGACAAAGCCTTCGCCACCGACAAGCAGGCGCCCTTCGGCGGCATCATTATCTGCAACCGGCCGGTCACGATCGAACTCGCCAAAGCCATCAGCGAAATCTTCAGCGAGGTCATCATCGCGCCGGACTTCGAGGCCGAGGCGCGCGCGCTTTTGCAGAAAAAGAAAAACCTCCGGCTCATGCGCAAACTGGCGCGCCCACTGCCGCAATCCGATGACGAGCAGATGCTCATCCGCTCCGTCACCGGCGGCGTGCTCGTGCAAAGCCGCGACGACTCGCGGGAGAGCGATCTGGAGGACAAAGTCGTCACCGCCCGCCCGCCCACGAAGGCCGAGCTGGCGGCCATGCTTTTCGCCTGGCGCACGGTGAAGCATGTGAAGTCCAACGCCATCGTCTATGCCGCCGCCGACCGCACCCTCGGCATCGGCGCGGGCCAGATGTCGCGCGTGGATGCCTCGCGCATCGCCATCTGGAAAGCGGGCGACGCCGGCCTTTCGCTCAAAGGCAGCGCCGTGGGCAGCGATGCGTTTTTCCCCTTCCCCGACGGCCTCATCGCCGCCGCCGAAGCCGGCGCGACCTGCGCCATCCAGCCCGGCGGCTCCGTCAAAGACCCCGAGGTCATCGCTGCCGCGGACGAACGGCAGATGGCGATGATCTGCACGGGCGTGCGGCACTTCAAACACTGACTCAGCAGCGGCACACGCATGAAACTCGGTGTCAATATCGACCACATCGCCACCCTGCGGCAGGCGCGCTATGCGGCTTCGCCTGAGGCGCACAATGTCGAGCCGGACCTGCTCGCGGCGGCAGCAGCGTGTGAGCGGGCGGGCGCGAGCGGCATCACCATCCACCTGCGCGCGGACCGGCGGCACATCCAGGATCGCGATGTCGTCCGGCTGCGCGCGAGCATCCAGACCAAGCTGAATCTCGAAATGGGCAACACGCCCGAGATCCTCGACATCGCGCTGCGCGTGCTGCCCGAGGAGGTCTGCCTCGTGACGGAGCACCGCCAGGAAATCACCACCGAAGGCGGGCTCGACGCCGCCGGGCTGATGCGCGCCCTCGCGCCCACCATTGCGCGGTTGCACGCAGCCGGCATCCGCGTCTCGCTTTTCATCGAGCCCGACCCGCGGCAGATCGACGCCGCGCATCAGCTCGGCGTCGAGATCGTGGAACTGCACACCGGCGCTTTTGCCAACGCCCTCGGCCAGCCGCGTGCTGCTGAAATTCGCCGCCTGCACCTCGCCGCCAGCCAGGCCCACGGCCTCGGCCTCCAGGTCAATGCCGGCCACGGCATCAGCTACGCCAACATCCGCGAACTGCACCCCGTCCCGCACCTCGCCGAGCTGAACATCGGCCACGCCATCATCGCGCGCGCCGTCTTCACCGGCTTGGAAAGCGCCGTCGCCGAAATGCTCGCCGCCCTGCGCGCATGAACGTCCTCGGCCTCGGGGTGGACATCGTGGAAACTGCGCGGCTCGCCGCGGCCATCGCCCGGCACGGCGAGGCCTTTCTCGACCGCGTTTTTCTGCCCGGCGAACGCGCCTACTGCGCGCAGGCCGGCGTGGCCGAGCGCTGCTATGCAGCGCGTTTCGCGGCGAAAGAGGCGGTCGCCAAAGCCTTCGCCACCGGCATCGGCGCGGACTTGGGCTGGCGCGACATCGAGATTGTGCGCCAGCCTAGCGGCGAGCCCACCGTGCTGCTCCACGGCACCGGGGCCGCCACCGCCGCGCGCCTCGGCATCCGCGCCGTGCGGCTCAGCCTCAGCCACTCCGAGCACTACGCGGTGGCCAGCGCCATCGCCTTGGGGGAGTGAAAGTGGCGGCCGGGGCCGCGGGCTTTTTTCCGCTGGCGTCTGGCGCGGCCCTGCCTATTCTGCCGCTCCGTTTTCGGCACTTCCGCGCGCTTAGCTCAGTGGTAGAGCGCTTGCTTCACACGCAAGAAGTCGCAGGTTCGAACCCTGCAGCGCGCACCATTCCCTCGCCATGCCCTCCTTCGACATTGTTTCCGAAATCGACAGCCAGGAAATCGACAACGCCATCAATCAGGCGCGCAAGGAACTGGCCACGCGCTTTGATTTCAAAGGCAGCCCGGCGAGCATCGAGTGGAATGAGAAGGACTCGAAGATCGAGCTGAAGGCGGCGGACGGCACGCGGCTGAAGGCGCTGCACGAGCTGGTGGTGGGGCGGCTGGCGAAACGCAACATCGACCTGCGGAATGTAGAGCGGAAAGACGCGGTGATCTCGCCGCTGGGGCATGCGACGCAAGATTTTGTCATCAAGCAGGGGCTCGACGGGGAGAAGGCGAAGGAGATCGTGAAGGCGATCAAGGCGGCGGAGTTCAAGGTGCAGAGCACGCTGCAGGAGCGGCAAATCCGCGTGACCGGCAAGAAGCGGGACGACCTCCAAGAGGTCATCGCCTTCTGCCGCAGCCGCGACTTTGAAGTGGTGCTCGGCTTCAAAAACTTCCGGGACTGACGAGGGGGGCCACCGGAGGGCGCAGGGTTTTCCAGAGCGCGGCGAGGGCGTCGAGCACCACATCGAGGCCGATGGCGATGAGGAGGAACATGGCCCATTCAATCGGCTGGAAATAACGCGAGACGCGGTCGCCGACGGCAAAGACGGCGACGACATAAATGGCCAGCGGCAGCCACAGGATGGAGCTGCGCGTGAAGCGCCCCGGCAGCAGCGCGCCCGCGAGTCCGAGCACGACCAGCCAGCCCAGCCACGACACTGCGATGGCGGGCGGCGTGCCGGGCGCACCGGGCTGCGCCGTGACCCAGCGAACGCGGCTGAACCAGCGCACCTGCGGCTCGAACCAGAAAGTGCGCTGCGCGCGCTCGGCGGCCAGCGCATGAAAGGCGGGCTCGTTCATTTCGTAGAGCAGCTTCATTTCGCCGGGCTGTTTTTTCCAGCGGCCAGCCATGGCCTCTTCCTGGTCGAGCCAGAACTCGGCGGGCAGCAGCCGCCGGTCGTGAAAGCGGTTGCTGGCGGCGACGAGGATTTTCCGCCCGACCAACCGCGCATACTCCACTGGATGCGTGAGCACGGCGGGGATGCCGAGCGCTTTCGCCACTTTGGAAAACCGCGCCTTGTCCTTGGCGAAGGCGGCGTACTCGGGGCCGAGTTCGGCGCTGGCGGTGGTGTCGATGAGCATCTTTTTGTAGAGCTTCTGGTGAAAGGCGTAATTCGGCAGGTCGGCGCGCGCGGCCTCGATGGCGGGGCGGATGAGCGCGCGTTCGCGGGCGTAGGGTTCGCCCTCGGTTTTGACGAAAGGCAGGGCCGAGCTGAGGAAAAGCCATGGCCCCTGGCCGTCGCCGCCCGAGGTCAGCGCGATGAGCACGGCGGCGGGCACGGTGAGAAAAAATTTGCGCGGCCACGCGAGGGGATGCCGCGTGATGAGCGTGGCCGCGAGAAACAGGCCGAGCCACAGCGGTCGCCCGGCGGGTTTCACCAAGGTGATGACGAGCGCCAGCACGAGAAACCACCCGAGCCGCCGCCGGTCCGCCAGCGCGCCCGGCGGCGCGGCGAGCGCGACGGCGGCGATGAACAGGCCGAGCAGCAGACATTCGCCGATCATTTCGTGCTCGTAGTACAGCATGCGCGGCCAGACTGCGGCGGCGAGCGTGACCAGCGGCACCCACAGCGCCGGCCGCCGCACGAGATGCCCGGTGATCCAGCCGATGCCGAGGATCATCGCCAGCCCCGCGGTGTGCTGCACCGCGGCGACGACCTGGGGCGCAGTGCAAAACGGCACCACCGGCGCGGCGGTGAGCAGCACGGGGTAGAGGTAGCGCCGTTTCGCCGGCATATTGAGGCCGCCCTCGAGATACAGGTCGCTCGCGGTGTCGAAGTACGACGGGCTGTCGGCGCCGAAGAAGGCCTCCGGGTTCGCGGCGAGCAGGGCGAGGCGCACCACCGCGCCGAGCAGCAGCGCCGGGAGGCACAGCCAGAGACAGCGCCGGAAGGAAAACGCGCCGCCCGCGCTCAGCCCGAAAGTTGTTTGCATCGCGCGAGAAAACCGACACAGACCGTGGCTCACAAGCCTTTCCTGATTCATGGCCAGCCCATCCACTTCCCGCCTCGCCCGCGCCGCTGACCGCGCGCTGCGTTGCCTCACGCAGCCGTCGCGGGCGGCGGAAATCGCGGGCTGGATTTTGCTCGTCGCGGTGATCGTGGCGGCACGGGTGTACATGGCGCAGGTGCTGCCGGGCTATTTGTGGTCCAAGGACTCGAAGAGCTACGCGGGCGCGGCGGTGCAGTGGCTCGGCGGCGGGCCGTGGGAGAATGACCCGAAGCGCGGGCCGGTCTATTCGCTGGTGCTCGCCGGGCTTTTGAAAATGTGGGGCAGCTTCGATGCCGTGGTGGTCGCGCAGCATGTGCTCGGCGGGCTCGTGGTGCTCGGGTGCGTGGTGCTGCTGCGGGTGCTGTGCGGGCGGCGCGCGCACTGGCCGGTGATGGCGTGCGGGCTCGCGCTGGCGGTCTACGGGCAGGTGCTTTTTCTGGAGCAGCTCATCCGCAATGACCTGCTGCTTTTCACCTTCGCCTGCATGGCCTTTGCCGCCTGCTACCTGGCCTTGCAGCGCACGGCGCGGCGCTGGCTTTTCGTCTGCGGCCTCGCCGCCGCGCTGCTCGCGCTGACCCGCAATGTGCTCGCCCCCTTCCCCGTCGCCGTCCTCGCCGCCCTCGTCTGGGACGCCCGCCGCACGCCGAAGGCCGCGGCTTTCTCCGCGGCAGTTTTCCTCGCCGGCTTCGCGCTGCCGATGGTGGGAGCGAAGGTCTTCCGCCAGCTCACCGTCCACCACCGCCCGCCGCAGCCGCAGCCGGGCGCCATGCTCTTTGCGCGCGTGGCGCAGTTCACCGTGCTGGACGGCGGCCTCGAGCCCGAGGTGAAAGCGCTCATCCGCGCCGACATCGAGGCCTACCGAAAACTAGAGCGCCTCGATAACAATGAGATCCTCGTCCGCACCGCCGTGCCGCACCTGCGCGACTACTACGAGCGCCTCGGCAAAAAGCCCGCCGAGCTGGACGCCCTCTGCTGGCGGCTCGCCGTCGAGGCCATCCGCGCCCATCCCGGCGACTACGCGCGGCAGTGCGGGCGCGATTTTCTCGAAGTGCAAACGCGCCTCGGCACCAGCGCCACAAACCCCAGCAGCGGCGACATCCGCGCCGCCTGCAAAAGCCTCGCCAACGAGCCGCCGTGGCCGCTGCTCAATGCGCCCGAGACCATCCGCCGGCTGGAGCCCGCCTTTCACCAACCGCACCTCGCCGGCTACAAATGGATGAACGGACAGGCGTGGCTTTTCGCTCGCTGGCCGGTGCTGTGGACCTCGCTCGGCGTCACCGTGCTCGCCCTTTTTCGGCGTGGCAAAATGCAGCTCTGGTGGCTCACCGCGGCGGTCTCCTGGTGGTTCGTGATCGTGCTGCTCTGCACCGTCGGGCGGCCGCTCAGCCGCTACCTGCTGCCGGTCGTGCCCGTCATGTTCTGGACGCTCGGCACCTTCGTGTCGATGGCCTGGAGTTGGCTCACGCTCGCGCTGGAAAACCGCACGCGGCCGCCGGCAGATTAGTCTTCCGCCGCCGGTGCCGTTCGCCTTTCATCGCGGCGCATTTTGCCCGCCCGCATGAATCTTTCCGACCTCACCGTGACCGTCCTCATCCCCGCCTACAACGAGGAGGAATCCCTCGCCGCCACCGTCGCGGCCATCCGCCAGCACGCCGTGGGGCTGAAGGCGCTGGAGATCATCGTCATCAACGACGGCTCCACCGACCGCACCGGCGAAATCGCCCGCGGGCTCCCCGTCACGCTCATCGAGCACGAGACCAACACGGGCTACGGCTCCGGCTTGAAAGACGGCCTGCAGCAGGCGCTGCACGAGTACATCCTCATCGCCGACGCCGACGGCACCTACCCGCTCGAAGACATCCCCAAGCTGCTCGCCGACGCCCCCGGCTACGCCATGGTCGTGGGCGCGCGTACCGGCGCAGTCGTGCAGGTGCCGCTGGTGCGGCGGCCGGCCAAGTGGCTCATCACCCGCCTCGCGGAGCACCTCAGCCACCGCAAAATCCCCGACCTCAACTCCGGCTTCCGCGTCTTCCGCAAAGACACCGCCCTGCGCTTTCTCTCGCTCTACCCGGACGGCTTTTCCTTCACCACCACCATCACGCTGGCGATGCTGACCAATCACTACAAAGTGAAATTCATCCCCATCAACTACCACCGCCGCGTCGGCCAGTCGTCCATCAAGCCGCTGCGCGATTTCACGAATTTCACCATCCTCATCATCCGCATCTGCGCCTGCTTTAATCCGCTCAACGTCTTCGTCCCGCCCGCCCTCGTGCTCCTTTTCCTCGGCCTCCTCAAAGGCGCGTCGGACTACACCGGCTTCCTCGATCCGCACGCCGCCGGCCACCTCGGCATGCTCTCCATTGCCCTCGCCCTCACCGGTGTGCAGACGCTTTTCATCGGCCTGCTCGCCGACCTCATCGACCGGCGGATGAAAATGTAGGCGTGCGTGGCTGCGCCCATTGCTAAACGGCGGCCCGTGTGCGTGGTTCGGCTACGGCCCTTATGAATCTGGACGCATTTTCCCCCGAACGATGGAACCGGAACCCGCGCCAGCTCGGGCGGACGGTTGGTGCATTGCTCGTCGCGCTGCTCTGCGCCTCTGCCCGCGCGACGCCGCCAGTGTATGACCATGTGGTCATCGTCGTAGAAGAAAACGAGAACTACACCTCGGTCATCGGCAACACCGCCGCCGCCCCCTACATCAACTCGCTGGCCAGCAGCGGCGCGCTTTTCACCAACATGCGGAGTGTCACGCACCCGAGCCACCCGAACTACCTCGAATTTTATTCCGGCAACAACCAGGGCGTGACCGGCGACGGCAATCCCGCCAACGCGCCTTTTTCCACGGCCAATCTCGGCGCGGCGCTGCGGGCGGCCGGGCGCACTTTCACCGGCTATGCCGAGGGCCTGCCCGCGGCGGGCGACATCGTTTCCGATAACGTCAACAACTACGTGCGCCGGCACTGCCCGTGGGTGTGGTGGATCACGGCCACCACGCCGACCCCGGCCAACCGTCTGCCGTCGAGCGTGCATCAGCCGTTCACGGCGTTCCCCACGGACTTCACCCAGTTGCCTACCGTTTCGATCGTTGTGCCGAACAATGTCCATAACATGCACGACACCTCGGTGGCGAACGGCGACATCTGGCTCCAGGCAAATCTCGGCGCCTACGCGACCTGGGCTCCCACGCACAACAGCCTCCTCGTGGTGGTGTGGGACGAGGATTATTTTCAAACCGGCACGCTCAATCAGGTGCCCATGATTTTCCGCGGGGCAAACGTGCGCACCGGGGCCAATGCCGGCGCGTGGACGCTGCACAATCTGCTGCGCACTCTGGAGGACATGTATGCCCTGCCGCACGCCGGCAACGCGGCCTCGGTCGCCGCGATCACGGGCTCTTTCACGGGGGAGAAAAGTGTGTTTTCGCGGCGCTTTCAGTACGGGGCGAACGGCTACACCGGCTTGCACGACACCATGCTCAACCAGTCGAGCAGCGGCACGACCTTTGGCAGTACCGCGTCGCTCACCGTGGTCGGGGGTACGCCGGCGGCACAGGCGCTGATTCGTTTTGACAGTCTTTTCGGCGCGCTCAGCAATCAGGTGCCCGCCAGCGCGACCATCGTCTCGGCCAAACTCGCGCTGGTGAATGATTTTAATGACACCTCCGTAAGCACCATGAACCTGCATCGCATGTTGCTGCCGTGGACGGAAAGTAGCACCTGGACTTCTTTCACCGGCGGGGTGAGCACGGATGGGGTCGAAGCGCTGGCTGCGCCGGAATTCACCGCCGTTCCTTCATACCCCTCCACGGCGACAACCTTCGATGTGACCGCATCTGCGCTCGCGTGGAAAGGCGGTGCGAGCAACTACGGCTGGACCGTTCAAACCACAAGTTTCGACAGTTGGAGATGGTATTCACGGGAAGGCACGTATCCGCCGACGCTCGATATTTCCTACACCGTGCCCGACGCCATAGCCGTTTCCACCAGCGCACTCGCCGTCGCGCCGGGCGGCACGCAGGCCGCCTTCAACGTCACACGCAGCGGCGACGGCGTGGGCGATGTCACGGTGAGTTTCGCGACCGTGGACGGCACCGCGCAGGCTGGGTCGGATTTCACCGCCACCAGCGCGCAGCTCGCGTGGGCGAGCGGCAGCACCGGCCTGCGCACCGTGCAGATTCCCATCGCTGCCGACACCGTGGTCGAAGGCAACGAAACTTTCAGCGTCGCCTTCAGCAGCCTCTCCGGGCCGGCCACGTTCGCTAGCGTCAGCACCGTGGCCATCACCATAGCCGAGCCGCCTATCGACGTGTGGCGCTTTCAAAAATTTGGCCTCACCGCCAACGATCCCACCGCCGCGAACGACGCCGACGCCGACCAGGATGGGCGCACCAACCGCTTCGAGTACGCCTACTTTACCGACCCGCTCGACGGCCTCTCGACCGTCGGCGCGCCCGACGTGAGCCGGGCCGACGGCTTCCTCGCGCTCACCTTTCGGCGCAACCTCAGCGCCACCGACCTCACCTACACCGTGCAGGTCAGCGACGACCTCGCCGCCTGGCATGACGGCTCCACCTACAGCGCCAGCGGCTCCACGGCCACGAACGCCTACACCACGCAGACCAGCCGGACCGCTTTCACCGGCTACGAGATCATCAGCGTGCGCGACAACGCGGTTTCCGCCGACGGTCTGCCTCATTTCATCCGCCTCCAGCTCGTGCTCGCGCCGTAGTAAAAAGGACGACGGTTTCCGCGCCACGCGTACGCCGTCTGACGGATTCCCGTCGGCCCTCACCCCGCGCAGAACTGAGCGGCGACTATGCGCTGGAGCATCTCACGAAGCGCCGCATCCGCCGCGGTTTGACGCAAGACGACATCGTCGGCGGATGATCGCCACCCGGACCTGCATGGGCGCCGACAAACGACGCGGCGGACGAGCGCGCGGCCTTTTCCATCCGGATCGCGGCGGCCTACCCCTTCGTTTCGCGGCACGAGGCGGCCTCTGGAAAGCTCGACAGCCAGCCGTATGCCGGAAAGGTTTTCCTCGACGCGGAACCGCACGAGTTTGTAAGTGACCAACCATCGGCGTCGCTGAATCTTGTTTGGGCGCAGCGTTCGAGCGTGGCTTCCAGCCAGATTTTTCAGCGAAAACCGAACCGCAGCCCCATGCCCCACACCCTGTACCTCACCCCCACTGACCGCATCCTGTTCTTTGCGCCGCATCCTGATGATGAGTCGCTGGGCGGCGGCGGGCTGGTGCAGAAAGCGGTGACGGCGGGCGCGCAGATGCGCTTCGTTTTTGTCACCAGCGGCGACCGCAATCCGTGGCCGCAGCGGGTGCTGGAGCGGCGCCTCTTTCTCGATGCTCCGGCGCGGCGCGGCTGGGGCGCGCGGCGGCGGCAGGAGGCGCTCAATGCGCTCGCCGTCCTCGGCATCGGCGAACCGGCGGAGGCGCATTTCCTAAACTGGCCGGACCAGGGCGTGACGCCACTGCTCATGGCCGCGGATGAGGCGGCGCTGGAAACGGTCTGCCGGATGATCGCCGAGTGGCTGCCAACCCATGTCATCACACCCGCCGCGGAGGACACGCACCCGGATCACAGCGCCTTCTTCGTGCTCGTGCAACTCGCGCTCGAGCGGTTGCGCCGCCGCGGCGTGACGGTGCGCCACGCGCTGAGCTATCTCGTGCATGTGCCCAAGGCGAAGCTCGCCCTCGACCGCCGCGCGCTCCGGCTTTCCGCCGCAGAGAGAGCGGTGAAGGCCGACGCCATCCAGGCCCACGAGACGCAGATGCTTTCCAAAAAGCGTTTCCTCGCGCACGCGCAGGACAAGGAGGAATTTCACCTCGCCCTCAGCCCGCACGAGCGGCACGGGCATCATCCCATCATCAGCGCCGACCAGGGCCGCGGCGCGCTGCGGCTGAAACTGCGGCTGCCCAAACCGCTGCTCACTTTTCGCGGCGCCACGCTCCATCTCGCGCTCGAGACGCATCTCGAAGGCAGCCTCCGCTGGTCGCTTCCGCTGCCGGGCCGCACGGCGAAAGCGCCCATCACCGACACCGTCGCCGGCCAGACCCGGCGCTGGGCCACCGTGCGCATCCGGGGCCGCGCGGCCACGGTCTGCCTGCCCATCGCCGCGGCGCAGCCGCTGGCCCGGCTCTTTGGCAAATTCGACCGCCGCCCGCTGTTCTTCGACCTGGCCGGCTGGCGCGAGTTGCCCGTGGATGCGAGCCGCGGCCCGAAGGTGCGCCTGCACCGCTTCGACGCCGCGCGCCGTCCTGCGTCGGCCGACTAGCCGCGCGCAGGCTACCAGTTTTTCTGCCAGCGATTCTGGTCAGATGCGGGGACGCCGGCGGTGGACGTACTGATGACGCCGCCGGTGGACCAAAGGTCGAAGGTGGAGTTGTAGCCGCCACTGGCCAGCCGCTTCGCGCCGGAGTTATTCTGCAACCGCACCCGGTAGAACCGCTCGTAGGCGCCGGCGGTGGTGGAGTAGCCGTAGAGGTTGTTAAAGGGATCCTGGATGCCTTCGATGTCGCCGTTCGCCGATTTGCGGAGCTGTGTGGGGCGAAACTCGTAATACGGCTTGGTCTCAGAGCGGCCGTCGGGTTTGTCGTTGCGGCTGGCGGCGGGCTCGGGATTGGAGCCGGGCTTGGCGTCGCCGCTCAGGGCTTTGTAGAGCACGAGGTTGGCGTCGCGGTAGATGGTTTTGGTGGGGTCGCCATCGCGCGTCGGACACAGCTTCACGGTATCGGGATCGACCCCCGCGTCGCCGGTATCATCCTCGGGATAGGCGCCGAAGTCGCTCTTGTAACTCTCACACGCGGCGGACATGGCTACGATCTCGCCGTGGGCGCGGGTCAGTGCCGCCTTTTTTTGGACGAGCCCATTGAGCGAAAGGAGGATGCTGGCGAGGATCGCGATCACGGTCATGACCGTCAGCATCTCGATGAGAGTAAAGGCGGCCGGGGAAGGGCGCGGTTTCATAGGTGGGGGAAATGAACGGCTCATAACTATGATTTGGTCACATCAATCAATGGTTGTGGCACCATGCACACGTCCGGTCTTTGCCAGCCATACCTAGGGGGCCGGAGTGCGCTTGATGCGGTAGTATTTCGGCCCGGTACCGGGGCTGGTGTCAGTATAGGTGCCGTTGGTGTCGCCGGCAATGGCGCCGTTGGTGAAGGATTGGGCGTAGGCGGTGGCGTCGGTCCAAGCGATGAGATCGGGGGAGGTCTGGAGCTTGTATTTCATGCCACGGAGGCAGACCCAGGCGACCTTGACGTGGCCATTGCCAAGCCGGGTGATCTCCGGGAACATCGCTTCGCTGGCGGCCGCGCCGGTCCAGTATTTTTCTGCGAGCGCAAAGGCCGACTTGCCCACTTGCGAGCCAATAACACGGGCGGCGTAGTCGTCCTCGCTCGGATGGATGCCACCCCAGCGACGGGACTGCCCGGCCTGGTCCGCGGCGTCGTAGTAAGTATTCCACTGGAGATCGACGGGTGCGCTTGGCCCGAGATCGATCTGCATGCTATTGGCCGCGATGGTGTGGTGGCCGAAACCACCGGGAAACGACGTGCTGCCGGTGATTAACGTGAGCACTTCCGCTCCCGCTCGAGAGAAGGAGCTGTGACCCGACGCATAACCGGGGAAGGCCGGGGTGTTAAAGGTCTTGCGCTGGAAGGGCAGCCAGTCCCTGGCCAGCATCCAGCGGATGCTGTTCTGGGCGGTGGCGGGGACGGGAGGGAGCGCCGGGGCCGGCTCGGTGCGACCTTCGCCGGGATAAGAATAGACGGCGATTTCGCCGAGGTAGTCGGTGCCGGGCTGGTAACTGTTTGTCACTAGGTTCCAGATGTTTTCGTGCGGCTGGCCGGACGCGGACGAGGCCGCGGTGATGACTTCCACGACGCCCGCCTCCAAGGGCAGTCCCTGGGTGTGGTAGGATGGGCCATTGCTATCGGTGGACTGACCCATGGTGCCCATGTAGCGGATCATGGTGATAGGCCGGGGGCCGGAGTAATAGCGTTTCAGCGCCCACACCGCGCAGGCCGCGTCATGGGTGGCGCCGGAGAGGGAAAAGTAAGTTTTAACATCCCATTCCAAGTCATTCACCGTCGGGCCGGTGCCGCGGATTTTTTTCACCGTGAGCAGGTTGTCAGACACTTCATTGGCCAGCACATGCCAGTGGCCGGGAGGCGTCTCGGAGTTTGGCCCGTCCGACCAGAACTCCGCAAGCACGCGGTAGAAATCCCCCTCCGGCACAAGGTTGGCGGCATACGGAAGATTGGTGTACGGATTGAGTGGGTGGCCGGTGCCGGTGTCCGCGCCGAGCGGGTTGTTGCCATAGGCGCCGGGGGAGAAATCGAGCAGGGTCAGATCATTCAGATGGGCGCTCTTGCGGAGGACACCCATCGCCGCGGCCTTGTAGCCGGCATCCGTGGCGCTGGGATTGCCGGGCGTGCTGAGCCGCGATGGTCCGCCAAAGGGATCGAGCCAGGGCTTCAGCGGATCGCTCCGGGTCAGGCTGAAAGGCGTGGTCGCCAGCGATTGCACGCCGACAAAGGTCTGGATGCCGCCGGCCGTCGGGATGCCATTCTGCGTGACGCTGCTGGAGAGGGCGAGCGGCTGCCAAAAGTTCGGATCAGTATTGGCGGTATAGGTGTAAGTCGGGTCGTTGATGAGCGGCAGGCCGATGCCGAGGGGCATGTTGGGATAAGGGCCGCCCAGGTTAATAGGTTCGAGGTTGGAGCCCAGCACACTCATGGCCCGGGCAGGATCCATGTTCGGGTTGACCGCGGCGGTGTAAGCCTGCGGGTAGGTGGTCTGGGAAAAGCCGTCGGCGGTTCCCCAGGCAAGAATGGCCTGGCCGATACGCTTGCCGGTTTCCGACGGCGTGGTGACGTTTGTAACAGCGGCCTGCCCGACGGCGGGTGAATACCCGAGCGCGGTCAGCTTGTTATCCAAATTGACCAGGATCGTGGCCGAGCCTTGCCCGGTGGCAAAGCGGGCGCGCAGCACCCGGTAGGCGGCGTAGCTAATGGCCTCGTGTCGCGCGGCCTCCACATCGCCCGGCAAAGTCAAAATCTTCTCGTTGTAAATATAACCCACCGCATTGGCATCATAGGCCGCCCACGCATCATACATCGCCACTGCCGTGTGGTGCAGGTTGCGCGCATGGGCCGGCGGGTTGGGGAGATTGATGCGGATGGCGGCGAGGAGCTGTTCATTCCACTCGCGCGCGGCGGACTGGACGGCGTTAACGGCGGGCGAGCCGACGAGAGCGGCGATGACTGGGAGGATGGCACACCTAAGGAGGCGCGTCACAAGGCGGGGTGTTTTCATATAAGTTTGGGGGTTACGCCGGGGTCGCGAGACGCAACCCATCAGCAATAAAAAGTTACGCAGTTTTCCCAATTGCAGAGTGACGTCTAGTTCGGAGGGATGGATGGCCTGCGGCTTGGGATGAACCCGTCCGTCGCCGGGATGAACAACATCCGCGGCACAGGTCAATGTGCCCCGGAGAACGCGGATCAAGTGCGGCCAAGGAGCGGCGACATTCCTTGGGGGTGCGCTGGCCGGCGCTGTAGGGCTATCACTTTCTTGCTTGTCAGCGCGGCGGCGGTTTCGCATTTCAGGCGGATGTCCGTCCTTGTTGTTGGTTCCATCGCTCTCGATACCGTCAAAACGCCCGTGGAGGAGCATGCCGATCTGCTCGGCGGCTCGGCTTCCTACGCCGCGGTTGGCGCGAGTTTTTTCACGCCGGTGCAGCTCGTCGGGGTCGTCGGCGATGACTTTCCCAAGGCGCATGTCGATTACTTCCGCACGCGCCAGATCGACCTCGCGGGCTTGCAGACGGTGCCGGGGAAAACCTTCCGCTGGAGCGGCGAATACATGTGGGATCTCAACACCCGCGAAACCCGCAGCGTGGAGCTGAATGTCTTCGAGCATTTCAACCCCGTGCTCCCAAAGGATTACCAAGCCGCGCCGTACGTGCTGCTGGCAAACATCGGGCCGAACCTGCAAAACCACGTGCTCGACCAGATGGCGCGCCCGCGTTTCGTCATCGCCGACACCATGGACCTGTGGATCAACATCGCGCTCGACGAACTCGTGCGGCTGCTCGGCCGGGTGGATATGCTCATCCTCAATGACGGCGAAGCCCGCCAGCTCACCAAGGAGACGAGCCTCATCAAAGCCGCCGCCAAAATCCGCGCGCTGGGGCCGGCCTACGTCGTCATCAAAAAAGGCGAGCACGGCGCGCTGCTCTTTGGGCCAAACGCGCAGTTCTTTAGCTGCGGCGCGTATCCGCTGGAGGACATCCACGACCCTACCGGCGCGGGCGACACTTTTGCCGGCGGGCTCGCGGGCTATCTCGCCGCGCAGGACGAGCCGGCGGTGACTTTCGCCGCGCTGCGCAAAGGCGTGGTCTTTGGCAGCGTGCTCGCCAGCTTCAACGTCGAGAAATTTTCCCTCGAACGCCTGCGCAACCTCACCCAGCCGGAGATCGAAATTCGCTACGCGAGCTTCCGGCGGATGAGCCAGTTTGAGGTCATCGAGTAGAATAAAATCGGCGCAACCGCCGTTGGGCGATTGCGCCGAAGCGGGGCTTGCACCCCATTTTCCCCCACAGGCTAAAACTCGATGGTCGCCTGCACGTAGCCGAAGTCGGCGTCGGAGTGGGCACCGGTGTCCTTGAGGTAGGTGCCGGCGAAGAAGTGGCTGTAGCCGGCTTGCAGCGCGAGCTGCTTGAGCGGTTTGTAGGTCACTGTGAAGTCCAGTTCGCTGCCGGCGAATTTGTCGGCATCGGTGGCTTGCGGCGGGAGCGGCGCGGGCGGTGCGCCGAGCGCCACCGCCGGGGCGGGCGTGCGCAGCGGGCGGACGGTGGCGGTGCCGTTCGAGCGGTACCAGGAGTCCTCATTGGTCGCCAGCCAGAAGAGATGGTAGTCCGCCTGCACGGTGACTGTGCGGCACGGCGCGGCTTTGAGGCTGAGGGCCGGATTGTGCATGTTTTGCCACGAAAACAAATCCATGTAGCCGTAGCGCGGGTGGTTCGACGGGAAGAGGTTTTGGAAGGTCTGGCTGGCGCGGTCGCGCGAGTCTTCGTCGCCGGAGGCGTAGTTGTATTCCACGCCGAGGCGGGGCGCCCACGGGAGCTCAAAGGTGTAGCCGAGCCCGCCGTGCGCGGCGAAGGCGGTGAGGTCGAGGCCGCGGACTTTTCCGGTCTGAAAGGCGAGTTCGGCATCGTAGTCGAACCCGAGCGGTTTCGGCGCTTCCGCCGCGACCGAACACCACGTGGATTTCCCATTGGCGATCGTCTTGCCGTCGTGCGCCACAGCGGCGGGCGCGTGGTAAAAAGCGCCGGGCTTGGATTTCACGCGCGCGCCGAAGGTGAGGAAGTTCGTGTCGCCGAGGGCGAGCGGCTGGTAGAGGGCATTGTTGTTTTCATGCAGATGAAAGGCGTAAACGTCGGTGGTCTGCACGGGCAGCACGGCGGTGCTGAAGTAGAGCCCGCTGAAGACCTGCTCGCGGTGGGTCTCGGTGCCGTTGACTAAATCCGACTGATTGTATTTGCCCCGGGTGCTGACGGCGACGGTGCCGGCGAAGGCTTCGACCGACCAGTCCTGCTGCTGGTAACGGAGCTTCACGGCGTCGAAGGTGCGGCCGAGGTTGTTCCATTCGCTCGGCCCGACGAGGCGGCCGTCCCCGTATTCCATGACTTGCCGGCCGATTTTCAGCCCCCACGGGCACTTGTCGTAATTGGAGATTTCGACGTAGCCCTGGCGGAGGTCAAAGGCGTCGTCGCCCTCTGCGCCGAGCTGCGCGGGAAAATCCGGGCGGTCGGACAGGTACTCGCGGGAGTCCTGGGTCTGGGCGTAGATTTTCAGCCACGGCGCGGGCTTGAGCATGACGCCGAGGCGGAAGCGGTTGAGCACCCAGTTGTCGTCGGTCTGCGCGCGCAGGCAGTCGTTGAAGTCAAAGTTGTTTTCCCGGATTTCCCAGCGCACGCGTTCCTGCACCTCGAAGGTGACGCGCCCATCGAGGAAGCGGAGGGGATTGGCCGGCGGAGCGGGTGCGAGGGTGACGGTGGCCGCCGGGCCGGCGACGCCGGTCCCGGCGAAGCAGCAGGCGGCGAGGAGGTGGATGGGTGTTTTCATAGGTTGGGGGTGAAGTTAGTGGGCGGCAGCCGGGGCGGTGCCGTCGAAGTAGGCCTGGTACTTCGGCCAGCTCCAGACGGCGAGCTTTCGCCCGACCTCGAGACCCACATTGTTGTCGATGGGAATGTGGTAGCCACCCATGGCGCGGGAGAGCGCGGCCATGTCGGCGGTGGCGCTGAAGGTGGGCAGGTCGATCGAGAGTTCGCCGCCGGCGTCCTTCTCGGTCAGCTCGCAGCATTTGCGGTTGGCGTGAAAGCCGAACCGGTCGCTGCCGGTGAAGAGTTCCAGGATTTTGGCGCACGCGCCGCTGACCGTGGCGTGGCCGGAGGTGTAGCCGGGGAAGGGCGGCGTGATGAAGACCTCGGGCGAGTAGGGATGCCACTCCTCGGCGGGCATCTCCCGCGTGCCGCCGGCGGGGCCGGCCCAGCCCGTGATTTTCTGCCCGGCGTAAAAGTAGCGGATGTAAGTCCAGGGCCGCGCGCCGTCATAGGCGCGCTTCGTTTCCCAGCAGGAGATGAAGGCGTCGGCGGCCGTATTGGCGACGGCGAAGTAGAGCTGTACATCGCGGTCAAGATCGTGATGGTCGCGCTTCGAGATGTCCTGCGCGAACCGCAGCCAGTGCCCGGACTGCGCCGTTGAGCGCGGGCCGTCGCGCATGAATTCCACGACCGACTTTTGTGCCTTGGTCAGCCCGGCGTTGTAGGCCAGCACCTGATCTACTTCCTTTTTCAAAACCTCGCGGTCCTTTTTGATCGTGGGCGGCGGCGGCGGCCGGAACTGCGCCGCGCTTTCCAGCAGAAACGGTTTCACCCGGTACCAGTGCGGGGTGAGGAAGCCGGGCGTTATCTTCGTGCCGTCGGCTTTGGTGAATGTGATGGGCTGCCAGCAGTCGGGATCCACGGCGCACTCGGCGGTATTGCGGCAAGTGTAAAAGGTGTAGTCGGCGTAAGGCTTGCCATTGCCGCCGGCCTCATCCCCGAGTTGGTTCGCGCCGTCGTGGTGGCGGTAGTCGAGGACGGCCTGGGCGGCGGTGTTGCCCACGCCTTGCGGCGTGCCCACGTCCGTGGATTGGTCCTCGGGGCGGTAGCCGAGCTTTTTCATTTCTGCATCAAGGTACTCCTTTTCTCCCGGATACTGATCGAGCAGCGCGCGGTACGACGCGTAGCTGACCGCCTTTTTCTTGTTCTCCGCGGTGCGCTCTTGCACCGGGCGCCGCAGCTTGCCGCCGAGCCGCGAGCCGACCGCCTTGTCGTCATACGCCGCCCACGCGTCATACATGCTCGTGGCCCAGATCGCGTGCTGCCGCGAGATGATGGTCGGGCGCGCGTTGACCTTGTCGATGTCCCGGGCGCTGGTTTCCTCGGCAATGTTCAGCCAGCGGTAGGCGTAGTTTTGCTGCTCCTCCGGCAGCAGCGCGGCGTGGAGTTGGTCGGCCTCCGCGGCGCGGGCGAGCGGGGCGGCGAGAGTGAGCAACGCCACGGCTAGCGGGCGCAGGAACGAGTCCAAGGGGGAGGAATTCATGGCGGGATTTTTTGTGACGAAAGCCGTTGCCGCCAGCGCCTTTCCACGAAATTCCGCAACCGCTGGACGAGTGCCGCCAACGAACGGACGGGGAGCCTTGCCCGCGGCGCGCGCGCCCACCATGATGAGCACCATGAAATACCTCGTCGCCGACGATGACCCGCTGGTGTGCGAGCAAGTCGAGAGCTTCCTCTCCCGCTTTCCCGACACCGATTACTGCCTCAAGACCGGCGACGGGCTCGCCGCGCTCTCGCTGCTTTCCGCGGGCGATCTCGACGCCGCGTTTCTCGATCTCCAAATGCCCGGCCTCGACGGCGTCTCGCTCCTCCGCGCCCTGCCGCGCGGGCTGCCCATGGTCATCATCAGCGCCAGCGCGGACTTCGGCGCGCAGTCCTACGAGTTCGACATCACGGACTATCTGCTGAAGCCGCTCGACTTCCCGCGTTTCGCGCAGGCGCTGGAAAAAATCCGCGCCCGCCTCGCGCGCCGCGAACCCGCGCGCGAGAGCCATGCGCGCGAGATTTTCATCAAGGACGGCACCAAGCTCGTGCGCCTCGCGCTGGACGAACTGGTCTATCTCAAGGCCGAGGCGAACTATGTCGAATTCGTCAGCGAAGGCGGCGCCGTACTGAGCCTCATGAGCATGAAGCGGCTGGAGGAATTGCTGCCCGCGGAGTTCATGCGCGTCCACCGCTCCTACATCGTGAACCGCCGCCACATCACGCGCATCGAGGGCGCGGAAGTCGTGCTCGGCAAACACCGCGTGCCCATCAGCGACTCCTACCGCGACGAGCTGATCCGCAAGCTGCCGACCATTCAGTGAGCCGCGGCGTGCAGTTCCGCCGCAGTCGTCGCGAGCGCAACCGTGCAGTCCGCGATGAGCGCGGCGTCCGTCTCGCCCGCCGCCAGCCGGTCGAGCTGCGTGCGCAGGGTGTGCCGGCCGAGCAGATGCAGGGACGTGTGGAGCTGATGCCGCACCTTGCGCCGCGCCTCGGGGTCGCCGCTTTCGACCGGCGCGCGGGCCGCCAGGAATTCCGCCGCCATCGCCGCCGCCACCCGCGCAATGCGCTCCGGCTCGCCGGGGAAAAGCGCCCCCAGGGCTGCACGCACGCTGCCGGCCTCCTGCGGCGCCAGGCATTTTTCCAGCAGGGCGAAAAGCGCCGCCGGCTCGACCGGCTTCACCACCACCGCGAGCATGCCCGCGGCCAGGCATTCCGCGCGTGTCTCCGCATCCGTCTGCGCCGTCACCGCGAGGATGGGCACGCCGGGCCGCGCGGCCAGCGCCTGCCGCGCAAAATCAATCCCGCTCGCGTCCGGCAGTTGCAGGTCCACAAGCACCGCGTCGCACGCTTCCGCGCGCAGCTTTTGCAGCCCCTCGCGTGCCGTCTCGGCCATGGCCAGGGCCGCGCCCGTCTCCTCGATCAGCGCGGCCATGACCTCGCGGTTCGAGGCCGTGTCCTCGACGTAAAGCAGCCGCCGCCCGCGCAGATCCACGGTCGGCGCGGGCGCGGCATTTTGCACCGCCACCGACGCGCGCGACGCGGCCATCGGCAGCTCCACCATGAACCGCGACCCCTCGCCCACCTTGCTCTCCACGCCGAGCGTGCCGCCCTGCAGCTCGATCAAAGTGCGCGTGATGCTCAGCCCCAGGCCGCTCCCGCCGAAGCGCCGCCCGATGCCGCCGTGCGCCTGGTCGAAGGGCGAAAAAATCCGCCCGATGTGCGCCCCGTCGATGCCGATGCCGGTGTCCTCCACGCGCAGCCGCAGTGTGCTGCCGGCGTAGTCCACCCCGAGCCCGATCGCGCCGCGCTCGGTGAATTTCAGGGCGTTGCCGAGCAGATTGTTCAGCACTTGGGTGAGCCGCGCGCCGTCGCCCAGCGCGCGCTCCGGCACCTCGGGCGCGACCTGCACCTTGAACTCCAGCCCCTTTTGCCGCACCAGCGGCCCGTGGGTCAGCGCGGCGTCGGCCAGCACCTCGCGCAGCGGGAAAACGGCGTGCTCGAAAGTCAGTTTGCGCGCGCGGATTTTTGACCAGTCGAGCGCGTCATTGAGCAGTGCCGTGAGCTGCCGCAAGCCTGCGCGCAGCGAGCGCAGGATCGGCTCCTGGTGGGGCGCGGGGCGGTTGCGGTCGAGCACGCGCACGAGGCCGGAGACGGCGTTGAGCGGCGTGCGGATTTCGTGGCTCATCATGGCGAGAAAGTCATCGCGCCCGCGCGTGGCGTCGTCGGCCTCGCGGCGCGCGGCCTCCAGCTTTTCCACGCTCTCGCGCACCCGCGCCGTCAGCTCGGCGAATTTTTTTCCCAGCGCGCCGATTTCATCCCGCCCGCTGTCCGGCGAGACAAACTCCTGCCCGGTCTCGTAACCCGCCACCGCCTCGGTCAGCACATGCAGCCGCCCCAGCGGCCCGCGCGCCAGCCACACCACCAGCGGCACCGTCGCGGCGATGCCGAGCAGCGCGGCGAGCAGGGTGCGGTTGCGCGTTTCCGCCAGACCCGCCAGCCACACTTCCGGCGGGCACTGCACCCGCGCGCTGACCTGCCGCGCCGAACCGGGCGCGATGGCAAAGCTCGTCTCGCGCACCAGTGTGCCGTCCGGCGCGACATGGTCTTTGGCAAAGGAAAAATCCGTCCCGAGGTCGTGGCCGAAAAGCCGCGCGGGATCGGGATGCAGCAGGTAGTCGCCGCGCGCGTTGGCGACCATGAGCTGCACGCCCGGGGCGGGCTGCGCGGCCAGCCCGTCGAGCAGCGGGCGCAGATCCACATTGATGACTACGAGCCCGAAGACTGCGCCGCTGTCATCGAGGATCGTCACCGCGGCGCGCAGCGTCGGCAGATGCGGCACGGTGATGCGGCCGAAATCCTGGTTCAGATCCAGCTCGGAAAGCGAGACCACGCCGGGCCCCGCGGCCAGCGCCTCGAGCATGTAGCCGCGCCGGCCCTTTTGCTGGAGCCGGTCCGCGCGCACCGGCGCGATGCCGCCCGGCGTCTCCGGCGCGCGGTCCACGCGCACCAGCTCGCGCCCGTCGTCAGCCACGCCGATGAGCCGCACCTGATAGTACGCCGGCTTGCCAGCCGCGAGCGCCAGGAACTCCTGCTCCACCAGCCCGCCCCACACCGCCGCGTCGGCCGCGCCCCGCCAGCGCACGAACTCTCGCAGCGTCGGCGCGGCAGCGAGCGCGCGCACATCGCGCGCGGCATCGCCCACGCCCGCCTCCACGCGCACCCGCACCAGCGCCAGCTCATGCTGCAGTTGCTCGTCCCAGGACTGGATCAGCCGCGCGCGCGCGCCGCGGTAGTTCAGCCAGCTCGAGACCGCCACGAGCAAAGCCGCGAGCAACGCCCAGACGAGAGCGGAGCGCGTGGCGAGGGACATGCGCGGATGAAAAGCGCCGCGCCCGCCAATTGGCAATCCTTCAGTCCCGCTCGCCCGGAATGTCTGTCGGGAAACCGCTGATCGCACGGGAGGCCTCGACGCCCGAGAGCGCGGCGCTTTCCACGCAGCCCACGTTCAGGCCGTTGTGCGTCCAGTCGCCGGCGAGGTAGAGATTGGCAAAGCCGGACGCGCCCGGCGCGAGGCGGAACTTCGTACTGCCCGCCACGCTCAGCACGTAGCGCTCGCTCGGGTCGATGTTGACGCGGTAGTACAGCCCTTCGGCGCGCGCCACACCGGTGCCGCCGTTCGGGTCGAAAACCGTGCTCCAGTCCAGCGCGTCGTCCGCATCCGTAAAGCGCGGCCACGTCGGCTGGAGATTCGTCCTGAGGTACTCCAGCGCGGCCGCTTTCATCCGCGCGAGCTGCTGCGCGGGGTAGGCCGTGGCCGTGGGCGCGGGCTCGGCGGGATCGTCCTCGAAGGGGCCGCAGAAGTAGGCCAGAAACTGCGGCACCGCGCGGCCCAGGTTGTTTTGCGGCGTCCAGGTCTCTGTCTTGAGCACCACGTCCTGACTCATCCACGAGTTCAGCGGGTCGATGTAGCCATCGACCAGCGGCGGGTCGTGCAGCACCCCTTGCGCGTCCCAGCCGCTCGCCTCGATCTTCGGCAAAAACCACACCTGCAAACCCTGCGTGCGCACGCTCTGGACATTCGCCAGCATGGCCCGCCACGCCGGGCTCACGGCTGCCAGCTCGGGCGTGATCGCCGGCAAACCGCCGATGGCAATGCCCAGCACCACATGCTGAAAATCCGCGCCCGCATGCAGCGTGCGCCGGCCCACCGGCGGCACCGCGCACCAGCGCGATTCAAAGCCCGGCGCGCCCGCCGCCGGCAGCGGCCCGTCGAGCTGCTCGGCCCGCGGCTCGGTCGGCCAGACGTGGAATATTCTCCCGTCGTTCAGCACCATTGGCAGCAGTGGGTCGTAGTCCGCGCCCTTGAGCTTCACCTGGCGGGCGAGGTCGATGGTCGCGATGGATTTCCCGTCCGCCGAGAGCCCCAGATTTTCCACGCGGTGAAAGAACTCGAACTTCACCCCGCGCTTTTTCAGCGCCAGGTAGAGCGGCGAAAAAACCGTCTCGCCCATGCCCGCGTTCATCTTGAAAATGTACGCCCCCTTGTAACCGAAGAAGATGCGCACGAAGCAGCGCAGCGCCACGCCCGCCGCCAGATTCGGCCGCGCCGCCGCGCCGCTCGCGCCGCCCTCATAGGCAAAGGCGAGGTCGTAGAGCCCTTTCAGCACGGGGTTCTCCAGCGACGGGTGGCGCGCGCCGTGCGCCTTCAGCCACGCGAGGAATTCGATGTCGTCCAGCGCGTCGAAACCGCGGAAGAGCACGCCGTCCGTGATGATCCCCCAGAACGCCGTGACACTCGCATCGAGGAAATAAACCAGCCGCGCCAGCTCGTTGTCCGCATCGAGCAAGGCCTGGTCGATGTTTTCATGGAGCTGCTGGCGCAGCTTCAAAAGATCGCGCGCGATAGCCAGCAGTTCGGCGGGATGAAAAAGATTCGGATCGTCCGGCAGCGCCCGCAGATGATTCAGCGCGCGGTGCGCGTGGGTGCGCGGAAAAAGCAGCCGCACCCCGGTGGCGATGGCCGCGTGGATGCGCTGCTCGATGCCCTCCAGCGCGCCGAAAAATCCGCCCGGCGTCCGCGGCACATGCGCCGCGGTGTCCGGCTTCGGCAGCGCATTGAGGATCACGTCATTGCTGTCGATGTTATCCACGATCCAGCGCAGCCCGCGCCGGATCAGGTGCAACAGGTCGGGCTGCGGCCGCCCGTCGCCCGGCTCCTCGCCATCCTTCGGAAAGCGATAGCACCAGAAATTCCACGGCTGCGCGGGATCGTGATGATCCGCCACCACGCCTTCCGTCACGCCGCTGAAGGCATCGCGCCACGAGCCGAACGGCCCGTTCGCCCCCATCTCTTCGTAGGCGCGGCGGATGGTGCGGAAGGCATTTTCATAAAAGCCGAACCAGATATGCAGCCCGTGCTCCTCGCTGCGATGGCCCAGGTTGGGGTCGGGGTTGCGCCCGCTCGCGCCCTTGCCCCCCAGCCGCCAGCCGAGCTGGTAAAGGGTCACTTCATATTTGCCCTGGTGGATGGGATCAGTGAGCCACAGCGCCGCCGTGCAGCCACCAACACCGCCGCCGAGAATTGCGATTTTTTCTTTCTGCATTGGTTGTCCTTCGTGGTTTGGGAATTGACCGAAATAACCTTCGCCCCGCGTGCTACCCGCCCGCCCGCCCGCGCGCAAGCGTCGAGTGGCATGTTGCGCCAAGATAGCTTGGCCTTTGTGCAAAATATATTTGCCGGCAGCAGCACACGCTTCCCAGCAGTCAGGCGGTTACACGCTCTCCATGATCCCCCGCCACAGCCTGCGCCAGCAGCGTACCGGCTATTACCCGCAGTGCTTCCCCGTTCGTCGAGTAACAGTTTTTCGAGTCCCGCACATAGCTGATGACTCGCTCAAGTCCTTCAGCTATCGCTCATTGGTGCATGGCTGCGGTCGATTGACGCGTTAGGAGTGGGCTCGCATCCGTTACACCCGAAACTGCGGATGGACAAATTGGAGCGGTCAAGTATCGGAATTAACGGTCTCGGGGTTTAAAGAATACCGCCGAACCAACCATGCTAGCGTTCGGCGGATTTCCGATGAAGAGCGCGATGAATGGGTGCTCAAGCCCGGCGACAGCATCCCGGCCTAAATCGAGGAAGGCTGGAGCGCGCGCGCTGATGCTCTGCATGTCCGCCCATGCGGTCGATTTCTTCCCGTCCGCCCCTAACCGCTCCGCCAGCGCGCGCAAGATTCAAAGCCTTGGCGTCGCGGCATCCGCGTTCCCGAGGTGAGCGTGACGCGTGGTCGCCGCAATTTAATACGCACACACACTATTTCGTTGCGCAGCGCGGATCGCTGCGCGACGCTCCGCGCGTTCCAAAAAAGCCCCGCGCATGACGACTGAAACTTTCGACCGACTCCTCGCCGATGGGGATGAAACCACCGCCGGCAATTACTTCGTCGCGAACTACCCGCCGTTTTCGTTTTGGCAAAAGGACAAGGCCGACGAGGTGCAGCGCGCGCTCGCCAAGCCCGCGCCGGCCGGCGTGCCGCTCGGCGTTTATTTCCACATCCCGTTTTGCCGGAAGCGCTGCCACTTCTGCTACTTCCGCGTTTATACGGACAAAAATGCGGACGAGATCAAAGGCTACCTCGATCTCGCGATGAAAGAGTTTGAGCATTACGCAGCGACGCCGCGGATCGCGGGGCGGAAGCCGAAGTTTGTCTATTTCGGCGGGGGCACGCCGAGCTATCTCTCAGTCTCCCAGCTCACCGCGCTGACGGATCGGATGAAGGCGCTGCTGCCGTGGAACGAGGCCGAGGAGGTCGCCTTCGAGGCCGAGCCTGGCACGCTCACCGAGGCGAAGCTGAGTGCGATCCGCGACATTGGCGTAACGCGGCTTTCGCTGGGCGTGGAGAATTTCGACAAGCACCTGCTGGAGATCAACGGGCGTGCGCATCGGGAGGACGAGATCTACCGCGCCTACGACTTTGCGCGAAAGATCGGCTTTCCGCAGATCAACATCGACCTCATCGCGGGGATGATCGAGGAGACGGACGAAAACTGGCAGCGGAACATCGCCAAGACCATCGAGCTGCAGCCGGACTCGGTGACGATCTACCAGATGGAAATCCCGTTCAACACGACGATCTACCAGCAGATGAAAGCCGAGGGGAAACTCGTCGCGCCCGTCGCCGACTGGCAGACGAAACGCCGCTGGGTGGACGAGGCCTTTTCCGCGCTGGAAGGCGCGGGCTACACCGTGACCAGCGCGACCACGGCGGTGCGCGATCCGCAAAAGACGAAGTTCCTGTATCGCGATTTGCTGTGGCAGGGCGCGGATTTGCTTGGGCTCGGCGTCGCCAGTTTCAGCCACGTCGCGGGGGTGCATTTTCAAAACCTGCCGGATTTCGAGACCTACACCGCTGCCGTGCAGCGCGGGGATTTGCCCATCGGTCGCGCGCTCGTCACTACCGAGGAGGAGCGGATGATCCGCGAGCTGATTTTGCAGCTCAAACTCGGGCGCGTGAGCCAGAGCTACTTCCGCGAAAAATTCCACGTCGTCATCGCCGAGCGTTTCAATCAGCCGCTGGCGGAGCTGAAGCGCCGCGGTCTGCTTTCCGAGCAGGGCGACTGGCTCGTGCTGACCCGCGAGGCGCTGCTCAAGATCGACGTGATCCTGCACGCGTTCTTTTTGCCGCAGCATCAAAACGCCCGCTACACATGATCGTTGCCGCGCCCGCTGCCGACCTGCTCTTTCCCCTCTCGCATTTTTGCCACGCGAACGGGCATGACC
>JANPHJ010000013.1:0-7347 GCA_031424395.1 Chthoniobacter sp.
GCCTTACTCGATGGTCACGGCGGTGGAGACGGCGTCGTCGGGGTTTTTGCCGGCGGAGCTGGCGGACGGTGAGATGGTGATTTCGCAATGGCTGGCGGACGATCTGGGCATCGGCGCGGGTGGGGAGGTGACGGTGAAATACTTTGTCATGGGCGAGCGGCGGGAGCTGGTGGAGCAGGCGCGGAAGTTCACGGTGCTGGCGGTGTTGCCGATGGATGAGCCGCAGCTCAACAGCTCGTGGATGCCGGATTTTCCAGGGCTCGCGGACAAGCAGAACTGCCGCGACTGGAAGCCGGGGTTCCAATTCGATGCGACGCGGATGAGGGACAAGGATCAGGCGTACTGGGAGAAGTATCGCGGCACGCCGAAGGCGTTTGTGAATCTCAAAGTCGGGCAGGAGATGTGGGGAAATCGCTGGGGCAATGTGACCGCGATGCGCTGGCCGGCGGGGACGGAGCGCGCGGAGATCGAGCGCGAGCTGCGGGCGAAGCTGACGCCGGAAATGCTCGGCTTTCAATTCCTCCCGCTGCGCGCGCAGGCGCTGGCGGCGACGGATGCGCCGGTGGATTTCGGCGAGCTTTTCGTCTATTTCTCGTTCTTTCTCATCGCGGCGGCGGCGGTGCTCACGGGGATGCTGTTCACCTTTTCACTCGAGCAGCGCAACGCCGAGGCGGGGCTGCTGCTAGCGCTCGGGCTGCGCGCAAAGCAAGTGCGCAGGCTGTTTCTCACGGAGGGCGCGGTGCTGGCAATCGTGGGAAGTATTGTCGGCGTTTTCGGCGCGGTGTTTTACACAAAGCTCGTGCTTCGCGCGCTCGCGACGGTCTGGCGCGGGGCGGTGGGGACGACGAATTTTGTCTTCGTGGTGAAAGGCGGGACGCTGGCTGTCGGTGCAGCTTCTGGCGTGCTGATCGCGCTGCTCGCAATGTGGTGGGCGAGCCGGCGGCAGCTTCGGCAGACGGCGCGGGCGCTGCTGACGGGTGACGATGCGACGGGGGAGTTTGACCGCAGAGGCGCAGACGTTTTTGAGAGGAACGCAGAGGGTGGAAAAGACAGGTCAAAAAAGCCCTCTGCGTTTCTCTCCATCCTCTCCGCGCCTCTGCGGTTCCCACGAGCGGTCGCTACGGTGTGCATCGTCGCAGCAGTGGCGACGGCGTTTTCGACGACGAATGCGGAAGCATTTTTCGGCGCGGGGGCGTTGCTGCTGCTTGGCGGTCTGGCGCTGGCGGTTGCTTGGCTCCGGCGGAGCTCCGACGCGGTGACGCCGGGCCTCGAATCGCTCGCGCAGCTCGGCGTGCGCAATGCGGCGCGGCGGCGGGGACGGAGCGTGGCGATCATCGCGGTGCTGGCGAGCGGGGTGTTCATGGTGGTGGCGGTGGATGCGTTCCGGCAGCGCCCGGCGGGTGAGTCGGCGCGGCGGGATTCGGGGACGGGCGGGTTTGCGCTCGTCGGCGAAGCGGCGCTGCCGATCTACGACGACTTGAATACGGCGAAAGGCCGCGAGGCTTTCGCGCTGGATGAGAAGCTTGTGGACGGCGTGAGTATCGTGCCGCTGAGAGTGCGGGATGGAGATGATGCGAGTTGTTTGAATCTGAACAAGGCGCTCCAACCGCGGGTATTGGGGATGAAGCCGGGCGAACTTGCACAGCGCGGAGCATTTCGCTTCACCGCGGGAAAATATTCCGGCGACGGTGAGCCCGAGACAAAGCTGCCGCTCACGCCGGAGCATTGGTGGCCCGCGCTTGATGGCGCGGATTTCGAGGACGCGGTGCCCGGAGTTGTCGATGCCAACACGCTCCAGTGGGCTTTGAAAATGAAGCTCGGCAACACGCTCGAATACAAGGATGAGCGCGGGCAGCCTTTCAAAATTCGGATCGTGGCGACGGTCAGCGGCTCGATCCTCCAAGGCAGCGTCGTCATTTCCGAAAAGCGCTTTGTCGAAAAATTTCCCGGCATTGGCGGCTACCGCTTTTTCCTCATCGACGCGCCGCGCGAGAAGGTGGCGGCGGTGCGGGACCATCTTTCGCGACAGCTTGCGGATCGTGGACTGGAACTGACGGCGGCGGGGCAGCGGCTGGCGGAGTTTCAGGCGGTGGAAAATACCTACCTGTCAATTTTCCAAGCGCTTGGCGGGCTGGGGCTGCTGCTCGGCAGCGCTGGGCTGGCGATTGTCGTCGCGCGCAATGTGCTGGAGCGGCGGCGGGAGTTTGGGTTGCTGGAGGCAGTCGGGTTTCGACGGGGACAGTTACGGGCGCTGGTCTTTGCGGAGCATCGGTGGCTGATCGGATGCGGGCTGGTCATCGGTACCGCGAGCGCGGTGGTGGCGGTGTGGCCGGGGCTGCGCGAAAGGGCGGGCGGTTTTCCGTATGCGGAAATGGGGCTGCTGCTCGGCGCTCTGACGCTGGGCTGCGTTTTCTGGGCATGGGTGGCGACGCGGATAGCGTTGCGCGGGAGCGGGGTGGCGGCCTTGCGCACGGAGTGAGCGGATGTTTCCGCGACCAGCGTGGGTACGACCGCAGAGGCGCAGAGGTTTTTGAGAGAAACGCAGAGGGATTTGGCTTCTTTGCTCTGCGTTCCTCTGCGTCCTCTGCGCCTCTGCGGTAAAATACAGACTTTCGGCCAGGCTCTAAGATTGAGTGAAACGCGCGGTGGTTGCGTCAATCGACCGCGCGGCTTGGCAAACAAAGGGTTTGGCAAGCCGCGATTAAGTCCGCAAAATCCAACCCGCAACCCATCCCAACTATGAAAATCAAATCTCTCCTCACCCTAGCCCTGACCCTCGCCTTCGCCGGCACCGCCGCCTTTGCCGCCGAAGACGACACGCCGCTCACGAAGGAAATGAAGACGATGAACAAGAGCTTGCGCACGCTAAAAAAGCAGGTCGCCGATGCGGCGAAGAAAGACGAAAATCTCGCGCTCATCGCCACGATCAAAAAGAGCCTCGACGCCTCGACCAAGCTTGAACCCGCAAAGACCAAGGAAGTACCCGCGGCGGAAAAAGCGGCCTACCTCGACAAGTACAAGGCGCAACTCGCCGACCTCGCCAAGACCTACGACGAACTCGAAGCGGCGATCAAAGCCGACAAGGCCGACGACGTGAAGAAGGCGCTCGATAAGCTCAGCGAGGAGAAGGAAAAAGGGCACAAGGACTTCGCGCCCGAGGAGAAGTAACCGCCCGCGCAAGCACCCGCATTTTGACGAACAGCCCCGGAGCGAATCTCCGGGGCTGTTTTGTTCGCGGAAGTTGCGCCGCGCCGCTGCGAACCTAATTTTCCACCATGACCCGCCAGCAGCTCCTTGATCTCTACTTCATGGACGCGCGGTCGAAACTCATCGACCTCGCCGCCTTTCTCGACCGCGTGGACCGGGGCGAAGGCGAGCCCGATTTCCGACTAGCCGCTTTCCGCAAGGCGCTGGCCGAGTTGCAGCGCGGTGAGCCGGAGCGGGCGAAGAGCGTGCTGATGGCACTGAGCGATCCGACGGTGGAGCCGATTGCGAAGGCGCACGGGAAGGGTGCGGTGGGGGCGTGGAAAATGACGAATGACGAATGAGAAATTCCGAATGAATGACAAAGCTCGAATGACGAATCAGGCGACTCCGCGAACGGCACCTTCGGGCTTGGTCATTCGTCATTCTTTCGTCATTCGTCATCCGTCATTCGTCATTTAAATCCCATGCGTTACATCGAACCCCACGGCCACATGGTCAGCCGCGTCACCGACGACTATGAGGCGATGGTCCTCGCCGGCTGTCGCGCGGTCTGCGAGCCGGCATTTTGGGCCGGCTACGACCGGAGCGGGCCGGAGGGTTTCTACGACTATTTCTGCCAGCTGACGGACTATGAGCCAAAGCGGGCCGCGAAGTTTGGGCTGCCGCATTTCACCTGGCTGTGTATCAACCCGAAGGAGTCGGAGGACGTGAAGCTGGCCGAGGAAGTGATCGAGCTGATCCCGCAGTTTCTCGACCGGCCCAACGTGCTCGGCATCGGCGAAATCGGGCTGAACAAAAACACGCGCAACGAACTGAAGATTCTGGAGCAGCACATCGACCTCGCGGCGCGGCACGATCAGCTCATCCTCGTCCACACGCCGCACCTCGAGGACAAGCACAAGGGCACGCGGCTCATCCTCGACGCGATCAAGGCGGACACGCGCATCGAGCCCGCGCGCGTCATCATCGACCATGTCGAGGAGCACACGATCCAGATGGTTCTCGACGAGGGATTCTGGGCCGGCATCACGCTTTACCCGGAGTCGAAAACCACGCCGCCCCGCGCGATCGACATGTTTGAAGTGTATGGCGGCCAGCGCGTGTGGCTGAACAGCGCGTGCGACTGGGGCCGCAGTGATCCGCTGGCCGTGCCGAAGACCGCCGTCGAGATGCGCCGCCGCGGCCACTCCGACGAGACCATCGACCAGCTCGTCTTCCAAAATCCCATCCGCTTCCTCGGGCAGAATCCGCGGTTCACGGTGCGATGAGAATTCCGCTCGCCTACGGGCGCGGCCAACTCACGGTTGAGTTGCCGGACGGGCGCACCACGGTCATCGAGCCCGCGCCGCAGCCCGCACTGGCAGATGAAAAGGCGGCGGTGCTCGCGGCGCTGGCGCAACCCATCGGCGCGCAGCCGCTGGCCGATTGGCTCAGCGCGGGCGCGCGGATTTGCATCGTCCACACGGACATCACGCGGGCGACGCCGAACGACCGGCTGCTGCCGTGCCTGCTCGGGTATTTGGAAAACGCGGGCGCGGCGCGGGACAACATCACGCTGCTGAATGGGCTGGGCACGCACCGGCCCAACACGCGCGCGGAGCTGGAGCAGATGCTCACGGCAGAGGTCGTCGCGAACTACCGCTGCCTCAATCACGAGCCGGAGAATCCCGCTGCGCTGGTGCAGCTCGGCGTCACGAAGACCGGCACGCCCGCGCTGCTCAACCGGCACTTCACCGAGGCCGATGTGCGGATCGTTACCGGCTTTATCGAGCCGCATTTTTTCGCCGGATTCAGCGGCGGGCCGAAAGGCATCATGCCGGGCGTCGCCGCGCTGGAGACGGTGATGAGCAACCACGGCGCGCATCACATCGGCAGCGCGCGGGCGGCGTTTGGCATCACCGAGGGCAATCCGTTGTGGGAAGAAATGCGCGACATCGCGCTGCGCGCCGGTCCGAGCTTTTTGCTGAATGTCGCGCTGAATGAGCGGCGGGAAATCACCGGCGTCTTCGCGGGCGACCTTCTCGCGGCGCACAAGGTCGGCATCGAATTCGTGCGCGCGAGCGCGATGCAGCGGGTGGCGGAGCCGTTCGACATCGTGCTCACGACCAACAGCGGCTACCCGCTCGACATGAATCTTTACCAGGCCGTGAAAGGCATGGCTGCCGCCGCGCGCATCGTCAAAGACGGCGGCACGATCATCCTCGCCGCCGAGTGCGGCGAAGGTGTGCCGGCTGGCAGCCCGCATGAACGCTTGCTTCGCAGCGTGCCCGATGGCGAGGCGCTGCTCGCGCGCCTGGCCGCGCCCGGTTTTCTCCACGCCGAGCAGTGGCAGAGCCAGATTCAGGCGCTCATCCAGCGCCGCGCGGAAATCCACCTCCATAGCGCGCTACCAGATGAAACCGTGCGCGCCGCGCATCTCATCCCGTGCGCCGACATCGCCGCGACTATCGCGCAAAAGCTCGCGGCGCTTGGCCCCGCTGCCCGCCTTGCCGTTCTGCCGCAAGGGCCGCTGACGATCCCCTATCTCGTGAGTTAGCGCGCTATTCGGGCCGGTCGAGTTCGCCGCCGCCGTCGAGCTGTTCAAATTCTGCGAAGTGATCCGGGCGCAGCGGTTCGCTCACGCGGTATTCCTCACCGAACCATTTGCCGAGATCGATCATCTGGCAGCGCGCTGAGCAGAACGGCCCGAGTCGCTCGGCAAAATATTCCGTCGGCTTGCAGCAGGTGGCGCAGGGGATTTGGCGCGGGGTTTTCATGACAATGTAGCTTGGGCTTCAGCCCAAACTTGCACCGACTTTGGGCTAAAGCCCAAGCTACTTTGCGCGAGCCGAAAGCTACGCCGCAAAACGGCGGATTGTTTCCGCCGGCATGAAAAGCGTCAGCGGGCCGGAGGGCGTTGCCTCGAATCCAAATCGTGCATAAAACGCGGCGGCAGCCTCATCCTTGGCGTCCACGAACAAGCCGATGCCCCCGGCGATCTCCGCCACTCGCGCGCTCCGCTGCAACGCTGCAACGCTTCCACGAGCAGTGCTTTGCCAAACCCACTGCCCTGTCGGGTCCGCGCTACCGCCAACCGCCCGAGCCGCAGCTCCGGGATCTGTTCAGGCAGCTTCTTCGCCCATTCCGCGGGCACCTGCTGACCGAGCACCTGGCAGAGCGAGAGGGTAAAGTAACCGAGCACGGGTTTCGGCGCGGTGGCTTCCTCGGCGACCAGCACGAACGTCTTCCACGGTTCAGCGGCTCCACGCCGCAGTCAAAGCCGCGGCGGTCGTGCGTCGCATCCAGCAATTCGACCTTAAGCACGCATGAGTTTCCCATGCACGGCCTTCGCGGCGAGCAGCGCCGCGTTTGGCTTCGGCGGTTTTTCGAGCAACTCGAAAACGCGCCGGGTCTGCTCGCGGCTCAGCCGGATGATGGTCTCGCGTTCGAGGATTTCCTGCGCCTGCCGGTGCGCGGCTTGCACGACAAAATGGTTGAGCGACGCGCCTTCGAGGTCGGCGGCGGCTTGGATGGTCTTGCGCAAACCGGAGGGGATGCAGGTGACCAGGCGGGACTTTTTTTCGGCGACGGCTGACATGGTGCCAGCGTGGCACCGGGTGCATAAAAGGTCAACCGCCGCAGCGCGACACGGCGCAGCGTGAGAGGAGTCTGCGCGCTGGCCGCACGTCACTCCGCCCGGAGAGCAAACCCTCCGTGCGAAACAGAGTTTCGCTCCCTGTCCTCGTTCCCAAACAGAGTTTGGGAACGAGGACAAAAGTTGGAGGCGCAGGGCATCAGCGCCGCCGTCATCAACCCGCGCTGGATCAAGCCGCTCGACACCGGCACCATCGAATTCTTCGCCCGCAGCGTGATGTCGTCTGCACGCTCGAAGACCACGTCCTGCACAACGGCTTCGGCTGCGCTATCATCGAGCACCTCAACGACGCAGGCCTCAAAACGCCCGTCGTCCGCGTCGGCTGGCCCGACCAGTTCATCGAGCACGGTGCCGTGGACATCCTCCGCAAAAAGCACGGCCTCACCGCCGAGGCCGCCGTCGAGAAAGTCCTCGCCGCCCTCGCTGCCGCCAAGCCCGCGCAGACCACCACGAAGATCGTCGCCTAGCAGCCGGTTAAAAAGGCAACGGCGGACGAGGATGGGGAT
>JANPHJ010000014.1:0-9042 GCA_031424395.1 Chthoniobacter sp.
GCATTTCCGCGCGCGGCTGCTGGAGGCGTACCGCGTGGCGCTGGCAAAATGAAAACGCGCGCGCAAACAACATGCCGGGTGGAGCACTCGACCCGAGTGCTCTTTGCGGCGACCCGCCGCAAAGATCGAGTGCGCGCGGCCATGCGGAGGCGCTGTCTGAGTCGCTGGCGTGGCTTCGAGGCCGCGCGCACACGGTGTCCTCGGCGGGTCGCCGAGGACGGCACGCGGGTCGCGTGCTCCACCCGGACTGCGGCCACACTGCAGCACGCGCGATGAGAATCCTCGCGCTCCAGCTCAAGCGGATCGGAGATCTGATCCTGACCACGGCGGCCTTGCGGGCACTGCGGGTGGCGTGGCCGGAGGCGCACATCGCGCTGGCGGTGGCGCCGGGGTGCGCGGGGTTGCTGGGGGCGGTGTCCGCGATCGATACCGGCGTGGTGCTCGGGCGCGGGCGCGGGTTTGCGCCGTGGCAGCAGGTGCTGACGGGGGCGTGGGATTTGTGCGTCGATTTCACGGGCACGGATCGGTCGGCGCTCGCGGCGGGGCTTTCGCGGGCGAAGGAACGGGCGACTTTTGCGTGGGTGAAAAAATCGAAGCTGCGGGCGGTGGCTTACAATCGCTTTGTCGAGTCGGCGGTGCGGGAGCGGCACACGGCCGATCACTATTTGGACTTGGTGGACGGCGTGATCGCGGTCGACGCGCGCCGTCCGTCCGCTCGGCGGGTCGCCGAGCGGGGCACTCGGGTCGAGTGCTCCACCCAGGCAGAGCCGGAGATGGCGCTGTCGGATGAGGCGCGGGCGGCGGCGGTGCGAATCACGGGTGCGGGGGAGTTTGCCGTCATCCATCCGGGCACGGCGCGGGCGGAGAAATTCTGGGTGCCGGAGCGGTGGGCGGAGGTGATCGCGCATCTGCGCGCGCGGCACGGGGTCGAGTGCGTGCTCACCGGCGGCGCGGATGAATTCGAGCGCGCGCACATTGCCAAAATCCAAGCCGCGCTCGACAAACCCGCGCTCAATCTCGCAGGCAGAATCGACCTGCTCACTTTCGCGGCGGTGATCGGGCGGGCGAAAATCTGCGTGAGCTGCGACACCGGCGCGGTGCATCTCGCCGCCGCGTTGCGCACGCCGCAGGTCGCGCTGTTTGGGCCGACGAATCCTTTCCACTGGCGTCCGCGGCACGAGCGCGCGGTCGTCCTTTCCGCCGCGCAGCCGCTCGCGCCGCTCACCATTTTCACCCCGCGGATGAAGGGCGCGCCGATGGAGCGCATCTCGACGAAGCTGGTCATCGGTGCTATTGCCCAGCTCATCCCGACTCCCTGACCCACCGTGCCTTCCCAACCCGAGCCGCCTGCAAAAAAAGCCAAGCCGCAGCCCATGATGCGCGACGCCTGGCGGCCCTACGCCCAGCTCCTGCCCTTCCTGCGTCCGTATCGCGGACGCTTCATCGCGGGGCTGGTCTGCGGCGCGCTCGCGGGGGCGTTCAACGGCTGCTACGGCCTCGTTTTCAAGCACGTCATGCACTACGTCTCGCCGAGCGGCGGCGGGCATCTCGCTGCGCTCAAAAGCGGCACTGGGCCGGGAATCGACGGCGTGCTGTGGATCTGCGCGCTCATCCCCCTGATCGTCGTCGCGCGCAGCGTTTTCGCATATCTCAACGCCTACTGCATGGCGTGGGTGAGCCTGAAACTGCTCGTCGATATTCGCACAAAGCTCTTCCGCCACATCCTCGCGCAGTCGCTGGATTTTTTCGGCAAAAGCCGCGCGGGCCAGCTCCTCCAGCGCGTGAACAACGACGCGCGCATGGCCCAGCAGGCGCTCACGAGCGTGAGCAGCGACATCGTCACGCAGCCCTTCACGATCATCGGCGCGCTCATCACGCTGTTCTCGATCGACTGGAAATTCACGCTCGGCAGCCTCGTGCTTTTTCCCGTCTGCCTCATCCCGATCATCGTCTATGGACGCAAAGTGCGGCGCGCGGGCCGCGATGAGGAAAACGAGGCGGGCGCGATGATGGTCATCATGCAGGAGGCGTTCGCCGGCATCCGCGTCATCAAATCGCTGGCGCGTGAGGAGGACGAGGCGCGTGATTTTGAGCAGTCGAGCCGGCACCAGTTCCGCAACTCCATCCGCGTGCGCAAGGCCGTCGAGATCGTGGGGCCGATGATTGAGTCGGTCGCGGCGGTCGGCGTCGGGCTGGCGCTTTTCTACGTGTGGTACTGGCAGATCAGCGCGGCGGAATTCATCGGTCTGCTCGTCGGCATTTTCCTGCTCTATGATCCGGTGAAGAAGCTGAGCAAGGTGAACGGCCAGATGCAAAAATGCCTCGCCTCGACCACGCGCATCTTCGAGCTGATGGCGCTCGAACCCACCGTGCAGGATGCGCCCGGCGCGACCGCGCTGGCGAAAGTGCGCGGCGAAATTTCCTTCGACCACACCACCTTCGGCTACCGCGCCGAGCAGCCCGCCGTCGCGGACATCCAACTCACCATCGCGCCGGGCACCACGTGCGCGCTCGTGGGCGCGAGCGGCGCGGGCAAGAGCACGCTGCTTTCGCTCATCCTGCGCTTCTACGATCCGCAGTCCGGCGCAGTGCTGATCGACGGGCGCGACATCCGCACGGCCACCCAGACGTCGCTCCGCGAGCAGGTCAGCATCGTCACGCAGGAGACGTTTCTTTTTCACACCACCATCGCCGCGAACATCCGCTACGGCCGTCTCGACGCGACCGACGCCGAGGTGCAATCCGCCGCGCGGCAGGCCTTCGCGCACGACTTCATCCTGCTGCAGCCGCACGGCTACGAGACGGTCATCGGCGACAAAGGCTGCAACCTCTCCGGCGGCCAGCAGCAGCGCCTGTCCATCGGCCGCGCGCTGCTGAAAAACGCGCCGATCCTCCTGCTTGATGAGGCGACCAGCGCGCTCGACACGGAATCGGAAAAGGAAATCCAGCGCGCGCTCGACGTGCTCTCGCAAGGCCGCACGGTCATCGCCATCGCGCACCGCCTTTCCACCATCCTGAACGCCGACCAGATCGTGGTGCTCGAAAACGGGCGCATCAAGGAAGTGGGCACGCACCGCGAGCTGTTCGAGAAGAGCGGCTATTACCGGCGGCTCTACGATCTGCAATTCAGCCGCCACCAAGGCGAAGATGTGCCGCTGGCGGAACTCGCTGGCACGCCCTAAACTCGCGCCCCTGTGAAAACGCCCGCTTTCATTTTCGCCCTCGCCTTTCTCCCGCTCGCCGCGCACGCGCAGGGAACCATCAAGGCCACCACGCGCATGCGGCCCGACGGCACGACGGCGACGACGGTCATCAACCCCGACACGCGCACTTCCGAGGAGACGATCGCCGAGGCGGGCGGCAAGGTGCTGAGCAAGACGATCTATTTTTTGAACGAACAGAACTTTGCCAAGGGCGCGACGCACCTCGATGCCCAAGGCAAGGTGCGCTTCAAGGAGTCCTACAAATTCGACTACTCCGGGCGGATCACTGAATCGACGCTCTTCAGCGCGACCAACCAGCCGCTCGGCCGGCGCGTCTTTGTCTATGAGGGGAAAAACCAGGCGCGTATCGAGGACTACGACGCGCAGGGTAATCTCATCGCCGGCGGGAAAAGGCCCGCGGCTCCGCGCGGCGGCCCGGGCGAAGTGCGGCGGGCGATCCCGGCGCGCTGAGAGCGTGGATCGAAAGCAGGGAAACCACGGGGGCAGGACTTTCGGCGCACGCTCAGAGGTGCGGGCGGCGGGAATCGGCCCTTGCCGGGAGGCGGCCCGGCTGCTAGTTTCGCGCCCCTTTTTACCAAGCAAACCATGAGCACTCCGACCACCACGACCGAACCCACCACGAAGCCCGCGACGCCTGAGCGCGGCGTGACCATGAGCGGGGCGGAGATTCTCGTCGAGTGCCTGATCCGCGAGGGCGTGGACACGATTTTCGCCTATCCGGGCGGGGCGTCGATGCACATGCACCAAGCGCTGACCAAGCGCGAGGACGTGCTGCGGACTTACCTGCCGCGGCATGAGCAGGGCGGGGTTTTTGCGGCGGAAGGTTATGCGCGGGCGACGGGCAAGGCGGGCGTGGTCATGGCGACTTCGGGGCCGGGCGCGACGAATCTGGTGACGGGCATCGCCGACGCGTATCTCGACTCGACGCCGCTGGTGGCAATCACCGGGCAGGTGCCGCGGCACATGATCGGCAAGGGCGCGTTTCAGGAGACGGACGTGTTCTCGGTGACGGCGCAGATCGTGAAGCACAACTTCCTCGTGATGGATGTGAACGACATCGCGCGCATCGTGAAAGAGGCTTTTTACATCGCCACCACGGGCCGTCCGGGGCCGGTGCTCATCGACATCCCGAAGGACGTGCAGATCGCCACGACGCAGCCCATTTTCCCGACGGAGGTGAACCTGCGCGGCTACAACCCCGTGCAAAAGGCGGACGACGCGGCGCTGAACGAAGTCATCGGCCACCTCAAGAACGCGAAATGCCCGATGATCTACTGCGGCGGCGGCATCATCTCGGGCGAGGCGAGCGCGGAGTTGCTGGAGTTTGTCGAGCGCACGGGCATCCCGGTGGCGACCACGCTGATGGGCATCGGCTGCTTTCCCGAGACGCATGAGCTTTCGCTCAAATGGCTGGGCATGCACGGCACGGTGTACGCCAACAATGCGGTGAACGAGGCCGACCTGCTGCTCGCCATCGGCGTGCGTTTCGACGACCGGGTGACGGGCAAGATCAGCGAGTTTGCGAAGCACGGGACGATTGTCCACATCGACATCGACAACTCGGAGATCAACAAGAACAAGGTCGTGAAACTGCCCATCCTGAGCGACGTGAAATACGCGCTCGCGAAGCTGAACGGGCTGCTCGAAAAAGCCGGCAAAGCGCGGGTGAAAAAGGACTTCACCGCCTTCCCGGACTGGTACGTGAAGATTGCCGCTTGGCGGGAAAATTTCCCGTTCACTTTCAATGACACTGAGGACGTGATCCAGCCGCAGTATGCCATCCGCCTGCTCTACGAGCTGACCAAAGGCGACGCGATCATCACCACCGGCGTGGGCCAGCATCAGATGTGGGCCGCGCAGTATTACGATTTCGACAAGCCGCGCACACTGCTGACCAGCGCGGGCCTCGGCTCGATGGGCTATGGCTACCCTGCGGCGCTCGGCGCGAAGGTGGCTTTCCCGAACAAGCAGGTCATCGACATTGATGGCGACGGCTCCTTCCTGATGAACGTGCAGGAGATGGCGATGGCGCACGTCGAGGGCATCAATGCCAAGGTGATGATCCTCAACAACCAGTGGCTTGGCATGGTCATGCAGTGGGAGGACCGCTTCTACAAATCCAACCGCGGCCACACCTTTCTCGGCAACCCGAAGCAGACTTACGAAGGCAGCCTCGACGACCCGACCGGCATCTACCCCGACTACGTGAAAATGTGCGCGGGCTTCGCCATCAAATGCGAGCGCGTGCTGCACAAGAAAGACCTCGCCGCCGCCATGCAGCGCATGCTCGACGCCGATGAGCCGTACGTGCTCGACGTCATGGTGCCCTACACCGAGCACGTCCTCCCGATGATCCCCGCGGGCGCGACCTACAAGGATGTCATCTACGAAGGCCGCCAGACGCTGAAAGCCGGCGACGGGCTGTAGGGAGTTTTTTTATCACGCGACAGTTGAGGACGCTCGCCTTGTGGGCGAGAGTGCCGCGCCTCAATGCCCCGCACGCTCCAGCGCCTCGCCTTTTTTTCCGCCACCACGCTCCTGTGCGCCCCGGTGGCGCAGGCCCTCGTCATTTACGGCACCGGGCCCGCCGACGTGGACAACATTAGGAACACCACCGCCCCGGCCAGCGGCGCGCCTTGGGCCAATGTCGTCCAGTTTGGCCCGAACAACGCCTCCGGCGTCTATCTCGGCCACGGGTGCGTCCTCACCGCCAACCACGTCAATATGGTCGGCAGCGTGGTCATCAACGCCGTCAGCTACCCCATCGACCCGAGCTTCGCCCCGCTCCAGATCAGCGAGCCCCCGGACAACGTCGATCTCAAGCTCGTCAAAATCATCGGCCTCCCGCCCCTGCCCGTCGTCCAGAACCTGCCCCTTAATTTCTCGAGCACAGCCGACCTGAACCTCACTTCCACCATCATCGGCTGGGGCGTAGGAAAGGGCGCGGTCATCACCGGCGAAGGCTGGAACTGGGGCGACGACAGCACCCGCGCGCTGCGCTGGGGCACCGGCAAGACCCTCACTTCTGCGGTTAGCGCCATCTACAGCGGCTACAGCTACGAAGCCTTGGAGACGAGCTTCAAGCGCACCGTCGCCGACGCCTCGGAGATCACTCTCGGCGATTCTGGCAGCGGGCTCTTCCAGCAGTTCGCCGGAGTGTGGAAACTCGCCGGCGTCACCACCTCCGTAAAGCAGTACCAGCCCGGCGCTGCCCTCTACGACGGGCAGACTCCGCTGCCCGCCGGCGACCAGCCGGACGCGTCCAATTTCGTCCGCCTTTCAAAATACGCCCACCTCCTGCGCTACGAAAACTGGGCCAGCGCCAAGCTGGGCAGCGCCACCGCTTCCGCCACCGCCGACTCCGACAAAGACAGCAGTAAGAACCTCCTCGAATACGCCTTTCATACCGACCCCAACGCCGCCGCCGGCACCGCGCTCCCGCAGCTCGCCATGGAAAGCGGCTACCTCATCCTCACCTACCCGCAGCTTCTGTCCGCGACCGACCTCAGCTATGTCGTCGAGGAATCCCCCGACCTCACCCCCGCGAGCTGGGTGCCGGCGCCCGTGATCGAGGAAACCGTCTCGGCCAGCGGGCTCACCCGCGTCGTAAAAGCCAAGGTCGCCATCGGCACGGCCACGCGGAAATATCTCCGCCTCAGCGTCAGTAAACTGCCGTAGCCCCTCACCGCTCCACGCCCGCCTGGTAAAGGCGCTGCCGGGCGGTGATGTCCTCGATGTATTTCCGCGTGGTCGGGAAATCGATCGCCCGCACCAGATGCTCCGCCTGCGCCTCATCGCCGCGCTGGGTCGCCGCGATCCAGCGCTCCACGCGGCCATGCCCCGCATTGTATTCTGCCAGCGCAAAGGGCACCGGATCCGCCTTGAGCTTCCAGCGCTCCAGGGCCTTTTTGAGATACCAGGTGCCCGCCTCCAGATTCGTCTTCGCGTCGAAAAGATCAGTCGGCACGAAGGTCTCGATCTTCTCCGCCGTGGCCCAGTCCTGCGCCGCCGCCTCACCCACCTGCATCAGCCCGCGCTCCCCGCTCGTGCCCACCTTCGACGGGTCAAACGCGCTCTCCCGCCAGACCATCGCCCGCACTAGCAGCGGATCCAGCCCGTGTTTGCGCGCCGCGTCCGCGATCATCGTGTCGTAGGCGGAGAAACGGCCCGCCGCCAGCCAGGATTGCAGTTGGTATTCCGGGTCCGGGGCCAGCCACAGCAGCAGCCCCCCCGCCGTGAGCGCAGCGAAAACGAGGACGAGACACAGCCTTTTGCAGAAGCGGATCATGGGCGCGCGGAGTCAACCCGCGGGGGTGAAAAACTTCGACAAAAATCGCTCCCGCCGCATCCTCCGCGCATGCCGAAATTCGCCCGTGTGCTGGTCGATGACTCCGCCGGGAAAGCCTTCGACTACGAGCTGCCCGAGGCGGTCGCCGGCACGCTCCAGCCCGGCTCGCGCGTGCGCGTCCCCGTGCGCACCCGCACCGCGCTCGCCACGGTCATCGAGCTGCTCGACGAGACGGATGTGCCCGGCGTGAAGCTCATCACCGCCGTCGTCAGCGCCGAGCCCATCCTCAGTCCGCTGCTGCTCAGGCTCGGCGCGTGGATGGCGGACTACTACTGCTGCTCCATCGAGCAGGCGATGAAAGCGGTGCTGCCCAATGTCATCCGCAAAGCCGAGGTCGGGCACCAGACGCGGCTCTTGGCCCGACTCGCGCGCGAGGTCGGCGCGGAGGAAATCGAGGCGCTGAAAAAGAAAGCCCCGCTGCAAGCTGCCGCCCTCGCCTTTCTCGCCGAAGCCGGGAAACCCGTCGCCGTCGCCGCGCTGACTGAGAAATGCGACGCCACCCACGCGGTCATCCAGGCGCTCGTGAAAAAGGGGCTCGTCGTCACCGAGACCACCACCGTCGAGCGCGACCCGCACCAAAGCGAAACCTTCCTCCACGCCGGCAAGCTGGCGATGAACGCCGAACAGCTCGCCGTCTTCGCCCGCGTGTGCATCGCAATCGAAAATCAAAAATCGAAAATCGAAAATCCCAAGCCCATCCTCCTCCACGGCGTCACCGGCTCCGGCAAAACCGAAATCTACCTCCAGGCCATCTCCCTCGTCCTCGAACGCGGGCAGACCGCCATCATGCTCGTGCCCGAGATTTCCCTCACCCCGCAGACCGTCGAGCGCTTCAAAACGCGCTTCGCCGCCACCCAGCACGAAGTCGCCGTCCTCCATTCCCACCTCAGCGAAGGCGAGCGCCACGACGAGTGGCACAAGATCCGCACCGGCCGCGCCCGCATCGTCATCGGCGCACGCAGCGCCATCTTCGCCCCGTGCGCGAACCTCGGCCTCATCGTCGTCGATGAAGAGCACGAGAACACCTACAAGCAGGAGGAAACCCCGCGCTACCACGGACGCGACATCGCCGTTCTCCGCGCCCGCATGGAGGGGTGCGCCATCGTCCTCGGCAGCGCCACGCCTTCGCTCGAGAGCTTCCACAACGCCCAGCTCGGCAAATACGAACTGCTCCGCCTCACCCAGCGCGTGGACGACAAGAAGATGCCCTTCATCCGCATCATGGACATGCGCATGGAGTCGAAAAAGAAAGGCGCGATCCTCAGCGAGCGCCTCATCACCGCCATCAATGACCGCCTCGCGAAAAAGGAGCAGACCATTCTTTTCCTCAACCGCCGCGGCTTCTCCACCTCCCTGCTCTGCGAGAAATGCGGCTACGTCTGAGAGTGCCCTAACTGCTCCGTCGGCCTCACCTTTCACCGCGCCGCCGCGCGCGTCGTCTGCCACATCTGCGGGCACCAGGCCGTCGCG
>JANPHJ010000015.1:0-60875 GCA_031424395.1 Chthoniobacter sp.
TCGCTGGTGTCCACGGGCCGGTCATCGATTCCAAAGGCTCGCGCCCGCAAACTCTCAGCGAATGAACCGACAATGCCGTGCAGATCGATGGTCGTGGTTTGGAGATCACCAATCGTCATCATGCCTTTTGCTTCGAGAGCCTGAGCTGTAACCGGTCCAACGCCATGAATCGAGCGCACGGAGAGCGGCTTGAGGAAATCCACTTTGTCCCGTTCCCGAATCAGCGTCAGTCCATCGGGTTTTTGAAAATCGCTGCCGAGCTTCGCGAGGAACTTGTTGGCCCCGACGCCAATGCTCGCGGTGAGATGTCTCTCGTCGGCAATCCGTTGCTTGATCTGCCTCGCCAGCGGCAGTGCAGCTTCTTCATCGACGAGGCTTTCAAACAAGGCGCTGAGGTCGAGATACGCTTCGTCCACGGAAACCTTCTCGATGACCGGTGTGACAGTTCGCAGGATTTCCATGATCGCCGCCGACTCCGCTCGATACGCATCCATGCGTGGTCGGACAAAAATGCCGTGAGGGCAGAGCTTCGCTGCGGTGCGTGAGGGCATGGCTGACCTCACCTTGAACTTCCTCGCCTCATAGCTGGCCGCGCAGACCACCCCACGTTGATCTGGCGGTGAACCCACAATCACCGGCTTGCCTCGATACACAGGATGATCGCGTTGTTCCACCGAAGCGAAAAACGCATCCATATCGACATGGAAAATCACCCGAAGCATTGGTGCTCAATATCTCGTCACTTCACCACCGGCGAGAACTTGATCCGCTGGCATCGTGGACGTGAATCACAGGCAACCACCGATGCTGGTTTGGTGAAGTTCTTCCGGTATCCACAGCCGTCGCACTTCCAGTTCCTCACGCGGGGATCAAGTGATGATTCCAGCGCGCCGAGCTGCTCTTTCGCTACTTCGACATGCCGCTGGATTCGGGTGAGCGACAAGCCGAGCCGCTGGAGCTTGGATCGCTCATCACTGCTCAACCTGCTCATCGCCGCAGCGCATGAACGGTGGTTTCTCCAGCCACGAAGACCGGCGCGAACATCATCCAAAACTGCCAGTGCCAGGGCAGGTAGCCGGTTGAGCAGATGAACCCAAGGCCGACGACGCAGTAGCCAGTGACGAGTGCGGCGTTGATCAAAAGCTGCCTGCGGTGCAGAGCCCTCTTCTCTGCATGAGCTGCCATCTCCGAGAAAATCATCGGACGGTATTCGGTGATCGTCTTCATCATCAATCAGCGAGCACGAGTTGATGATCGAGATTGAGCACCTCCACGGGCAGGCCATCAAGGCCGAGGATCTGAATTTTCGCATGTAAATCCCGACCGAGCATTGCCGCCTTCGCCACGGCCTCGAACAGTCGATCAGTCTTCAGCGGATCACGGAGCACGCCCTCGCACTCGATCTCAAAACCTTCCTCGACGGAGATCGGACGGATCTGAAATATGAATCTCGCGGGCATGTGCTCATGTGAACACTATCCGAGAAATCGTGCAATGATTTTGATTCCTGGAAGCAGAATGTGACGGGGCGGGCATCCACCTTTGGCCCGTGTGCGATTCCTTAAATGAAGACGGGCGTGGTTCCCAAATCCTACGTGACCAAAAGTGACCCGCTCCGCCTTCACTTCTTTCACCGGCGGGTGCCTGCTTCCTGAATAGGGAAATGTGAGCCTGCCGGTGCTTTTCTTTCGGTTCACGCGGAGGAATATTGATCCTTGCTGCCGTGCAGTTTTTGCATCCTCTCCGCTTGGATCTCACGACGAAGACGCTCCCCCAAGGCAAAGAAAACTCGTGCTGATGGTGGGTAGCGCCGCCGATGTTTACGGCTCACTCCCAGCGGCAATTCCGGTTGATTGTTCATGCCTTCTGAATCGCAATGCCCGGCCCAAATGCGTTTATGCGGTCAGCCAACTCTTCCCGCAACCCAGCGCCGATCCTTGCCGAATTAGATTGATCGCTGGTGACCGAGAGAGCGACCCGCATGACGGATCAGAATCAACAGCACGACGGCGAGCCCCACGATTGCGTTCAAGGGTAGGGGTGACTCCGCGGTCGTTGCGACGTGGCAATCATGAACACCCAGCCGAAATAGCCCTACGCGCCGAATAATCCTCACCATGAAAAACCCCACATTCCCGAAGAGCGTCGATAAAAAGAAGCCTTCGAATCCAACCGACGATCCCTTGGCGCGTGATACCAGAGGCAAGGCCAACCGGGAAGAGGTTCGGAAGGTCGCGAAAGTGCGCGCACCGCGTGAATCCCATCGTGACGGACAGTAAAGCTGAAGGAAGGGATACTACACCGGCGAAAGCTTCCTCCCTTGGCACATTGTCGCTGCTCAAGTCGGCAGGCTCTTACCTCGACAATCAGCGAATCTTCACGCTGCGCGTCCGTCGATCCATTCCAACAGGCGGCTCAACTCCAGGCTCGCATCCACCTCAGTCGGATGCGCGGCTTCCAGTTCCAGAGGTCGTCCAAAGGCAGAACGGTGCGCAGGAATGAATTCAGTGACGTGCCCCCAATCCATCCCGATCCTCAATTGAAAATGGTGAGCCTTGCCCGCTTTGATCCGGTAGATTTGGAAGCGGTAATTGTGGCGCATTTTCCCATACAAGTCGCGCGGGACGCTCATCCTTAGCGGCGGATGCGATCACAGGGATTTGACATCCCCACCCGCAGTTCGATGATCACCTCGACTCCAACGACATCCCGCACTGACCGGGCAGAAATCGTTGGAGTTCTTTTGTGGTGGGGTGGGGGACTGAGGGTCGATCTTTCGGCGCGCTAATGGCCGCTTTCGGGGATGCAAAACTGCCAGTAAAAGTGCCAGTAGATTGTATCGAAAGAGTTTGCGGGGGTAGTGAGCGAGTTGGCTTGATTACTCTGGAAATCCTGCTTTCGTGGGGGCGCATTGGGCTGCACTTTTGGCCGATCCCTACCTCAGGAGCCACTCTTCCAGACCCGGAATTACCCCGAACGTCAGCCCGCTCGCCACCGCCGCACCGATGGCACTTCCCCAGCCCGCATGATGAAATCGATCACGCTCGAGCTGGCGCAATAATCGGGGCTGCGCTTGGATCGCTTGCACCATGATCTTCGACGCTCATCTCGATCTCTCTCTGAACGCCATCGAATGGAATCGTGATCTTACGCAACCCGTGGCCGCGCTGCGGGGGCGCGAGGAAGGATTGGCCGACAAGCCGGATCGCGGGCGCGGCACGGTGTCCCTGCCGGAGATGCGCCGCGGGGGGGTCGGGCTGTGCGTGGCCACGCAGCTCGCGCGCGTGGAGCACGATGCCTACAGCCCTATTTTCGGCTGGCGCTCGCCGGCGCAGGCGTGGGCGATGACGCAGGCGCAGCTCGCGTGGTATCGCGCGATGGAGGATGCCGGGGAGATGGTGCAGATCCGTGATCGCGCGGGGCTGGAGGCGCATTTGGAAAGGTGGCGCGTGGACCCGCCCGCCCGCCTTCCCGTGGGCTACATCCTTTCCCTCGAAGGCGCCGACTCGCTGGTCACGGTGCAGCACCTCGAACGCTCGGTGGCAGCGGGTTTGCGAGCCATCGGCCCCGCCCATTACGGGCCGGGCATTTACGCGAACGGCACCGACGCGACCGGCGGATTCAATGCGCGCGGGCGCGAGTTGCTCCGGGAAATCGAACGCCTCGGACTCATCCTCGATGTCACGCACCTGTGCGACGACTGCTTTTGGGAAGCGCTCGATCTTTTCAGCGGACCACTCTGGGCGAGCCATCACAACTGCCGCGCGCTCGTCCCGCACAATCGGCAGCTCAGCGACGCGATGATCCGCGCGCTGGTCACACGCAAGGCGGTCATTGGGGCGGCGCTCGATGCGTGGATGGTAATGCCCGACTGGGTGCGGGGCAAAACGACGCCTGCAGCCGCGGGTATCACGCTCGCGCATGTGGTCGATCACATCGATCACGTCTGCCAGGTCGCCGGGAGCGCGGCACACAGCGGGATTGGCTCGGACCTCGATGGCGCCTTTGGCCGTGAGCAGACGGCGCAGGATCTCGACACCATCGCCGACCTCGCCGGTATCGGCGACTTGCTACGCCAGCGCGGCTACAGCGACGCCGATGTGGAAAACATCATGCACGGGAATTTCATCCGATGCTTGCGGGAGGCCTGGCGATGAAGATCGCGCGGCGGTTTCGGGCGTCGTCGCGGGTGCCGGGCTCGCCGCGTTCACCCGTGCAGAAAAGCGGTCGGGCGTGCTTTTAGACGAAGAGACTAACCAACAGCGTGATCCCGAGCCCCACGAGCCCGACGAGGGTTTCGCAGACGGTCCAGGTGCGGAGGGTCTGCGGGACGGTGAGGCCGAGGCAGTCTTTGACGATCCAGAAGCCGCCGTCATTGAGGTGTGAAAGGAAAAGGGAGCCACAGCCGATGCAGACCACCAGCAATTCGACATTGACGCCCGGGTGGGCCGCCACCACCGGCACGAGCAGCCCGCCCGCGGTGGTGATGGCCACCGTCGCCGAGCCCGTGGCCACGCGAATGAAGGCGGCGACAAACCAGCCGTAGAACAGCGGCGAAAGATGCATCACGTCCGCCAGTGTGCCGAGGGAACCCGCCACGCCGGACTCCTTCAGCACGCGGGCGAAGCCGCCGCCGCCGCCGACCACGAGCAACGTCATGCCCACGGTGCCGATGGATTGTTCGGTGAAGCGCAGCAGGCTCGCCGGCGGGTGGCCGCACCGGGTGCCGAGCGACCAGAGCGCAAAGAGCACGGCGATCAGCAGGGCGATCGACGGACTGCCGAGAAACAGTGCGACCCGGCCGAGCGGCGTGGCTTTCATCTGCGCCAGTTCGACCCCCGCGGCCAGCAGCATGAGGAACACGGGCAGCAGGATGGAAAAGAGCGTGAGTCCGAAACCCGGCAGCCGTTGGCCGGGCGGCAGGGCCTCCATGCTGGGCACTGATTGCGGCGGTGCTACCGCGACGTGCCGCACCGCCCAGCTCGCATAGAGGGGACCAGCGATGGCTGCGACCGGGATGCCGATGACGAAGCCCCACAGCAACACCATGCCGGTATTGGCATGGAGCGCCTCGATGGCCAGCACCGGCCCGGGGTGCGGCGGCATCACGCCGTGCATCACCGATAGAAAGGAGAGCAGCGGGAGCGCGAGGCGGAGAAAAGGCTGGCCGGTTCCCGGGTGAGCGTGAGCAGGATGGGCAGGAGCAGGAGCAGCCCGACTGCAAACCATGTGGTGAGGCCGACCGCCAGCGCGAGGGCCATGATGCACAAGCCGGCGCGCTGCGGACCGAAGAAAGCGTTGAAGCGCTTGGCCAGCACTTCCGCACCGCCAGACTCGGCGAGCAGCTTTCCGAGCATGGTGCCAAAGCCGATGATCGCCGCAATGCCGCCGAGCGTCGCGCCCATGCCGTCCTGAAAGCTCTTCACGATATCGAGCATGGCGAGGGGACGCGCGTCGGCTGACCCGCCGGGGTGAAAGTTCAGCCCGAGCCCGACCGCGCCCGCGCCCACGAGCAGCGCCGCGAGGAGCAGCGCGGCAAAGGCGTTCACCTTCAATCGGGTGACGAGCAGCACCAGCCCGCCGATCGCGCCGAGGGCGAGGATGATGAGTTTCCAGTCGGTGGGAGACATGGCGGGTCAGACGCTGAGACTGCGGGCGCGCGCCGTGATCGGCCACCGCTCGCGGGCCGCGCCACCTTCCACGAGCCACGCCTCGCCGTACAGCGCCATGGTCGGACAGACATGGCGCGGGATGCCGTGCAGCGTTTGCCCAATGGCAAACTCGCCCGCCCGCGGCGACTCGATGACGAGATGCTCCTCGCTGTGCGCGACCGGCACCGCGTCGGGCAGCTCCAGCAGTCGCACGCGCGGCGGCCGATTCTCCGCGGCCACCGCCTTGTAGCCGAGATCGAGGCACAGGCGATCACGGCCCGGCCGGCTGACCACGCGGGTGAGCAGCACGGCGGCGGGCTGAAACGCGAGGTCGGCAAACTTTTCCGCGTAGCCGAAATCCCACAGGACCGAGGTGCCGGGGCTAAGTTCGCGATCGGCGTAGCGCGCGTGGCAGGGAAAGGTCGGACTGCCTCCGGCGACGAGGCTCGGTACGGCCAGGCCGTCGGCGTTGAGTTGCTGGCGGAGGGCGAGCACTGGGGCGAAGGCGGCGTCGCACTGCGCGCGGCGAACCGCCGGATCGGGCTCCTGAATGTGCCCGTCGTAGGCGTGCAAGCCGGCCGCGCGGAGAGCGGGCGTCGTGGAGAGGCTGCGGTAAAGCTCAGCGGCGCGCGGGCCGGGCTCCACGCCGGTGCGGTGCATCCCGCAGTCGAGATCGAGCAGGACATCGAGCGTGAGGCCCGCGCGCTGCGCCGCCTCGCTCAAGCCGCGCATGGTTTCCTCGCCATCGGCAATGGTCGAGAAGCGCGTGCCAGGAAACCGGCGAACGAGTTCGCAAAGCCGCGCGCCGTTTGGCCCCACGGGCGGGAAGGCGAGGAGCACATCCGCCGCGCCCGCACCCGCGCACATCTCCGTCTCGGCGATGGTCGCCGCCTTGAACCGCGTGATCCCGAGCGCGAGCTGGCGCTCCACGAGCGGCGCGAGCTTGTGCGTCTTCACATGCGGGCGCAGCCGCGCGGGGCCGCCCGCGATTTCGATCATCAACCGCAGATTGGCATCGATGAGCTCCGAGAAAAGCAGCAGCGCCGGCGACGGCAGATCGCGTTCGTCAGCGAGGCAGAACCAATCGGCGGAAGGCATCGGCGCGGGTGCTAGTGGGCTGCGATTTCAAAGATCGCCTCGATCTCCACCGCGATATTTCCCGGCAGCGGCCCCAGGCCGACCGCGCTCCGCGCGCCGATGCCGGCGGGCGCGCCGAAGACCTCCGCAAAAAGCTCGCTGCATCCGTTGATCACCGCCGGCTGCTCGTAAAAATCCGGCGCGCTATTGACCATCCCGAGCACCTTGATCACCCGCGCCACGCGGTCCAGCGAACCGAGTTGCGCGCGCAGCGTGGCCAGGATGGCGAGCCCCGTCTGCCGCGCCGCCGCCTTGCCTTCCGCCAGCGAAAGATCACGCCCGACCACTCCGGTGATCAGCGTTTTATCCACGCGGATCGGCCCATGGCCCGACACGTAGGCGGCGTTGCCGAAGATCACGAGCGGTTGGTAAACCGCCACCGGCAGCGGCGCGGGCGGGAGTTCGAGTTGCAAGGCGAGGAGCGCGGATTCAGGAGTCATGGAAGAATGTGCCGGGGGGCGCACTTCGCCATCTTCGCGTGGCCGGCATCGGCTGTCGTGCTTATTCCGGCGCATTCACGAAGTACGGTCAAACAACAGGCAGACCCACCCGTGCACAACCGCCTCGGATTCGGCCGGCAATAGCCTGCGGAATGTCACCTGTCCGCCCCCCGTTTGTCACAAGCCGCGGGAACAGTCACGGCCTGCCATGCTCTCCAATCCGCTGCCTTTTCAGCCGTGCCCCGGCCTGTCCCTGTGAAAAAACGCATCCTGATCGCAGACGATGAACTGGATGTCCTGGCGCTGCTGGAGACGCGGCTTAGCGCCTCCGGTTACGAGGTGCTGAAGGCGACCGACGGGGCCGCCGCGCTCGACTGCGCCCGTGCGGAAAAGCCGGCGCTGGCGGTGCTGGACGTGATGATGCCCGGCATGTCCGGTCTCGAGGTTTGCCGCGCCTTGAAAGCCGACCCCAAGACCGCGCGCATGCCGATCATCATCCTCACCGCGCGGCACGAGGAGGTGGATCGCGTGCTGGGCTTCGAGTTTGGGGCGGATGACTACGTGTTGAAACCGTTCAGCCCGCGGGAACTGGCGCTGCGCATTCAGGCGCTGCTCCGCCACCGGCTTCAGCCCGTCGCCACACCCAGCGCCCTGGTCGTGCTCGGCCCGATCAGCGTGGATCGCTTTGCCCACCGCGTGACCGTGCAAAAGCGCACCGTCGATCTCACGCGAACGGAGTTCAAACTGCTCAGCATCCTCATCGAAACGCCGGGCCGCGTGCTCAGCCGCGAGCAACTCCTGGAGGCCGTCTGGCCCGCCCAGGCCAACATCGAAATCCGCACCGTGGATACCCACATGCGCCGGCTGCGCGACAAACTCGGCCGCCGCGGCAAGCAGATTCAGACCGTGCGCGGCTTTGGCTACCGGATCGAGGGCGCCTAGCGGCCGCCTACGGCTCCACGCTTGGCGCGGCCGGGGTCCGGGCCTTTTTCGCCAGGGCGTGCAGGAGCAGCAGCGCGCCCGCCAGCAGCACGATGCCACCCATCACACGGTTGACCGTGCGGTCGCGCCGGGCCGCCGCCGCCGCCTCATCCTGAAGCTGGGCGAGCCCGGCGAGAATCGTCCGCGCCGACGCCTCCACTTTGTCCCGCGCCAGCCCACCGCCGCGTTGAATCCGCTGGAGGGGCTCCGCCAGCGCCATGTTCCGCGAGAGGGGCGGAAACTGCCGGTCCGTCTCACGGCTGGCGATGACCGCCGCCTCACCCCCCTCATCCTCGAAAATGAGCACCATCCCGACCTTCCCGCCGGCCCAGCGCTCCACATAGCGGTGGCCCAGCTCCGAGAGCCGTCTCCTCCGCTCCGACGGCGGCACATGCAGCTCCCGGACCGTCAGCACATAGACCGAAATCGCCCGCGCCTTTTGTCCGGCCAGCAGGTCTTGGTTTAACACCGCCCCGGCTTCCGGCAGCATCACCCTCGCCTCATCGGCCACCAGCCCGGCGGGCTTTTCGGGGAAAGGCCCGTCCTCGCCCCGGCTTGGCGCCGTCAGCGCCAGACCCAGCCCGCAGGCCAGCAGCGCCAGGCGGAGACTAGCTGGGGAGGAGATCATGGAAAAAAGGCACGGTGGAACGCCCCACAAGCCTGCGCGACCCAGTGCGGTCAACCAAAAAAAAGCGGCTGGCGGGGCTGCGGGCGCGCTGGAAAGCCGCCCCTAAAAGGTCACAAACGCCATCGCTTTGACACCTCCGCGTTACTCCCAAACACCCATTCCGGACTGTGTGTCAGATCCGTCTTATTCGCACCGGAATCTTTGCAACACACTTCTTTATCAAACGCCTGGACCCCTCGAAACAAGGGCTGCCGAAAGAAGTGCAATCACTGCCCTCCCCATCCGGCTACATCCGACCAACCACCTAAGCAAACCAACGATCATGCAAATGAAAACCATCCTAACGACCGGCATCCTGGCCCTGGCCAGCCTGGCGCTCGTTACCACCACCGCGCAAGCGACAACCTATGTGGACGGGGATCTGTTCCTCGGCTTCCGCGCCACCGGCGGCATCGGCAATACCAATGCCTACCTCATTAACATCGGCAACTTCGCGCAATACCGCGACGCCACCACCGCCGGCTTCACGCTGGCCCTCGGCAATATCAAAGCGGATCTCGATGCGACCTTCACCGGCTGGGCCACCCGGGCCGACGTGCGCTGGGGCGTCTTCGGCACCGCGCAGTTGTGGGACGACGGCGTAACCACCAATGTCCTTTATGGCACCAAGCAGGAAGCCGTAATCGGCACCACCGTTACCCCTTGGAATCGTCGCAACGACAGCGCCCAGTCTGTCACCTCCGCCAAGGTCGTTAACGTTGCGTCCCAGTACCTGATTGACGTCGGCAGCCTCAACGCACCGCGCGCCGTCATTCAGAACACCTCGGAGTCCAACGACTGGACGGAATTCCAACCCGGCGGTTCGCAATCCACATCCAACACGGCCTTCGCGATTTACGCCAATGGCGCCAACAACGGCATCGAAGGCAACTTCGGCAATGGCACCGCGGGCACCCGGCTGGACCTCTTCCAGTTGATCCCCGGCTCCGGCGCTGGTTCCTACGAAGGCTACTTCTCCATCACCGACTCCCCCGGCGGCGCGACTGTGTCCTTCAACGGAAATAACATCGTTCCCGAACCCACCTCCGCGCTCCTGCTCGGCATGGGCACCGGCCTCCTCGGGTTGGTCCGCCGCCGTCAGCCCGTCAACGCATAATTCTTCCAGCTCCCAATCATAAATCCACCACTCCGTCACTACCAACACCTACCTTCAATGAAATCCAACAATATCCTCGCAGGGTGCATCGCCGCCCTCACCCTCGCCAACGCGGCTCAGGCTGCGACGTACCACGTCTATCTCACCGGCTCGACGGCCTTCCGTTCGGCCACCAACAGCAGCCTGCAAGCCCTCTACGGGACTCCGCTCGCGCAGAGCAACGCCAGCCTCGGCAGCGCGGATGCTGCCTTGTTTAAGAAACTCAACTACCCGCTGGCTGGCGATACCACCTATGTTAAAACCACCTTCCTCGGTTCTGCCGGTGGCGTCCAGTCGGTCGCGGCCGGCAGCGAGCCCGTCGTCGCCAACCGGATCAAGGTGCCTTTCTACCTCGATACTGCCGTAGGCACCCTTGGCCGTCCCGATACCCTCGCCGCGGGCAACCGCGAGGATGTGGTGCCGGACATCGCGCTGAGCGATAACTACCAGGGCACCACACCCTTCAACGGCACCGGCAACCGGAACATCAGCACCCTCGGATCGCCGGTCATTGTTTCGACGACTTATGAAGATCTGACGCCCCAGGATAACATCGTGGGTGTGGTCACATTCAAGTATGTCGGCAGCAAAAACTTCCCGAACAACGCGGGCAGCCTCTACAGCATCGATCCGAACAAAGCGCAGGTCATCTTCCCGACCGGCCGTTTCCCGCTGTCGCTGATCACCGGCCTCGCGGCGGACAAGACCGTGCTGGTCTTCTCCACGGGTCGGAACTTCGACTCCGGCACCCGCCTGACTACCTTCGCCGAAAACGGCGTCGGCGCGGCCTCGGTCGTCAAGCAGTGGAAACCCACCATCGCCGCCGGGGTCGTCACCGACCAGGTGCTTTACCCGGTCGAACTCATCAATGGCCTGAGCACCCAGTTTGCCGGCAACAGCGGTGAAGCCAGCGGCAGCACGCTGCGTGGCAACCTGACCGCCACCATCCCAGCGGCCATTTACAATACCCCGGCCAAAGGCGGCAGAGCCACGGCCACGGGGGCCTACTACCTCAGCTACCTCGGCGTGAGCGATGCCAACAGCGTCGCCGCCAATACTACGGCGCTCAGGTGGAATGGCGTGGACTTCAGCGAACTCGCGGTCCAGCAGGGGTCATACACCTTCTGGAGCTATCAGCACGTCCTCTATCGCGCCGATTCTGTCGGCACAACGGCGGAGACGGTCGCGACTGACTTGATCGCCAAGATTACGGACGTGGCGACGGTTCTGAGCCCGAACGTCAAGCTCTCTGACATGCAAGTCAGCCGTGGCACGGACGGCGGCACCGTTACCGCCGACTTCACGTTCTAAGTCACGCGCAATCTCCGGCGCAGCACGCTGCAAGTGCCGGCTTAACCAAAGACAATCCATGACCAGTGCGGGTGGCAACACCCGCACTGGTTTTTTGCGATGAGACACCCCCTGACTCACCACCCTATGAAACATCCCCGGCTGCTGGCCGCTTCCATCCTTCTGAATTTCCTGTTTCTCGGAGCGGGCCTGTGGTGGCTCGCCGGCCAGCCGGATTCCGTTATCCCGTCCGTTGCATCCTTTGCCGTCCCATCCACAGCTCAATTACCGGCGACAGCGGCACCCTTTTACTGGAGCCAGTTAGAAGCGGGCGACTATCCGACTTACATCGCCAATCTGCGGGCCATCGGCTGCCCGGAGGAGACCATCCGCGACCTTATCACTGCGGATGTAGCCAGTCAGTATGAGGACAAACGGCGGCAGCTTCTGGCGGCTGACTTGCACCAGTCAGGCACGACGGGCCTTCCGCTCAGCCCGGCCTCGCAGCCTCTCAAACCCGCCGCCTCGGGCAAGGAGCCAATGTTCGCGAACAACCCCAGCCTTGCGGCCAGCCCGCCTCCGGTCCCGCCTCAGTCTGCAGCCGCGGCGCTCTTAGGTCTCGCGCAGGAGCAGACCACGCTTCTGGCCTCGCTGTTGCCCCGCCCGGCTGCGCCGTCTGCGGACGCGCCGCAGGCCCCGCCCGCCGCGCCGAAACCCAGTGTCGCGGATGAGTCGCAGGTAACATCACCCGCCCCGGCCCGAACTCCGCCGTCCCGACTGGCGCGGGACCTGCGCCAGCGCGGCGTCCTGACCCATGAGCAGGAAGTCCTGCGGGCGAAAGTCGGCTTTCAGGCGTTTTACTACACGACCAAGGAAGAGAACGATCTCGTGCGCGCCGGCGCGGGGCAGTAAGTTCTGGGCACGCCAATTTCCCGATTGGTGTTCCTGGCGTTTTTCCTACGGCCTGGCCGGCGCAGCTTGCGCGCGGGCGCGGTATTCCGCCAGCAACCGCTCACCTTCGGTGATTTCCGCCGGCTGCATGGCTTGGCGAAAGTCGTCGAGGCAATTGGTGGCCGTGACTTCGCCTTGCTCCGAGCTAAGCATCAGCCATTGGTAGGCGAGCGCGGCATTGCGCTCCACGCCCGCGCCGGTGGTGTAACACCGCCCGAGGTTGCTTTGGCCTTTGCGGTCACCCAGTTCGGCAGCTTTCCGAAACCAAGTAACAGCCTCCTGCTTGTCCCGCTTTAACCCCAGCCCGAGATCATAGATCACCCCGACGGAATTCATCGCTGGCGGATGTCCCTGTACGGCGGCCTGGCGAAACCAAACGAGGGCTTCCCGCAAATTCTTTGCCACGCCAGCCGCGCCAAAATAACAAAGGTCGCCGAGCCGGAACTGCGCGACCGGCAGCCCTTGTTCCGCCGCCTTGCGCAGCCATTTCGCCGCTTCAGGCGCGTCGGCTTTCACGCCGAGACCCTGGAGATACATGAGGCCGAGATTGTTCTGCGCCTTCATGTGACCTTGCTCAGCGGCCTGACGGAAAAGCGCGAGCGCCCGCGCTTCGTCCTTGGGCACGCCTTCGCCGAGCAGATAGACGCGGCCTAGCTGGAGCTGCGCCTCGGGGTCGCCCTGCGTGGCGGCGGCGCTGGTTTTTTCGAGATCGAAAGGTGCTGCGTGGAGGCGGGCGCAGGCGAGGCCGAGGGCGAGGGCGGCGGACCGGGCACTGGGCCAAAACTGTCTCCCGCGATGAATTCCGTCATTTGGCAAACGACCTAACTGACGGGGCTGGTGGGATAGCTTCATGGCGTGGAGTTTGATTCGCCGCCGTAGCCGATCACTTCGACGGTGATGAGGGAGTCGGCTTCTTGCGCCTGTTCCCTGGCTTTCTCCCGCTCTTTCTCGCGCTGCTCTTTGGCGGGATCGCCGGGCGGCGGCTGCGCCGGTGGGGCGACGGAAGCCAGGCTGGGTGCGGCGACGCTCGGAGCTGCCGGGGTGCCGGCGGTGGTGCCGCCGGCGGCGATGTTGCTGGCGTTGAGCACGGCGGTGGCGGCGATGTTGAGATTGCCGGAGACGCGGATGCCGGCGTCGCCCGCATCGACCACGCCGCTGGGCGCGATGAGGTCCACGTCGCCAGGCATGACACCCGCCACCGAGGCGAGCACGCCGATGCCGCCGCCGGTGGCGAGGCCGGCGAGGTCGGTTTTCACGTCGGCGGTCTGCGGGTCGATGACCACGCGCGTGGGCGGCGCGGTGGCCACGGTTTTCGCCGAGGAGCCGGCGGCGATGTCGCCTTTGGACGACCACATGATGATGTTTCCCCCGCGCAGGGTGAAGATGCGCGCGATGCCGAGATCGACGCTGCCGTCGGTGAAGACGTTCACGTTGCCGCCGGCTTCAGTGACGATGCCGGGGGGCGCGAGCGGGTTGCCGATGGTGCTGGAGGCGAGGGTGAGTTTCCCGGCGGGCGCAAAGATGCTGATGTTACCGCCGCTGCGGGTGCGGATGTCGCGGGCGCGGTTTTTGATGTCGCCCTGGCCGGTGGCGGGGCCAAAGAGCGTGGCGATGGCCGCGGTGCCCGCGGCGTAACCGCCGGTGACGGTGGCCGCGGCGTCCGTGCCGGTCGCCGTCGGCGTGGCGGCGGTTTGCGAGCGCCCGGCATCGCGCAGGACGAGGTAGAAAACCTGGAGCGCAATGATGGCGCGCTGCTCTTCGCTCAACTGGTCGAGCGCGGTCGCGCCGCTGAGTTCTTTGAGCGCGGGATTGGTCCCGGCCAACTCGGTGAGATACGCGGCCCCGGCGGTCGTGTTGAGGTAGGTGCCGAGGAAGGTTTCAAAATCCAGCGCACTGCCCGCGAGCCCATTGGCCAAGCCGATGCCCGCACCGACGACGAGCCCCGCGCCGTCAAATGGCAGGCTGGGATTGCGCGCGTTGCCGATGCTGGTGATGCCGGTGCCGGTGCCGTCACTATTGCCCGCGCCGGTGCCGAGATCGAGGTCGCGCCCGGCCAGCACTTCGAGCGTGCCGGGGCCGCTGATCTGGAGGTCGCCGGCGAGCGGGATCTCGCCGGGGTTGACCACGTGGCCCGGAGCCGCGGAGGCGGCGCGGAGCTGGGAGTTGGCGTGGTAGGCGATGAGGTCGCGCCCGGCGGCAACGATGGTGACATCGCTTTCGGCGAGATTTTGCACGTAGATGGCGACGTCGGTGAGGTCGCGCCCGGCGAGGATACGCGCGGCTTTGCCCGAAAAAAAAGTGAGCCCTGAGATGTCGCCCGCGGTGGCGTAAAGGTGGACGGGCTGCGGGTCGCCGAGGTGGAGCAGGCCGGAGTCGTGCAAGGCGAGTTTGGTCTGCAGGACGGCGGAGTTGCCGGCCGTGGCTCCGGTCTCGGCGAAGAGTTTGTCGAAGGAACTGAAAAAGGTGGCACTGCTCTGGCGCGCGAGGCCAGGGGAGGTGCCGGCGACGAGCTGATAAGCGAGCGGGTTGGTGAGTCCGGGGATGTTGGTTGGGTCGGCGTCGGAGAGGTTCAGACGGCTGGAACCCCACACGCTGGTGGTCAGGCCAACGCTGGTGAAAGCGCCGTTCTTTTGCAGGCCATTGATCGCGCCCGCCGCGGCCAGGTCCACGGTGCCGGTGGGTGAGGGCGAAAGGGTGAGGCCGCCGATGAGATTGATGTCGCCGGAGAAAGCCGTGGCCCGCAGGGTGGCGGGCATGAGGGTGACGGCCGTGCTGAACGCGCCGACGTTGGCCTCGTCGAGCCGCAGCCAGGGCTGGAAATTCGAGATGCTGCGGGTCGGGCTATTGACGCTGAGGAGGCTCACGTTGCCCAGCCAGTTGCTGAGCAACGGGGTCGCCTTGCCGCTGGTGGCAGCGCTGGCCCGCAGCGTCACCTGGCCGCCGAGCGAGGCGACGTCGATGGCGTCGTCCGGCGCGTAGGTCGAGAAATAGGTCTTGTACCAAAACGTATTGTTGTAGCCGCCGGGGAGGAGGAAGGGATTGGCCACCGGGCCGAGGAGGAGGTTGCCCGCGGCGGCGACGTGGTAGCTGCCTTGGCCGAGGAAGAGCGTGGTCGGCAGCCAGTTTTCCTCGGACAGATATTCGTTGGGCGTCACGAGGTTTTGCCGCGAAGGCGAGCGGGTCAGATTCGTTTTGATTTCATTGCCCGCGCGGAGCGTGCCCTGGCCGCGCTCGAGGTAATACACGCCGCCGTCGATGTTGCGGCCCGCGCGCACGAGGAGGTCGCCGCCACCGAGTTCCACGAGCTGGCTCGCGTCCGGCACGCCCTGTGGCATTCGCGCATTGGTCGGCACGAGGCCGTCGAAATTGCTGACGTCGCGCCCGGCGGTGAGCGTCACATTCCCCCCGCCGAGCGCGCCCACACCCTCGAAGAAATTGCTGAAATCCACCCACCAGCTCGTCGAGGCGATGTCGCCATAAACGCCCTTGCCGAACTGCCCGGTGGCGGGATCGACAAAGCCGCGGCGGTTGAGCCAGTTGATGGGCAGCTCCTTCGACGAATCCGCGATCAACGCCCCGGCGTTGCTTTGCGTCTGGTGGCTGAGGTCGTTTTGCGCGGCGATGGTGACGCTGCCGCCCGCGAGGCTGTACTGCGGCGTGTGGCCGGCGGGCTGCTGAATGGCCCCGAGCGTCTGCGTGCCGCCGGAGGCGTCGATGATGGGCAGGTCGAACGTGCCGTCGGGCAGCACCGTGGGCGCGGCAATGCGCGTGCCCGCGGTGTAGATGGTCGCGAGCTGGTTGAGCAGTTTCACATCGCGCCCGGCGGCGATGTCGATCTCGCCGGAGCCGGTGCGGATGACTTGGAAACGCGTGGTCACGGCGTTCGCCGTCGTCGCGTTCACGCCGGTCGGGGTGAAGACATTGGTGCCGTAGTTTTTTCCGACGAGCACCGAGCCGAGGTTCGAGCTGAGGCCGGCGAGCGGCTGCATTTGGTGGAAATCAGCGGCGGTGAAATCCGCGCCGGACGCGAGGCGGTAGGAGTAGGACTGCGCGTTGGCGGCGAGCAGGGGATTAGGCGCGAGCAGCTCGGCGGTGTAGTCGCTGGACTCGAAGCCGTCGCTCAGCGCGTTGAAGAAAACGAGGTTGCCGGCTGCGCGCAGGGTGAGCACGCCGGGCACGAGGTTCGGGCCGAAGCGCGAGGTCTGAAGCTGCCAGTCGCTCGTCGCCGTGGAGGTCAGAGTGCCGAGCGTGAGATTGCCGGTCGCGGGCGTGACGCCGGTCGCGCCGCTGGTGCTGAACGAGCCCGCCATGAGCGTGACCGGAATCGCACCGCCGGTGCCGGTGGAAAATTTCACCGTGCCCGCATTCGCGAGCGTGACCGAGCTGCCGGCGGCGATGGCCGTGTTCACATTTGCCGCCAGCGGCGTGACCACGCCGCTCGCCGAGGTGATCGTGCCCGCGACGGTCGAGCTGATGCGGTCGTTGCCCGGCGTGCCGCCGGGGAAAAGCACGGTCGTGCCCGCAGTGAGCAGCAGGGCGCTGGTGCCGCTGGTGTTCAGTGTGACCGCGCTGCCGCGACCGCTCACCGTGCCCGTGGTGCCCGCAGCGCTGGTGGTGAAACTCGTGCCCGGCTGCAACGCAATCGGGATCGCCCCGCCGTTGCCGGCGGCAAACCGCACCGTGCCCGCGCCCGTCAGCGTGAGCGTACTGCCCGCCGCCATTGCGGTGGCGGTGTTCGCCGTGAGCGCAGTGGCGACGCCGCTCGCGGAGGTAATGGTGCCCGCGAGCGTGGAGGTGATGGTGTCATTGCCCGGCGTGCCCGCCGGGAACAGCACGCTGCCGCCGGTGCCCGGCAGGACGATGGTACTGGTGCCGCTCGTGCCGAGTGTAAAGGACGGCGCGCCCGCCGCCGCGGTGTTAATGACTTCCGCGCCGGGCACAATGCTGACCACCGGCACGAGCCCGCCATTGCTGGCGAAAAGCGTGCCGGTCATCCCCGCGGTGTTGCTCGTGAAAAGCGTGCCGTTGGCGAAAATGCTGCCCTGCACATTGACCCCGCTGCTGCGGATCACGCCGCCCGCGGCCAGCGTGGAACCGGTGCCGGTAATCGCGCCGCCGGTCAGCGTCAGGTCGAAAATTTGGTAGCCCTCGACCACGATGCCGGACGCATTGAGCACGGTGCCGTTGACCGGCTTCATCTGCACGTCGGTGTGGCCCGCGGTCTGCGGCGCGCGGAGGTGCAGCGTGCCGGTAAAGTTGCCGAGCGCCTGCGCGGCGGCCGTCTTGGCCGCGGTCTCGCCAGCATCCGCGCCGAGGACGCTGGCGACGGACAGGTCGATGGTCGCGCCCGTTTGCACGTCCACGAAGCCCGTCGCGCTGGCCGTGCCGTTGCGCTCCGCGCCCGCTTCGAGCGCGACCGCGCCGCCTTTGCCCGCACTGCTGAAACGCTGCGCCGCCACGGTCAGCTCCGCGCCGGACTGGAGCGTGACGCTGCCGCCCGCGACGAGATTGATGGTGCCGCCGGTCGCGCCGTGCGCGTCGATGCGGCCGGTCACGGTGATCGAGCCCTGGTCGGCGGAGAGGTTGAAAGTGCGCGCCGTGGCGAGGCCATCGATCAGCACATCGCCGCTGCGCACGCGGAGCGTGCGCGCCTGGTTGAAGGCCGCGGCATCAAGGATCGCATTGGCCGGTGCGACGCTCGTGAGGCTGCCCACATCGAGCGCGAACGTGCCGCTTTGTCCGCCCGCGCCGCTTTGCCCAAAGAGCACGCCGCCGAGCGTGAAGGTGCCCGCCTGCGCGCGAATGGCGAGCCCGCCCGCGCTGCCGCCGCCGGTCTGCGCGGCGACATTCACGATGCTCTGCGCGCCGAGCGTGACCGAGCCGGCGTCGGAGATCACATTGATCTGCCCGCCGTCGGTGTACTTCATCAGGTCGTAGAAAGTCTGCGCGGTGCCGCCGACTTCGAGCTGGCTCGCGGCGAGTTCGCCGACCACTACATCGCCCGCCGTGGCGCGCAGCGTGAGCGTGCCGCTGGGCAGGCGGATGGTGCTGTTGTCGGCGATGCTCGCGCCGGTGAGGCTGAGGCTCGCACCGAGTCCGCCCACGATGGACGCGACGCCATCCACAGGCGCGGTGATGAGGAGCGCGCCACCCGCGGTGATGGCGTAGTTCGCCGCCTTCGCGCCGGTGACGAGCGGCGCCGTGATGGTCAGTGCGCTCTGCGTCGTGAGCGCGCCCGCGCCTTCGGTGAGCACGCCGCCCGTCGCGCTCATGGCCAAATGGGCGAACTGATCGACCCGCACCGCGCCCGCGCCGAGGCGGATGGTGGTCGCGTCGAAAGCCAGCGTGCCGTCCGCGGCAGCGGTCGCGCCGAGCGCGGTGCCGGGCGCGCCGTTGTCGAGAATGATTTCCGGCGCGGCGAAACTCACGGTGCCGCCGCCCGCGTTGAAGCCGCGGATTTGCGCTGCGTGCAGCGCGAATTTTCCGGCCGTGCTGAACGTGCCGTGGCCATAAAGATCGATGGACGAATAGCTCGTGAGGCTCAGCGCCTGCGCGGTCTGCAAGCCCTGCAGCGCCGGCCCGGAGAGCATCAGCCCGGCGATGAGCGGCACCGCGCCGGGGGCGTCAAATTCGAGACTGATCTGGCCGCTGTTCAGCGTGATCGCGTCGCCGGTCAGGCTGGCCGTGGGGTCGAGGCTGGTGCCGTAGGTCGAGTCGAGAAGCACGCTCGCGCCCGCGATTTGCGCGCCCGCGCCGACGACCATGTGCGGTACCGTGGAGGTGGTGATGCCTGCGCGTTTCAAGCTCGCCGCGGAATCGCTGGAGACGCGCAGCAGCAGCCCGTCGCCGCTCCCTGCGGCGGCCGCGTCGCCGAGCACGAGCGCGGTGTCGGTGCCGGGAGCCGAGCCTTTTTGCGCGACCTGCGCGCCCGGCGCGAGCGTGAGGGTTTGGTTCGCCACGAGGATCACGTCCGGCGCGGTGAGCGGCGCGCCGGCATTGTCCACGGTGAGATGGCCGGTCCTGACGGCAATGGCGGTGGAGCCCGGGCCGGTCTGCCGCGTGCCGCCGATGAGCAGGCTGTCCGCGCGGAAGCTGCTGAGCAAAGCGGCATCGAGCACGATGCTGCCCGGCACCGCCGCCGCGCCCGGTGCGGCGACGATGATGTCCAGCGGGCTGCTCACGTCCACGAGCCCGCCGCGCCCGCCTGGCGCGCCCTGCGCGAGCACCGCGCCTTGCAAATTCATGCCCTGGATCGCGGAGAAAATGAGATGGCCCGCGTCCACCGGCAGGCGCGGCGCGGCGCTGCCGAGCGCCGTCGCGCTGTCGCGCAAAAAGCTGACCGCGGCGAACTCGTCGTACTGCGCGCGCGCCCGCACGGTCGTGGCGTTGGCGACTTCAAAGCGCGCCAGCGGCGGCTGGCCGGAACGCGCGCTGCTGAGGTCGTTGAAGCGGTAGCCGGAGACGTAGTTCGCGCCCTCGGGCAGCGCCCGCGTGCCGACCGGCAGCGTGCTCTGCGGCGTGACGAGAAACGCGCCGGGCAGCAGCGCGTAGCGCGCGGGCAGCAGCGTGTAGTCGCCCGCCGCGAGGCCCGCGCTCGCGCCGAGATGCACGCGGTCGCCCACGGCCAGGGTGGGGTTCACGTAGCCGGCGTCGCCGCCGAGATTGGCGGTGGCCGGGCTGCTGTTGAACGGCGCGTAGGGCGCGTAGTCCGCCGCATAGCCGGGGATGACGGCGAAGCTCGCGGACGACGCGAGCAGGTCGCGCGTGCCGCCTTTGCCCGTGACGAAACGGTAGGCGTAAAGATCGCCGCCGCCGCGCAGGTCGATGCTCGCGCCCGGCTGCACCGCGACGTTCGCGCCCCCGAGTGTGACTGTTTTCACCGGCAATCCGCCGGCGGTGATGTCGGTGCCCGCGGGGTCGATCCAGGAGGTGCCGTTGAGATTCAGCCCGTACGGGATGAGCAGTGCCGCGCCCGTCGCGGGATCGAGGCCCGAGACCGAAGTGATGCTGCCCCGCGCGAGCGTGAGCTGCTGCGTGACGGCGACCGCCGCGCCGGTGTTGGCATTCTTCGGGGCCGTGCCCGTGCCGTCCCAGCCGAGGGTGATGCCGCCGAGGGGCGCGCGCAGCGTGCCGCCCTGCGTGATGGTGGAGCCGTACACATTGAGCTGCCCGCCCGCCGAGAGCGGCACTGCGCGCGTGCCCGAGCCGATGATCGTCACGGAGCCGCCGTGGGTCACGCCGCCGTCGAGGTAGTCGGACGCGGCGATGGTGAAAGTCACGCCCGTCGGCGGATAAATCTGCGCGGCGCGCAGCGTGATCGCGCCCGCGACATCGAGCGTGCCGTCGCCGCGAATCTCCCCGCCGTCGGCGATAAAATGCGCCGCGCCGATGCCTTGCAGCGAGAGCGTGCCGAGGTCGATGAGCCGCGCGGCGACGGTGAGGCTGCCGGGGCCGAAAGCAGGCGAGACGGGCGTGGCAAAGGGCACGTTCGTCTGTTGCGGGCCGAGCGGCGTTTGGAAAGCCTTGCCGAGCGCGACGTAGGGCGCGCTCAGGCGCACCGCGGCATCCGCGTAGATGACGCCGCCGTCCACGCCCCGGGCTTCGGCCACCGAGAGGCTGCGCCGTGCCTCGATCGTCACCGCCCCGGAGAATTGCACGGTGCCTTGCAAAGTCAGCGCATCGAAGCCGCCCTCGCTGAACCGGTTTGCCGCAAAATAGCCGAGGCCTGGCAGCGCCGCGCCGGTGCGGTCGCGCACCGGATTGCGGACCGCGTTCTGCCCCGGCCCATAAAAAGCCGCCGGGATGGCGCGCCCGTCTTGCGTGACGATGAGCGTGGGATCGAGCGGCGTGAGCGCGATGGCGCTCACGGGCGTGAAGCGCCCCGAGCTGATGATCAGCGTGCCGCCCAGCCCGGCCGGGCCGCCGGCGCGGCCGAGCAGCGTGGCGTCGGTGAAAAGCTCCTGGTCGCCGAGCAGCGCGATGGTGCCGCCATGGCTCGCCACCGGCGTGGGCACGACGCGCGAGCCGGCGAGCGACAGGGTGAGCGAGCGCGCCAGGTGGATGTCGTTCAGGTTGTAGTCCAGCGGCGCGCCACGCCCCGCCGCGCCGCCGTATGCGGGCGAAAGATCGAAGACATCGTGCGCGCCCGAAACATCGAGCACCGCGCCCGCTTCGGCGACGATGTTGCCGCTGATCGTGATCTTGCCGCCGTCGAGCACCGCGCCCGTGCGGTGGCCCCGCGGATCGGGCGTCAGCACGGTGGTGCCGGCGGTGGAGAGAAAACTGCGCGGCCCGAGATCGACGTTGGGCTGCGCCGCGCCGGTCTGGTTGAGCTCCAGAATCGCGCTGTTGTTTTTGCCGCTGACCGTGATCGTCCCGCCCGGCGCGATGATCGAGCCGAGCACCGCCGCGGTATTGCCGCTGATGCTCACGCTGCCGCGCGGATCGGTGCGGATGGCCGCGCCCGCGCCCATCACGAAATCGCCGCGCGCGAGCAGCAGCGTGGAAGTGTAGATGTCGGTCACGCCCGGCGCGGCAAAGGTGAGGCTGACCGGCGTGCGCAAACCAACCGGCAAAAGCGCGGGCGCGAGCGTCACGTCGGTGGCGGTGGTCAGGGCGAGCCAGCCCTGCGCGACCGGCGCGATGACGGTGCCCGGCGCGATGGCCACGGCGGGCAGAAATTCGCCGGGCAGCGCGCCCGCCGCGCCGTAGCCGGTGAGGGCGAAACTGCCAAACCCGCCCGCGCTGAAAAACTCCGGCGCGAGGTGCAGCACGCCGGGGCCGGCGCTGCTGCCGCCGATCTGAATCTGCGCGGTGCGCACGCTCAGCGAGCCGCCGGTGCTGCCGGAAAAACCGCGCAGAGTCGCGCCGAAGGTCAGCCGGCCGCCGAGCACGGACGCGATGTTCAAATCCTGCCCGGCGCTGAGCGCGATGCTGCCGCCTTTGCCGAAAGTCCGCTTCCCCGTCGCGCTCACGGCGACGCCGCCGGACACGTCGATCATGCTGCCTGGCAGCAGGTCGGCGCGGTAGCTGCCAATGGCGACCGCTCCGCCGTCGATGGAGTTTTTCCCATCGGCGGTCACGAGCGGTTGGGTGAGGCGTGCGGGTGAATCCGCGCGGCCGTCCACGATCAGTCCCGCGGTGCTCAGCGAGGCCCGCGGGCCGAGGGTGAAGGTGCCGCGCCCCGGCTCGGGCGGCGGCGTGGCCTGGAGGGTGAGGAGCGCATTCAGGGTGGTCTGCGGGAGATTGAAAACGTCCACGCTCACGCTGCCGCCGGGTGCGGCGATGCGGCCTTGGATGTCGATGTTCGCGCCTTTGAGTTTGATCGAGCCGCCGGGCGGTGCCGTGAGTGCGAGGCCCGCCGGGACGGTGATGGAGCCGTCGCGGTTGTCGAGGTCGAGATGGCCGAAGCCACCGATGCTGACGAGGTCTGGCGAGAGCACCACTTTCAACCGCCGCTCGACGCGGAGAGCCAGCGCCTGACCCTGGAGATCGAGCGCGAAAAGATCGGCCGGAGGCAGGCCGCCGCCGCGCCCAAAGACGATGGCCGGCGGGGTCGGGGCGTAGGCGAGGAAGGGCGCCGCGGCATTTTGCGCCTGAAACGCGAGGGCCAGCGTGCTCGCCAGCGGCGTGGCCAATTGCTGCCGCGGCCCGGCGATGGTCCGCCCGAGCAATTCGCCGTCGAGCGCCATGGCCGGCGCGGTGATGGCGATGGTGCCGCCGCTCGCGCCGTGCAGGTAGCCGGGCTCGTAATGCACGCCCATCAGGTCGAGCGGATGCCCGAAGGTTTCGGTGATGCCGTACTTCGCGTAACTGCGCGCGAAGGTGCCGGTGTAGATGCCGTCGTACACGCGATCTGGCGTGGCTTGCGCGATGTCGTAGAGCGCACCCCCGGAGAGCAGCCGGGTGGTGTGGATCAGGCCGCCGCCGTAGTTCGTCCAGCCCCCGGAGACGTCGATCTTTGCCCCCGGCTGCATGATCACGGACTCGCCGGCCGTGAGTTTCACCGTGCCGCCTGCGGTGGTCAGCTCTGCGGCGGTGCGCTGGATGAGGCCGGCAAAACCGGCGGCATTGCCGAGCGGGGTGCCGACCCAAGCGAGGCCGTTGTAGGTGCCGGTTTTGCGCACGTCGATATTCAGCGCCACGCCGCGCACCGGCCCGCCGCGCTGGAGCGGCGAGTCGGCCAGTTCGCTGCCGCGCAACTGCACCGAGAGGATGTTTTCCGTCACCGGCGCGGAGACATCGGTGGAGCCGGCCACGTTGATCGTCGCTCCGGCATCGAGATAAATCTGGCCGCCGGCGTAGATGAAATTCGTGGTCGGGCCGCCCGGCTGAAAGCTCCACCTACCGGCGCTGAGCGCGACGTTAGCATTGGGCGCGAAAATGGTGGAGCGCGCCGCGAGTTGGATCGCCCGGCCCTGCAGGTTGACCTGTGAGAGCAGCGGCAGCCGCGTGCCGATGACGATGTCCGTGGTGGAAAGCTCGGGCAGAATCCGCATCACGCTGTCCGCGCCGAGCGTGACGGTGCCGGTGGAGCGCGGGAGAAAAAGGAACGGGCTGAGATTGCGCACGCCGCCGGTGGTGCCGCTGTTGGCGTTGTTGTCCTCGAGATTGCCGGCGGCATCGTAGTCCGCGAGGAGGTCGATGCGCCCGTTCAGCGAAACCGAAGTGCTGCTGTCGATCACGCCGAGCTGGCTGACGTTTTTTCCCGCGATGACGACGCTCGCGCGCGGCGCGTCGATGAAGCCCGCATTCGTCGCACTGCCGGCGGGCGGCGGATTGGCGAGCGCAGGATCGGCGACCGCGCCGATGTAGGCATCGAGCCCGCGCAGGCTCGGGTCGCTGCCGGGGTGCGCGGCAAAGCCGACCTGCTGCCCGGCGGCGAGAATGGTCTGGCCGTCGGGGGTGGAGATGGTGCCGGCGTTGTGGACATTCGGGCCGACGAGCGCGATTCGCCCGCCCACATGGTCGGGGGTCGTGGGACTGGTCAGCGACGCGCCTTTTTGCACCACCACATCGCCGCTCAGCCCGCTCGGCGTGAGCGCGGCGGGCGGGGTGAAGGCGGGCGTGCCTTTGCTGCCCGCTGGCAGGGCGAGCGAGGTGAAAAGGAACTGCGCGTCCGGATTGTTGAGCAGGCCGCGGGCGACGAGGTTGTCATTGATGGGCAGCGCGGAGGCGACGAGCGCGTGTGTGTTCACCTGCGAGGAACCGCCGAAGATGATGCCGTTTTGATTGATGACATAGACCTGCCCGTCGGCCCGCAGCGCGCCGAGGATTTGCGTCGGCGAGCCGGACGGGTCGTTGATTTTGTTGAAGGCGATCCACTGGCTCGCGTTCTTGCCGCCGCTTTGGTCGAAGCGGAGCGTCGTTTCCTTGCCGATGTTGAAAGTCTCCCACGCGAGCAGCGCCTGCTGCGCGGTCTGTTTGATATGCACCGTGGTGCGCCCGCTGGCGGCGGTTTGCACGGGCGTCAGCGCACCTTGCCAGGTGGTTGTCGGATTGGCGACGCCGGGGCTGGCGAGGCCGGTGATGGGGACGAGGCCGCCGGTCGCCAGACCGTTCGGGACGTTGGGCAAAGTGAAGCCCGGATGATTCGGATCGGGGCCGAGATTCGCGGCGCCGCTGCGCGCCGCTGCGCTGGCCGCGGCCTGCATCGCCTTCACGTCGAGCACGGCCTGCGTGGTGCGGGCGAGCGTGTCCTTGGCGTTGTTGCGCGCCTGCGTGGTGGTCGCGGGATTTGTCCCGAAAGCGGCGGGCGCTCCGCGCGGGCCGGTCGTGCCGCCGCCGCGCAGAATATCGCCCGCCCGCGCGCTCACGCCCGCAGCGAGCGTGCAGCAAATGCCCAGTGCTGCCGCGAGGCGGAAGGGACACGGGCTGGGCTGAAGTAGGACGCGGTGAGGCGCGGCAGTCGGTTTCATAGGGCAGTGGGACGGAACGGGAGATGCCCCCAACTGCAAGCCGCGCATTGCAAAGATCCGGCGACTTTTCCGCGCCCAATCCTCACTTGCGATAAGCCTGCGCAGATGCACCTAGCGTTTGGCTTTGGGCGCAGGCTTTTCCGCTTTCGCCGGCGCCGCAGCGGCGGCTGGCGGCGGCTGCGCTTCGGCTTTGATTTTCTGATCCGCGAGCTGGTCCGTGTAGTCCTGGATCAGGTTTTCAAACTTCACCTTGGTCGTGCCGACGAACGGTTCGCGCGAGGTCAGCGCGGTGCCGAGGCCGAATTTTTCGTAGCGGCTCAGCACCTCGGCGCCGGTCTGGTAAAGCGCCGCATTGCGCGCCCGCTGCTCCACGACCTGCCGGTCGAGCACGATGACGCGCGCCGCGAGCTTCGCGCGCTCGGCTTCTTTCGCATTGCCGATGGCGACGGCTTTATCATACGCCGCCTTCACCTCCGCGTGCCCCTTTTTCCAATTGGCCAGATCCCCCCGGCCGTTCGCGATCTCCGCATCCTTGCCGGTGATTTTTTCGTTCAGCTCGGCGAGCGCCTTGTCCGCGGCCTCCATGTCGGCCACGAGCTGCGCCTTGTATTTTTCGAGCTGCGCCGTGAGGTCGGTCACTTTCTGCTCCGCCTCGGCCTGCGCGGCTTGCATCACCGCCTTTTCGTTTTCTCCGGTGCGGAGTTGCAGGGTCAAAGCGCGCACGCTCTCGCGCAGCTTGGCTTCGGCAGGGCTCGGGGCGTCGGCGGCGGACATTTTTTCCACCGCGCAAAACGCGATGACGAGGATGGATAACAGGATGCGTTTCATGGTCAGAATTTCCCGCTCACATCCACCTGGAGCGTGTCGCTTTGCAACGGCGGGCCGGCGATCTGGTTGGCGCTCATCCAGCGCAGCCCGAGCGCCACGCGCGCGCCCAGCGCCAGCGCGCCGCCGAAGGTGTAGCCCTGCGCATTCGTCCCGCCGCCGCCGAAATCCGAGTCCGCGAACCCGTCCACCACGGCGTCGCTTTCGACGTAGCGGTAGTTCATCGTGGCGTTCCAGGCCCAGCGTTTGTCGAGCGTCGGATGGCCGACCTTCACGCCCACGATCCAGGCGGTGTTGCCGCCGTCGTACGCGCCCACGCCGCCGATGGCGCCGATGGCGCCGTTCGCCGCGCGGTTGTTGATCGCCCGGCTGTTGATGGCGTCGCGGTCGAACGCGAGGTTTTTCAAATACTCGCCGAAGACCGAAACGGTGAACGGCTCGTAGCGCGAATAATCGAGCCGCCCGGTGAGCCCGAGGACGCGGAAGGGCGTGGCCAGGCCGAAGTATTGGAACTGGCTGGTGGTGCCGAAATTGTTGTCCGCCGTGGGCACGATGTTGCGCAGCGCCATGTAGGTGTTGCCCTTTTGGGCAAAGGCCGGGCGCGAGCCGTCGGTGTTGCCAGCGTCCTGCGCGGTGAGCGGCGTGAATGGGTCGGAGAGGCGCCCGGCGATGCGGTCGAAGACGTAGTACGCACCGGCGATCTTGACGGTGAAATCTTTGTGCGGTTTCCAGTCGAGCCCGAGCTGGCCGGCGTAGAGCCACTTGTCCTCGCTCTTGAATTTGTCCGGGCGGTTCGAAGAAAAATTCAGGTCGGTGTTGAAGATCGGAAACGCGCCGAGGGTGAGGAACGGCGTGACGCCTTTGACGATTTCGTAGTTCACCTTGCCGGCGATGCCGTCGAAGCCCACGTCCTCGTCCCAGATCACGTCCGTGGCGAAAAACGGGTTGTCGAAACGGCCGAGGGTGATCGCCAGTTTGCGGCTGAGCGGCTCCGCCGGCGGTGCGGAGATTTCTTTGCCCTTCGCCTTCGGCTGCCGCGTGGGCGTGGCTTCGTAGCCGGCCTCGTATTTCAAAAAGCCGCGGTCGAGCCAGATGGCATATTTGGAAAAATTGCCGCCTTGCGCGTTGTTCGCCGCGCCGAGGCTCTGGTTCGGCGAGGTCGGCGAATTCGTTTCGCCCGTCGCCAGCCGCACGCCCGCGGTGAAGCCCTCGCCGAGATTCATCTCCGCCCCGAGGCGCACGCGCAGGCGCAGCCGCGTGCGATCCTGATCCACATTGAGCTGCGGGGAAAAGACCGTGCCGCTGACGTCAAACGGCGCGCCCGTGTTGATCGCGTTGAAGTTTGGAAACGCGCCGGTGTTGTCGTTGCCCGTGGGAAAGTAGAGGCCCTCGTACCGCGTCCGCACGTCGCCGAAAAGCCGGAAGCGCGGCACCCAGTCCGGCAGCGCGCGCGGGTCGGCCCAGCGCTCATTGCGCGCCTGCGCCAGCACCGCGGCCTGGATTTCATCACGCATCTGTGCCTTCACATTTTCCGGGATGTAGGTCACGCGCACGGCGCTGTCCGAGCCCGCGTACGGTGCGATGTCCGGCGAAGGCGGGAGCTGCGGCGGGATCGCCAAAATCGGCCCCATCTGGCTCACCACCGCCTGCGCTTCAGCCACCGCCGCCTGCGTGGCGGCGGCCTGCGCGCGCGCCTCGGTGGCATCGTTTTCCGCCTGCTGGATCAAGGCCTCCGCGTCCTCTTTCGGCAGCACGCCACACGCGACGAGCCGGTTGATGAGGTTGATCGTGACGTTCTGCGAAGGCGTCGCTTTCGCCAGCACCGGCTCCTCTTTCGTCCCCGGCGCGGCGGCAGGGAGCACCTGCTGCGCGGCCAGTTCACCGCCAATGGGCGGCGTAATCGACGGCACCGAATTCGCCGCAAAAAGCGGTCGCGTGATCCCGCCCGCCGGCAGCGGCCCGGCAGGATCGGCCGGCGTGCCCGCGAGCGCGGGCCACGCCGCGGAGGCGCACGCCGAGGCGGTAATGAGACGCGTGAAACGCCGGCGGAAACAAGGTCGGTCGGTGGGCATGAACGGGCGGAGATTTTTCAATTAGGGCCGGCGCGCGGCGAGGCGCAGGACGATGGGCAGCTTCATGCCCGCGGGCGGCGCTTCCGGGAGCTGGAGCCCGGTCAGGACTTGATCCCGGATGGCGGCATCCAGCGCCGCGTCGCCCGTGGGACTGGCGAGTTCCGCGCGCGTCACCCGCCCGGTGCCGTCGGGCCAGATGCGCACTTCGAGCCGGGCGAGGCTGGCCTTCTGCGTCTTCGGATTCCGCTGCATGGCCTGCGTCACTTTCGACTGAATCTGTCCGGCGTACCAGCCGAATTTGCTCCCACCACCACCGCCGCCATTGCCGCCGATGCCATTGCCCCCGCCAATTCCGTTGCCCGAACTGGACAGCCCCATCCCGGGCCCATCGCCCTTGATGCCGGTCGCAAGTGATGCTGGCGGGTTGTCGGCCTTGGGCTGCGCCTTTGGAGCCTTGGGGGCTTCGGTGGGAGCCGTCTCCTTCTCCATCTTCTCGGGCGGCTGTACCTTCGGCGGCGGCGGCACCACTTTGGGCGGCGGTGGCGGGGGCAGTTGCACCTGCACGATCTTCTCCGCCTTGCGCACCGGCGCGCTCGGGCCGGGCTTGGGGAAAAAGTAAATCACCAGCCCCAGCACGAGCACCCCGGCGACGATCAGCGGCACGCGGTGCCTTTTGGCAAAGCCGTCATCTTCCGCTTCGTGGATGAGTTCCGCTGAAGACTTGCGATGCCGCACCGAGGCGGACGGGCGAACCGCAGGCTGGGGGCGCGAAGGACGAACCGGCGGTTCGGGCGTTTGCAGTTCCTGGCTCATAGGTAATGGGTGGGGGTTGCGGTTATTTGGGCGGCTTGGTCGCCAGCCCGATCTGCGAAATGTTCAGCCGTCCGAGCACGTCAATGACGTTCATAATGATCTGGTACTGCGTCTGGCTGTCGCCGCGCACGACGCAGGGAAATTCCGGCGTCTTGGCCTTCACCTGACCCAGCTTGGTTTCCAGCGACTCCAGCGTGACGGACTCAGCGTTGAGCTTGATGTTACCCTGGTTGTCGATGGTGATGGCCTGCATCTTCGGCCCGTCCAGCTTGGACGGCTTGCCGGACTTAGGCAGGTTCACCTTCACCCCCTGCACGCCCGCCGTGGTCATAATGATGAAGATCAGCAGCAGTACGAGATATAAGTCCACCATTGGGGTGACATTGATGTCGTCGTAGCTCTTGTTATCGCCGGCTTGCATGGATGCGGTGTTAGTTAGCGGTTCGGCTCGGAGTAAAACTCGGCGACGCGGGTGACAAACTCGTCGATGAAAATCTCCATCTCGCTGATCGCGTCCTTGATGCGGGAGCTGATGTAGCTGTAGGCAAACAGCGCCGGGATGGCGACCGCCAGACCGGCCACCGTGGCGAGCAGCGCGCCCGCGATGCCGGGCGCGATCGAGTTCACCTCGACCTGCCCGCTTTTCGCGATGACCGCGAAAGTAATCATGACGCCGATGACCGTGCCCAGCAGCCCCAGGTAAGGGCCCCCCGCGATGCCAATGGTTAGAAAAACGAGGCTGCTGTTGAGCTTCTGCACCTCGCGCACCAGTCCGCCGTGGAGGGTGGAGCGAATGGCTTGCATCGAGCGGCCGGAAAGACCTTGGAAATTTTCCCGGGCGGTCGCCAGACGATCCTGAATCTCACCGCAACCTATCTGATAGATATGATAGATCGGCGACTGGTTGAGGAGCTTTTGCTGCTTTGGTGTGGCTTTGCCACCCATACTTTTGATGATTTCCTCATCCCCGTTGTCGAGGACATGCAGATTGGGCGCGAGTTCCTCCCAGTGTTTCAGAAAAGCGCCGGTCGCTTTCGTGATTTTCTGCAAGTAGAAGAACTTAGTCACCGCGACGAGGCCGCCGATCATCGCCAGCAGGGTGCAAAGCCCGATAACGACCCAGCCGTCAATAGTCAGCGATTTCGAGATGTCGCTGATGAGTGACAAATGCTTCCCGATTTCGCCTTCGCCGCCGTGCTTGCTTTGCTCGTCCTCGCCGCAGGCCACCAGCCTGGCCGCCTTGTCACCGCCGCCCTGACTAATGGCCGCCAGCTTTACCCAGCCCGCCGGCAGGGTGGCTTTGGTGAGCTGAAACTCGTCGATCTCGCCGACAAACGAGATGGGGGCGTCCGCCCCGGCGTCCTTGTCCTTGCCTAGTACGAACGGTGCGTTCAGCGCCGGCAACCCGACGGCGAGGGTACCGTAGCTTTCGCCCTGCACCCAGAGGGTCAGTTTCGCCCCATCCGCCGTCACCGCGAGATGCCGCCAGGCATTCGCTTCGAGCGGCGCGCCGCCGGTGGTGCGCTGCTTGCCGCCGGTGCCGCTGACTTCGACAAAAGGCACGCCGTTGTCGATCCCGAGGACGAAGGACCTTTCGCCTTCACGCCGGCTCAGGATCGCCGCGTTCGGCGCGAGCATGGAGGGTTTGACCCACAGCGAAATGGTGGCCGGGCTGTTTTCGATCCACACGAGATCCGGAGCCTGGGCAATGGTCAGGGTGTTGTTGCCAGTAAGCCGAACCCCGCCCGCCACGGCTGAGGCGCTGACCGGCAGCCCGGCACCCTCGGCTCCGTGGCCGCCGCCGGTGACATCCGCCGGCGTGCCGGCGCTCTCGCTGAAGTGATAGACCAGCAGCGTGTCGGGATCATAGGTCGTCTTCGCATCTCCGCCGCCTGCTGCGGCTTCGCCCACGTTCCCATAATAAAGCCAGAAGGTCATCGGTGCCCCCGGCTTAACCTCGGGCAGCCTGACCCAGACAAAGGCTTCGTTCAGCAACCCATCATAGCGTTCGAGATGGAACTTGAGGGGCGTCTTGTCATCGGCGGCGACCAAGCGGATATCACCGCCGTCGTCCCGCGCGGTGGCAAACTGGAAGTTGCCATCATGGAGCCGCAGCAGAACGACCGCGGAGCCGACCGCTTCCGTGATGGCCGCACTGGCCGGGTCGAGGGTGATTTTCTTGCGCACCGTCCACTGCTCATTCCACCACGCTCCGGCGTCTGTTGTAAGTGCGACCATCAGCAACCCGACAGCCAGCAAGTGCCGGACAGAAAGGAGTTCACGCAAAGCCGCAACAGCGCAAAGGACTGAGGCGACGCACGCAACCCTTTGCGCCTTAGCGCCTTTGCGTGAGACACCAGATAAACAACCAAGCTGGGAGTGGGTAAGCATGAAGGTAAAAATGAGCAAGGGCGTAAGACCGGCGAACCTAGAAATCGGCCCAAACCCTGAAGGTCAGCAGGAGGTCATGGGCACGGGTGTGCGACTGGCTGATGAGGGGCAGACCGGCGTCGATGGAGCCGTTGAGGTGCTCGAGGATACGCAGGCGGCTGCCGATGCCGATGCTGGCCATGTCGAAATTGGAAACTTGGTCGGGCAGCGGGTTCTGAATAGTCAGATGTCCGGCATCGGCAAAGGCATAGAGCCGCCACTCGCCGGCCTTTGCACCGAGCCAGCTCAGCAGCGGGGGACTGCGCAGTTCGATGGAGCCAAAGCCCGCGCTGTCACCAGGCACTTCACCTTCGAGATAGCCGCGCGCGGTGCCGAGACCGCCGCCGCTGAACTGCTCACTGCTGACCAAGGGCTGACTGGAAACCTGCCCCTGAACTTTGCCAAAGACCTGGAACCCGGCAGGCAGGTCATGGGTGTGGGATAGGTCGCCGCGCAGGTAAATAAAGCTGCCGTCCGCCCGGAAGCGGCTGTTTTCAAACTCCTGCGAACTGCTGCCCAGACCCCGGATATGAAAGTAAAATCCGGCATTGAACTCGGTCACCGATCCTTTGGGTGCCCAGGTGGCATTGTAGCTGGCGCTCAGCGGGTAATAGGTGATCGGTGCCTGGATGGCCGGGGTGCCGGCGCCGACAAAGACGTCCTGATCGAAATGCTTGTAATCGATGCCGAGGCTGACGGACTGAAAGAAATCCTTCCCCGGCGGCAGGCTGACGATGGCCCGTGCACCTAGGATCTGCCCCTTACCGGCGACGGCGCTGCCGCCGAGCGTGGAGACATTCGAGTCCTGCTTGGTGCCCAGTAACATAAGGCTGAGCCAGTCCACCTCGCGCAGGCGTGCCTGGTAATAGGCGGAGAGCACTTTCACGTCGTTGGTATTTTCGGGTGACACTTGAAAGCTCAGACCGGCGGTGTGGCCGAGTTGCCAAAGGTTGTTATAGCTGACCGAGCCGTTCACCCGGAGCTGGGTGGTGTCGGGACTGTAGCGGTTGTTGATCTCCACACTGCCATGCAGGGGGAGTGAGTCTTTGACATTAAGATCAATATCGACCGTGCCAGGCTCGGCCCCGGGTTTAAGCGTGGGTGTGATCCGCCGGTCAGGCCATTGGTTCAGCGCCACGATGTCCCGTGTAATGCCATTGAAGTTCGGCACCTGCCCCTCGGCCAGGGACGGCGCGCGCCGCTTGATCTCCGCCAGCGAAAAGTAACGCGACCCATGCACCCGGAGTCTGCCGACTTTAGCCTCAGTGACCTGCAGCACAATGATGCCGCTCCGCCCCGTCTGCTGCGGGATCTGCACTGATACCGTCTGATAACCCTGGTCCTTGTACACTTTTTCCAGAGCTGCCCGCGCCTGCTCGACATCGTCCGTCGTGCGGCCCGGCCCGAGGAACGGATAAACCGCCTCGCCGATCTCCGCTTGCTTGAGCAGGTGCGAGCCCTCGACCCGATACTCCTGAATGAAGAGCGGCCCGGCGCCCGGTGTGGGGGCAACGGACTGAGCCAGACTCGCGGGCGGCGGCACTTGCGGACCGGCTGCCGGAGCTGCCGCGAGCGTCGCACGACCTAGGCAAAGGGCCAGCACCGCGGCGATGGCTGCACGTCCTAACGGTTGCCTAAGCTGACGGCTGGTGTTGAAAGTGAGGCGTTGGTTTCGCAATCGAAAATGAGGGAAGCGCCTTGGCGGTTGTTGCGGTGAAAGTTTCACGGCCCCTCCGCTCAAGGGCAAAGGGGCCGCGGGTCTGATGCAGGAAATGCGGGACTGCTACGGGGTGGTTGGTTGAGCGGGCATGGCGTTCAGTAACGCGACCATTCCTAGTAGTGCCACCGATGTGGCGAAAGCTGCCGATTGTTAAGATCGGGGGGCGATTGTGTCACAACCGCCACAATGCCCAATGAGACCCGCGCCGGGTTACGGAGTTATGACAATGAGGTGACGTTCACGCCACTCAGCCCAGTCACCGCGGCCGGAGCAGCCACAAACACTCAGCCCGGAGCGGTCGGCTGTGGGTGTGGGCATTCAAGGTGCGTCCGACCTAGGCGAACGTTTTGGTGGCGCTCGACCCTTGGAGCGCCGCAGGCCACCGCCACGGCCTTCTTGTCCACCGCTGGCTGGGCGGGCCTGGCTACAGCCGCCGGAAGATGATTTCGAGCGACAGCACGCAGTAGCTGGTGACGAGGACGCTGTCCTTTTCCATCCAGCGGGCGTTGTCGTTGACCCAGGAGCCGTCGGCGTTTTGGGCGCTGATCATTTTCAAGGCGAGGTCGTTTTTCCAATCGACCTTGCGGCCATCGGGCACGGCGAGCGTGTCCACGCCGGCCGCGGTGAGCCCTTTGGTCATGAGGTGGAAGTAGTAGAAAAGGCCGGCGTTTTTCAGGCCGGGGTTTTCGTCGAGGGTGTAGTTCTGCTTCAGCCAGTCGAGCGCGGCGGTCACGCGGGGGTCGTCCTTTTTCAGGTCGGCGTAAATGAAGCTGAGCAGGCCCGCGTAGCTCATGCTGCCGTAACTGCGGAGCGCGGTGCGGCCGTCGGGGAGTGGCTGTTCGCCGGCCTTGCTGTCGCCGGGGAAGTAGATAAAGCCGCCCTTGTTCGCCGGGTCGCCGCTGGCCCAGGGCTCCTTGTTGGCGGCGGGGAAGTTCTGGCAGCGGGTGACGAAATCAATCGCCGCGGCCCAGTTGAGGTCTTGGCCGACGGCGAGTTCTGCGGCGGGCCGCGCGGCTTTGAAAGCGCGGATGGCTTCGAGGCCGACGAGGGTGTTGTCGAGGTCGGGATGCTGGCGGCTGGTGCCGGTGGGGCCGTAGCTGATGCCGCCGTCGAGTGCGGGATTGGTCAGCCCGCTGGCCTGCTGGCCGACGATGAAATCGTGCGCGGCTTTGATGAGCGGCTCGTCTTTCGGGTCGCCGGTATTGAGCAGGGCGAGGAGCGCGGTGGAGGTGTTGTAGTTCGAGAGGCCCGTGGTGTAGATGCCGCCGTCGGGCTGCACGTTGCGGCGGAGAAAGGCGTAGCCTTTGCGCATGAATTCGGGCTGCTCCTTCACATATTTGCCGCCCGGCTCGCGCTGAAAGGCGACGAGCGGGAGCGCGGTGAGCGCGGGGTGATTCGGGTCGGCGGCGCTCCAGGAGCCGTCATCCTTTTGCTGCGTTTTGAGAAAGGCGAGGCCCTTGTCGATGGCGAGCTGGATCTCGTTGCGGAGCGAAAGGTTCTTGCTGTCGCGCGGGATGGGATCGTCGGCGGCGAAAAGCGCAGGCGCGAGCAGAGTCGCGGCGGCGAAGAGGGCGATGGGCGTTTTCATGGCTTGGGTGCTGGGTTGGCAGGCGGGATGAGTTTGAAGCTGATCTCAACGGGGGTGTTGACCGGCGGCACGGCTTTTTCATTCACGCCCCACATCTGGTCGTCATCACTACCTTTGCGCGGGTTGTTGAGCAAGGCGCTCGGGTTTGTGACCAGCGCGACGAAAGCCCCTTCGGTCTGCGCGAGGAAGCGGCCCTCGATGAGCAGCGATCCGTTGTACGTCCACGGCCCGCGCTCGACCGGCTGCTTCGTCACTTCGTTGAAAAGCCACTCCTCGACTGGCCCGGTTTTTTCGCCGGTGCCGTCGTGCCATTTCACCGAGATGAGGACGGTGTCGCCTTTCAACTTTGGCGCGTTTTTCAAGTAGCTGCCGTCGAGTTGCGCGGGCGCGACGCCGGTGGTTGCGCCGCCGCCTTTGGCTCCGAGGAGGAGCATGGCGAAGTGGACGTCGTTGGGCGCGACCTCGCTCACAAGCAGGCTCTCGTGGGTGCTGCCGCGCGGGGTCACGAGCAGGTATTCGAGCAGGCCGGCTTTCATGTTGAAGGTGCCGGGAAAGGTGAGGGTCAGCGCCTTTTGATCGAGCCGAAGTTTGCCGATCTCGAAAATGCCGGGCGCGACCTCGCGCATGACCGGCATGGCGGGCGGCGGCTCCTGCGCGAGGGCGGCGGCGGTGAGGAGGAGGAGTGCGGCGAGGCGTTTCATTTGCGGAGCAGGGTGGGTTCGAGCCAGAGGCCGGAGCCGGTGGCGTTGGTCGGAAAGCCGGCCTCGACGCGCAGCGAGACGCTGCGGACAGTGCCGAGATTGGCGCGGAGCGGCGCGGGTTTGTCGTTGGAAGTGAGCGGGCCGCTGCGGGTGATGGGGCGGCCGTCGGCGTAGATGGCGAAGACGAGGCGGTTGACCGGCGGCACGCTCGCGGGCACGGCGACCTGCACGCTGAGCACGGTGAAGCCGGCGGGCACCTGCCATGTCGCGGCGGTGCCGAGCGCGGACTCAAAGCCGCGCCCGTGCGCCGCGCCGAGGCTGTCGAGCGGGTCGCCGCTGAGGGTCTTGTCCACGGCGAAGCACTGCTCCATTTTGCGGCCCGGCGGCAGCTCGACGCGCGCCGGTTTCAGCGCGGTGAGGGGCTGGTAGCGCGTGCTGCCGGCGCGGATTTCCACGAGGTCGCGCAGCTCGATTTTCACGCCGTCGTAGAGCGGGTGCTTGAGGGTGAGGCCGGTCTTGTCGAGCGTGAGGGTATCGACGCCGAAGAGCGCGCCATCGCTCGTCCGCACGTCGTACTGCGCGGCGCTCGGGCGCGGGTCGCGCAGGATGAGCGCGGCGAATTCGCGGTTGCTGATCGTGTAGGTGCGCGGGCCGAAGACGGGGTTCAGCAGCTTCGCCGTCTTGCTGTCCGCGGCCTTGACCGTGCCCTCGAAAAAATCCCCGCCTGCGAGGAGCGCGCCGGTTTTTCCGAGCGGCGCCTCGGCGGCGAATTTCGCGGCGAAGGGCTGGTAGATGATCCACGCGATCTCGCCGCCGGGAATGAGCAGCCCGCGCTTTTCAAACTTCACCTGCGGCTCGGTGAGCGGGCCGAACGCGCCGGTGACGCGCGCGCCGTTGCGCAGGATGACGCCGGGCAGGAGGTTGTCGCCTGGCAGCGTGTCGGTGAACTGCACGCGGAGGACTTCCGCGGGATCGACCTGCACCGCCGCGCCGGTGGCGGGCTTGATGACGAGCAGGCCGGTGTCGAGCGTGACCGCGCCGGTGGTGATGATGCCGTCGAAGCTTTCGATGCTGCCCGCGTGGGCTGCTGCGACGAAGACTAGGAAAAGAAAAAGTGAACGCATCAGCGCTGGTAGAGCGGGATGTAGTGGTAGGGCATGGCGAGAATCGTGGCGTGCGCGGCGGTGCAATACACCGGCCCCACATCGCCGTCCCAGAAACTCTGGTCGCCGTTCTTTTTCACCGTCTTGAGCAGCTTCTCGCGCATCGTGCCATACCAGCGTTTCCAGGTATCGCCGCCGATCATGTATTGCGCTGGGGCGGCGTAGTTGCTGCCGTAGGTCCACCACTGGCCGGCGTTGTTCTCTTTGGCAAAAAGATACTCCGAGCCCGCGGCCACGAGCGGGTCGGTGTAGAGGCCGCAGACTTGCAGCGAGTAGATCGCCGCCGCGGTGCGCGCGTAGCCGGCCTCGCCGCCGCCGGCCTGGTAGGCGAAGCCGCCGCCGCCGCCGACCTGGCAGCGCTTCACGTAATCAATGGCGTCGTCGATGGTGCGCTGCGGCACGTCGAAGCCGCAGTTCTTGGCCGCGCGCAGGGCGACGACCTGCATGACGGTGACGGAAATGTCCGCGTCATCCGGTCGCGGGCGGTAGCGCCAGCCGCCGCGATGTTGGTCCCGCGCGCTCTGCGTGGTGACGATGAGCTTGACCGCGCGCTCGAGTTTCACGCGGATCGCGGGCGATTTAGTCTGCCCGTAGATCTCCGCGAGCGCGAGCGTGGCGATGCCGTGGTTGTACATGTATTTGCCGCCATCCACGCCGCGGTAGGTGCCGTCCGGCATCAGCGAATCGAGCAGGAATTTCATCCCTTCATTGACCTGCTTCGCGTACTCGCCCTCCTCCGGGAGCTGCCCGCACGCGAGGAAGCACATCAGCACATAGCCCGTCATCGCCACCGGATGCTCGCCCTTGCGCCCCTGCGAAGTCCACGAGCCGTTGCCATTCTGCTGCTCCGCGAGGTAGCGCAGCGCGCCGTTCAGCACCGCCTCCGTCGGGCCGTCCACGATCACGGAGTCGGCCACGGGCGGCGCGGGCTCTTCCGCGCGGGTGGGGAAAAGGGCGAGCGCGAGCGCGGCGCAGGTTGTCAGGTAAAGGGAAGAACGCATGAAGAGGCGGGAGCGTAGTGTGGTGGTATGCGGAAAGGTTGAGCATTCATTGCTCATCGAAGACAAAGGTCTGGATATTCAAAGTTCCGTCACGCTGAACCAAAGCATATTTCGAGAAAGACTCCCCGCGTTTCCCGCGCGGATGCCACGAAACGTCGAGGCGGTCCAAAGCACATTGAGGGTCAGAGTCAGAGATCAAAGTGGAACGAATGAAAGCTCTGTCATCCTTGTCGCTGAAAATGCACTCAACCCGGGCGAGAACGCGGTAAGAGGCGGGCGGCCCATCGGCAATGACCTCCGCCGGATATACGTGATTGTCGTCAACGGTGTGGCACCGGGTGTGCTAATGCTGTGCCCGATTTTCCATACCAAGATACCCGCACGTGCCGTCTCGACCGCCACCCGCGCACCTGGCTCGCGCTGGTCGCCGGACTGTGGCTGGGTGCGGCATTCACGGGCCGCGCCGCCACGCTGACGTGGACGGGTGCCGCCGGCGACGGACGCATCGGCACCGCGGCCAACTGGAGCCCGGCGCAGGCACCCGTCGCCGGGGACGTGTTCATTTTTTCCGCCAGCACCTCACTTTTACCCCAGCTCACGACGAATCTCACCGTCGGCTCGATCACTTTCACCAGCACAGCCTCGGCCTTCACCCTCGGCGGCACTGCAGCCTACACCGTGAACTCCGGTGGCATCACCAACAGCAGCACCGCGACGGAGACGATCGCCGCGGCGGTGAATCTCGGCGCGGCCCAGAGCTGGAACGCGGCCAGCGGTGCGCTCGTCGTTTCCGGGCCGGTCGCGAACAACGGATTTCTCCTGACGATCAACGGGGCGAACAGCACGTCCATCGGCGGCGTGCTCAGCGGCTCCGGCGGGCTGACGAATTCCGGCGCGGGCACGCTCACGCTCTCAGGCTCGAACACTTATTCCGGCACGACCACGCTCACGGCGGGCACCACCGTCATCGGCAGCAATCAGGCGCTCGGCACGGGCGCGCTCTCGCTGACCGGCGGGACGATCCAGGCCGACGCCAGCAGCCGCGCGCTCGGCAACACCATAGCGCTCAAGACGGGCGGCGGGACGATCGGGGGCAGCCAGAATCTCACCTTCACCGGGCAGCTCACGCAGAGCGGCGGCAACCGCACGCTGACTGTGAACAACACGGCTTCCGCGATCTTCACCGGCGGCATCCGGCTCAGTGAAAAAGTGACCGCGCGCACGCTGACCATCGCCGGCACGGGCAATACGATCATCAACTCCGTGATCTCCAACGGCGCGAAAGCCAAGTCCGGCCATCTCATCCAAACCGGCTCGGGCACGCTGACGCTCGGCGGCAGTTCGTCGAATACTTTTGTCGGCACGGTCACGGTGAATGGCGGCACGCTCCTGCTCGCGAAGACCAGTGGGCTGGCCGTGCCGGGCAGTCTCATCATCGGCGACGGCACGGGCACCGACACGGCGCGGCTGCTCGCTTCGGAGCAAATCAGCGACACCGCCGCGGTGACGCTCAACAGCAGCGGCGTCTTCGATCTGAACGGCTTCTCGGAAAAAATCGCGTCGTTCTCGGGCACCGGCGGGATCACTTTCAACGGCGGCACGCTCACGACCGGGAGCGACAACCTCTCGGTGACTTTCGCCGGCTCGCTCACCGGCGCAGGCGGGCTCGTGAAGATCGGCACCGGCACGCTCACGCTCACCGGCACGGCGAATTCGCCCGGCAGCCTGACGGCCAATGCGGGCACCATCGCCATTGGGGCGGCGGGCGCGATTTCGAGCGTCACCGTGCTCGGCGCGAGCGGCGCGGGCATCGTGGATCTCGGCACGATCTCTACGACGGCGGGAGGGCTGAATCTCACCGGTGGCACCGTGCAGACCAGCACGGGCGTGCTCACGCTGGCGGGCGATGCCGTCGCGACTTCGAGCGGCGGCGCGGCGGCGGTGGTCGCGGGGAAACTCGCGCTCAGCGGCACGCGCACCTTCACCGTGAGCGCGGGCGGCGCGACCTCGGACCTCACGCTCTCCGCGATCGTCTCCGGCTCTGGAAGCCTGACCAAGGCAGGCTCCGGCGTCCTGCTTCTCTCCGCGGCCAACAGCTACACCGGCACGACGACGATCAACGCGGGCACGCTGCGCCTCTCCGGCGGCGCGGCGATTGCCGATACTTCGCCGGTCACTTTTGCCAATGCCAGCGGCGCGGTCCTCGATCTCGCGGGCAGCAGCGAGACCGTCGGTTCGCTCTCCGGCGGCGGCGCGCTCGGCGGCAACGTCACGCTCGGCAGCGGCACTCTGACCGTCGGCGGAAACAATGCGAGCACGACCTATTTGGGCGCGCTCAGCGGCACCGGCGGGATCGTGAAAAGCGGCACCGGCGCGCTCACCCTCACGGGCGCAAATTCATTCAGCGGCGCGACCGCGATCAATGCCGGCATCCTACAGCTCAGCGGCGGCGCGGCGCTGTCGCCTTCCACGGCGGTCACGCTCGCCGGTGCCGCTGGAGTCGCGCTCGATCTCGCGGGCAGCAACGCCTCCATCGGCTCGCTCGCCGGCGGCGGCTCCGGCGGAAATGTGACGCTCGGCAGCGGGACGCTCAGCGTCGGCGCAAACAACACGAGCACCAGCTTCGCGGGAATCATCAGCGGCACCGGCGGCGGCATTGCCAAAAATGGCACGGGCACTCTCACGCTGACCGGCGCGAACTCATTGACCGGCGCGCTGCACGGAGCGGGCGGCACGCTGACACTCTCGGGTGCCGGAACCGCGACTTCGGCGGCCAGCGTGACCCTCGACTCCGGCGCGACCGTCACGCTCGACAACAGCGGGACGAACGTCGCCAGCCGCCTCGGCGACGGGGCGGCGATCATTTTCAACGGCGGCACACTTCGCTTCGTCTCCGCCACCACGGGCTCGAGCGAAACGGTCGGCGCGCTCCAGCTCGCGAGCGGCAACTCGGCCATCACGCTCGTCCACAACGGCAGCGTCTTGAATTCGACGGTGCTCACCTTCAGCTCGCTCGGCTCGCTCGCGCCGGGCGCCACCGTGAATTTCACGGCCACCGGTGGCACGCTTGGCGCCCTGGTGACCGGGCCGCAGATCTATGTCTCCGGGCTCGCCTCAGGCTTCATCGGCGGCTGGGCCACCGTCGGGACCGACTTCGCCGAATACTCCACCTTCGGCGTCCGCGCACTGACCGGCTATTACACGGGCGTGGACGGCATCAACGTGAACGACCCCGCGCAACTCCCGCTGCTGACAAGCACCTCGCTCTCGCCCGCCTTCACGCTCACCCGCGCGGGCACGACGACCGACAAAGGCTTGAACCTGACGGACCGCTCGCTCGTCGATCTCGGCACGCTCGCCACGAATACGCTCAACCTCGCCACGGGCGGTCTCCTTAAAAGCACCGCGACCGCGACGACGATCTCCGGCACCGGCCGGCTGACCGCGGGCGGCACCGCCGCGGGCAGCCTCGCCGTCACCGTGGACACCGTGAGCACGCTCACCATTTCCTCGGCCATCCTCAACAACGCGGGCGCGAACGGCCTTTACGGCGACGGGGACGATGGCGTCGTTTCGCTCTCAAAAGGCGGCGGCGGCGTGCTCATTCTCAGCGGCACGAACAGCTACACGGGCGCTAATTCCATCAACTCCGGCACGCTCCGCATCAGCGCGGAAACCAACCTCGGCGCGGCGGGCAACGGCGTCACCTTCAATGGCGGGACGCTGCAAGTGACCGCCGGCTTCACGGCCAGTGCCGCGAAAATTTTCACCGTCGGCGCGAGCCTCAGCGGCACGCTCGACATCGCCTCCGCGCAGACGCTCACGCTCGGCTCGACCGCCAACGCGCTGCGCAGCGGGGACAGCGCCAGCCAGCTTCACAAAACCGGCGCAGGCACGCTCGTCCTCCCCGGCAGCAATTCGGCTTTCACCGGCACGCTCCTGCTCGATGCCGGCACACTCGATCTGCGCGCGGCGAATGCGCTCGGCGGCACTTTGCAAATCAATGGCGGCGCGCTCTCCCTCCGCGCCGATGCCGACACAACGTTCGGTGGCGCGGTGATTCTCGCGGCTGACGCGACGATCGACGTGGCGCGCATCACCGGCACGACCCCCGTCGTGGATTCGCTCGGCACGCTTTCCATCGGCGCAAAGACGCTCACCGTGACTGGCACCAACGCCTCACTCAGTTTCGGCGCGACTACGCTGACGGGCGCGGCGACGTTTGCACCCACCACCGCGAACCTCACGCTCGGCGCGGTCACCGGCGCATTCGGCCTCACGAAAAGCGGCGCTGGCGTGCTCACACTCGCCGGTGCGAGCACTTACTCCGGCGCGACCAATGTCACCCAGGGCACGCTGCGCGTCGGTGCGACGAATGCGACCTCGGCAAACTCCGCGGTGCTCTCGCTCGCCAGCGGCGCGGTGCTTGATCTGAACGGCTTCACCGCGTCCGTCGCATCGCTCACCGGCGCGGGCAATGTGACGCTCGGCTCGGGCGCGCTCACCGCGGGCGCGGACAATTCGTCGGGCACTTTTTCCGGCGTCATCAGCAACTCGGGATCGTTCACGAAAACCGGCACGGGCACGCTCACGCTCAATGGCGCGAACACCTACACCGGCGCGACTATCATCAGCGGCGGCACGGTCACCATCGGCGCGGCGGAACGCCTTGCGGACACTTCGTCCGTCACCGTCGCGAATGGAGCGACGCTGAACCTGAACGATTTCGCCGAGACCATCGGCTCGCTCAGCGGCGCGGGAAATGTGACAGCCGGCTCTGGCGCGCTCTCGCTCGGCGGCGACAATTCATCGGTCACTTTCTCCGGCATCCTCAGCGGCACCGGCACGCTGACCAAGACCGGCACGGGCACGCAAACCCTCTCCGGCGCGAACAGTTTTTCCGGCGCGACCGTCATCAATAATGGCGCTCTCAACGTGCAGCACGCCACCGCGCTCGGTGCGTTCACCGCCGGCACGACCGTCAACCCCGGCGGCGAACTCCAGCTCCAGGGAAACGTCCTCGTCGGCGCGGAGCCGCTCACGCTCAATGGCGCGGGCGTCTCCGTCTCCGGCGCACTGCGCAACATCGCGGACAACAATTCCTTTGCCGGCGCGGTGACGCTCGGGAGCGCCGCGACGATCGGCGCGGACGCCGGCATTCTCGTCTTGAGCAGTACGGTGTCGAAAGGCGCGAATCTTCTCACCATCACCGGCGCTGGCACGGTGAGCCTCGATGCAGCGGTGAGCGGCAGCGGTACCGCGGGCATCACCAAGAACGGCAGCGGCACCCTTTTCCTCTCCGTCGCCAACACCTACACCGGCACGACCCTCGTCAATGTGGGCACCCTCTCCGTGCTTGATGCCGGTTCGCTCGGAGCCGCTGGCGCAGCCGACGGGACGACCGTCGCCGCGGGCGCAGCGGTGCGCCTAGAGGACGACCTCGGCATCGCCATCACCGGGGAGCTTCTCACGCTCAGCGGAAATGGCATCGGCGGCACGGGCGCATTGCTCAGCGCGCTCGGCGTGAATTCATGGACTGGCGCAGTGACCCTCGCAGCGGATGCCACCGTCGGCGTCAGCGCCGACACGCTCGCGCTTTCCGGCATCATCTCCGAGAGCGGCAGCGGACGCGCGCTGATCAAGGCCGGCATCGGCAGCCTCACGCTGTCAGCCCTCAACAGCTACACCGGGGCGACGACCGTGACCGCCGGCACGCTCATCATCAGCGCCACCGGCTCCACCGTGAGCACTAGCATCAGCGTCGCGGCAAACGCCGCCTTGTCCGTCACCAGCGGCGGCGCGCTGTCCTCGGCCGCCGCGCTCACCGCGAATGGCGCCATAGATTTCAACAGCGCCACCCGCACGCTCGCCTCGCTCAGCGGCGCGGCCACGGGCGTCGTCACGCTCAACGGCACGACTCTCAGCGTCGGCTCCGGCACGTTTGCCGGGCCGCTGCAAAATGGGGCAGGCGCGGGTGCTCTCACCAAAACCGGCACGGGCACACTCCTGCTCACCGGCGCGAACACTTTCACCGGCGCGGCCAGCATCACCGGCGGCACGCTCACCGCGGGCGGTGCGGGCGCGCTAGGCGGCACGGCGTCCATCGTGGTGAACAACAGCGGCACGCTCCTCCTCGGCGGCACCGGCGACCGCCTCGGCAACACGACGGGCCTCACGCTCGCGGGCGGCATTTTCAACACCGCGGGACTCAGCGAAACCGTCGGCGCGCTCACGCTCAGCGCGTCCTCGACGATTGATTTCGGGAGCGGCGCGAGCGTGCTGAATTTCGGCACCGGATCGACTTTCACCAGCGGCCAAACGCTCACCATCATCAACTGGAGCGGCAGCGCGACCGGCGGCGGCAGCGATCAGTTGATCTTCAGCCAGGACCTGGCGGGCGCGCTCGGGCAGATCAGTTTCGCCGGCTACTCCGGGACGCGGGAGATCAATCTCGGCGGCGGACAATTCGAGATCGTCCCGATTCCCGAGCCGGCGACGTGGCTCGGCGCGCTGGGTCTGCTCGGCTTTGCGGGCTGGCGCGAAAGGCGGCGGCTGGCCCGCGGGTGCGCGCGGTTTTGCAAACAGACCTGACGCTCAGACCGCCGCCCGCACCGGGACGGAGGCGATGAAATTGCGCAGGATGGCGAGGCCGACGGCCTGGCTTTTCTCCGGGTGAAACTGCACGCCCGACGCGCGACCGCGCGTGGCGCTGGCGGCGAAAGTTTCGCCGTAGGTCGAGCGCGAGGTGATGACCGCGACCTCGGCGGGCGCCGGGAAAAACGAGTGGACGAAATAGACGTGGGGCTGCGCGGGCAGACCGCGCCAAAGCGGGCAGGCGGGGTCGGCGAGGTCGAGCTGGTTCCAGCCGATCTGCGGCACTTTGAGGCCGGGCGTGGTGAAGCGTTTCACTTTGCCCGCGAAGAAGCCGAAGCCGCGCACGCCGGGCGATTCCTCGCTTTCGTCGAAGAGCATCTGGTAGCCGACGCAGATGCCGAGAAAGGGTTTGTCCGCGGCGAGCCACGCGGCGAGCGGCGCCCACAGGCCGCGCGTTTGCAGCCCGCGCACGCAGTCGCCAAACGCGCCGACGCCCGGCAGGACGAGGCCTTCCGCGTCGGCGAGCCGCGCGGGATCGCTGACGAGTTCCACGTCCGCGCCTTCGCGCGTCAGCGCGTTCGTGACGCTGCGGATATTGCCGCTGCCGTAGTCGATGAGGGCGAGCATGGAAAGGTCAGAGTGTCCCCTTGGTGCTCGGCACGCCCTCCACCCGCGGATCAAGCTGGCAGGCGGCATCGACGGCTTTGGCGAGCCCTTTGAAGACGGCCTCGGCCATGTGGTGCGCGTCGCGGCCGTAGAGGATTTCGACGTGCAGATTGATGCCGGCGTGGACGGAAAACGCGCGCAGGAATTCCTTGATGAGGGTGAAGGAAAACGCGGTGCCGATGGTCGCGACGCCGGCGGGCGCGCGGTATTCGAGGAAGGGCCGCCCGCTGAAATCGACGACGACGCGGGCGAGCGTTTCGTCCATCGGCAGATAGGCGTGGCCGTAGCGGCGCAGGCCGCGCTTGTCGCCGAGCGCCTGGTTGAAAGCCTGGCCGAGCGCGATGCCGGTGTCCTCGACGGTGTGGTGCAGATCGACCTCGATGTCGCCGTCCGCTTTGACCGTAAGGTCGCACAGGCTGTGGCGGGCGAAAAGCGTGAGCATGTGGTCGAAGAAGGGGATCTTCGTCGCGATGGTGCTCGCGCCGCGCCCGTCGATGAGGAGCTCGACAGCGAGTTTGGTTTCGCTGGTCCGGCGGTCGATTTTGGCGCGGCGGCTCATGAGCGGGGTTATTCCTGCGCCGATTTGGAGCGCTGGCGGATTTTGCTGAAGATATTCGCGCCCGCGAGGAGCAGGGCAAGCGCGACAACGATGGTGATGGCGCCGGGGACGGTCATGAAAAAGGCCTTCGGCGGTTCTTCCGCGGGCTTGGGTGCGACGGACTCGTCGTCGGCCACCGCGGCGGCCAAGGGGGTGGTCGCGACTGGGGCAGCAGGGGTGGCGGCGGGCTTCACCGGGGCGGGCGTTGCCACCGGGAGTTTCGGTGCGGGGGTGGCTGCGCCGGGCACGGCGACGCCGGTGGCGGGCGGTGGGATGACCAGCGGGGCGGCGGCGGGTTCGGGCTTGGGCGGGTTCTTGAGGGCGGCGATTTGCGCCGTGAGCCGCTTGCCGATTTCGTTGGCGGGCCAGAGTTTGGTCACGTCCTTGAGCGTTTCCGTGGCGGCGGCGAGATTTTTGTCGGTGAATTCGACCTGCGCCTGTTCGGCGAGGCGCACGGATTCGCGCATGTCAGCGACGGGGAGTTTTTCGAGGCGGGCGATCTCTGCCGGGATTTTGGCGAGAATGGCCTTGAGGCATTTGTCGCTGTTGGCGGCCATGGGCGGCCACAGTCCCGCGGCATTGGCGGCGGCGAGGGCGGCGTCGGCCTTGGCCTGCTCGCGCTGATTGGCAGCGATGAGCTCCGGCCGATCCAGCGCCAGGGCCATTTTCACCCCGGTCTCGCGCTCGATTTCCTTGATCTTCTGGTTCTCGAGGGCGCGCTCGGTGGCGGGCTTTAGTGCGGGGAGAATCTGCCGGGCGAGTTCGATGGCGTCGGGCAGCACCTTCGCGCCGGGAAAGCCTTTCTCGACGGTGACGAAGGCGTTGAGCGCACCGATGGCGTCGCCCGCGGCGTTGGCGTTCTTCATCGCATTGAAGGCCTGGAGGCCGCCGATCTGCACGCGCTGCTGTGCGACCTGGGCTTTGCTCAGCCAGAAGCCGTCGAGCTTCATCTCGCCCGCTTCCACGCGCTTTTTGTCCACCTGAAAGGCGGCCTGCGCCTGCTTCACATCGGGCGTATGAGCGCTCTCGGGATACTGCGTCGCGTAGCTTTGCAGGGCGTTCATGACGGCGTCGTACTGCGCGGGCAGGAGCGAGTTTTTGCCCGGCTGCAAATTCATGACGCTGCGGTAGGCCGCCTCATCCGGGGCCACGCGATCGATCTTCACGATGTCGGCTTTTTTGACGACGCGCTCGTCTTTGATCCCGGCGGAGATCTGCGTTTCGAGGGTCATCTCGGTCGCCGTTTCACTCAGCACTTTGGCCTCGATGCGCTCGCCGGTCTTGAGCGTGACGGTGTCGGCAAAGGCGCTGACGGAGAGGACGGCGAGGCCGAACAGGGGACGGGAAAGGCGTAGGAATTTCGACATGAGCGCGCCAATAGAGCAGACGCACGGGGAGTGACTAGCAGGATTTCACGCGCCGCCCGGCGCGGGACGCCCGGCGCGGGATGGTGAAAGCCCTGGCCGAGGACCTTCAGGCGCGCTGACTCAGGGCGTGGCCGGGTCGCGGAGCTGGAGCCGGCCGGCGGTGGCGCGGCGGTAATCGGCGAGGGTCTTAGGGCGCTGCCTGGTCTCGGCAAGGGCGCGATAGTTTTCCACGCCATCGACCACGGCCTCGGCGACGCGGGCGCGCCATGAGCCGGAGCTGATGAGGGAGCTTTCCGCGGCGTTGCTGACGAAGCCGCACTCGACGAGCACGGCCGGACGCTCGCACCGCCGCAGCACGGCGAAGCGGGCGTGTTTCAGGCCGCGATCGACCATGGGCACCTGGCCGAGGAGCGCGTGGAAAATGCTGACGGCGAGCGCGCCGCTGGGGAGTTCGGCGGCGTTGCCGGCCTCCTCGCGCAGGTCGCGCTCGCTGGGCACGGCGTCATTCGTGGCGGGCGCACCCCGCGGGGCGATGGAGAAAATCTCGAAGCCGCGGGCGTCGGCGTTGCTGCTGGAGGAGTTGAAATGGATGCTGACGAAGATGGAGTTTGGGATGCGGTTGGCGACGGCGGGGCGCTCGTCGAGCGGGATGAAGATGTCGGAGGCGCGGGTCATCACCACTTTGTAGCCGGCTTTTTCGAGCGCCGTGCGGGCGCGCAGGGCCACATCGAGGGCGAAATCTTTTTCAAAACCGTAGCGCGACGAGGCGCCGCGGTCGTGCCCGCCGTGGCCGGGATCGAGCACCACGGTGGTGACCGGCTGGAGGCCGTCGATCAGCTCCGGGCGCAGGCGCGGCTCGATGACCTTGCTGAGGTCGAGCCGCGAGACGAGTGCGCGGCCATTTTCGACGCGCACGGGAAAGGCGAGCCATTGCTTCACGCCATTGATGCTGGCCTGGCTCAGGCCGGGCGTGATTTCGAGCCGAAGGCCACCGCCCTCCAGCGCGATGGTGCGCGAAACCGCCGCCAGCGTGGCCGCGGTAGTGAGGCCAAACTCGCTCGCGCTGGCTGCGCCAAAGACCAGCGCGGCGATGTCCGCCGGCGTGGGCGGCGTGAGGGGCGCGGGCTTCGGGAAGCCGTAAAAGGCGGCGAGGCTTTCGAGGGTGACGTAGTCGCGCCCTTCAAAACGCTGCACGTCCCACTCCGCGACCGCCGTGCGCCCGAGGAGCGCGGCGCAACCGAAGGCCCACATCAAAAGCTTCATGGCGGAAAGTTTCTCACGGGCGGTGAGAAGTGCAAACGCCGTGCCGCGCCGCCGAGGGTGTCGCTAGCGAGTGGCGGGGCGGCCCAACTGCGCGAGCAGCGCCTGCGCGCAGGCTTCGGCGAAAGCGGGGTCGTTGATCGCGGCGTCCAGTTCGACGACGGGAATGTCTTGGCGCAGATGCGCCTTGATGGCGGCGAAGAGCGCCGCATCCGCCGCCGGATCGTGGAACGGCTGGCCCGGCGCGCTGATGACGCTGATCGCGCGCAGCGGCAGCAGGACCGTGACCGGCGCGGACGAGAGGCTTATTTTCTCCGCGAGGATGCGGCCGAGCTGCGCGCACTCCGCGGCGTTCGTCCGCATGAGGGTGACCTGCGGGTTGTGCTTGTAGAAAGTGCGGCCCGCGAACTTCGCCGGCACGCTTTCCGGCGCGTGGAAGTTCACCATGTCGAGGCAGCCCGGCGCGACGACCGCCGGCACGCCGCCGCGCGCCGCCGCCTCCAGCCGCGCCGGCCCCGCGCCGAGGACGCCGCCGCACAGTTCGTCGGCCCATTCCGTCGTGGTCACGTCGAGCACGCCGGCCACGAGCCCGCTTTCGATCAGCGATTCCATCGTCCGCCCGCCGATGCCCGTCGCGTGAAACACGAGCACTTCGTAGCCCGCGCCTTCGAGGATCGCCTTCGCCTTTTGCACGCAGTCCGTGGTGTTGCCAAACATCGACGCCACGATCACCGGCTTGTCCCCGCCGACCGTCTTCTCCGGCACCGCCGCCGCTTCCACCATCCCGCAAATCGCCCCCGCCGCGCGCGTCAGCACCGCGCGCGAGATTCGGTTGAGCCCCGCCACATCCACGATGCTCGGCATCATCACGATGTCCTTCACCCCCACGTATTGCGCGGTGTTGCCGCTCGCCAGCGTCGAGACCATGAGCTTCGGAAAACCCAGCGGCAGCGCCCGCATGCCCGCCGTGGCGATGGCCGTGCCGCCGCCGCCGCCGAGCGAAATCACGCCGTCGATTTTCCTCTCGTCGTGCAGCTTCAGCAGCACCGCCGGCGCGGCCTGCGACATCGCCGCCACCGCCTCGCCGCGGTCATGCCGCGCCACCAGCGCCGCGAGATCCACGCCGGCCATCCCCGCCGCGGCTTCGCGCGAAATATCCGGCTCGATTTGCGGCGGCCCATCCGTCCCGAGGTCGATGACCAGCGTGCGATGCCCGCGCGCGCGGATCAGTTCCGCGACGAACCCGTGCTCGACGCCTTTGGTGTCCATGGTTCCGAGGAGGGCGATGGTGCTCATGTGGATTTTCGATTTTCGATTTGGGATTTTCGATTGGCCGCAGCGCGTGCGCTGTGGGAGAACCGTGTGTATCTCCGCTCCCGCGCGGTTTGCCGAGCGCCAACCGCAATCGAAAATCCAAAATCTCAAATCGAAAATTCCCATGCCCCTCCGCCGCTTCGTCTCCGCCGCCGAAACCGAAAACCAGTCGCTCCCCGGCCAGGTCAACCACTGGTATTTCAAGGACGGCCTCGGCGACGCCGGGCACCTCGTCTTTGTCCGCGCCTGCATCCAGACCGGCTCCGGCCATCCCTTTCACGCCCACCCGGAGATGGATGAAATCATCTACGTCCTGCGCGGCGAGATGGAGCAGTGGATCGAAAAGGACCGGCGCATCCTGCGGCCCGGCGACAGCCTCTACATCCCGCGCGGCGTCATCCACGGCTGCTACAATGAAAGCGCCGCCGAGTGCGAATTCCTCGCCATCCTGACCCCGGCGAAAATCACCGGCCCCTTCAGCGTCGATCACTCCGCGGAAGAGCCGTGGCGCTCGCTGAAGTAGGCGGCTGCCTGCCAGCCGGGGCTTGATACGGCGCTTCGCTGCGGGCTAGTGGGCGGCGAGGTCGATGACGACCGGCGGGCCGTAAAACTTCGGCTGGGTGCGCAGCACGTAAACGTCGAGGCACGCCTTCACGCGCGAACCCACTTCGCGGAGGCGCGTGGCTTTCGACCACGCATCCGGGACATGCGCGGAGGGAAAGCCGACGGCTTCGAGCCCGTGGACGCGGGCGAGGAAGAGGGCGCGGGGCAGGTGAAAATCGTCGGTGACCACGGTCGCTTTCGTCTGGCCGAAAACGGCGCGGGCGCGGGCCATGGTGTCGAACGTGCGGAAGCTGGCGCAGTCGAGCGTGAGGGCCGCGGCGGGGACGCCGCGCGCGAGGAGGGCGTCGCGCATCCAGGCGGGTTCGTCGTAGTCTTTGCGGCCATTGTCGCCGCTGAGGAGGAGATGGCGGACTTTGCCGGCGTGGAAGAGCCGGGCGGCGGCGTCCATGCGGCGCTCGAAGAACGGGTTCCGGTAGCGCCCGTGCTCAATGCTCCGCGACGTGCCGAGGACGATGGCGACGTCATTGGCCGGGAGCTGGCAGAGGTCCGATATGACGCGAGTGGCCGAGCTGTGGATGAGCCACCAATTTGCCACGAGCACTACGGCGGACAGCGCGAGGAGGAGCGCGGCGAGGAGCAGGACGCGGCGGGGTTTTCGGGCGGGTGCAGGCGCGGCGGTGGTGATGGTGGTCACGCGCGCAATATGCGGGGCAGCGGTGGGAGGGCGAGCCTCGGGCAAGGACGCCGCCTATTCGTTGTAGGCGGTTTCGCCGTGTTCGCTGACGTCGAGGCTGGAATGTTCCTGCTCGGCTTCGACGCGGAGGCCGATGGTGGCACCGATGACTTTGAGCAGGATAAAGGTGACGGCGGCGGCGAGCAGCGCGGTGAAGAGGATGGCGACGGCCTGATAGCCGAGCTGCCCGGCGCTGCCGGCGAGGGAGACGGTCTGGCCGGCTTTTTGGAAGGTGGTGCCGATGGCCGGGTTCACCGCGGTGCTGGCCAGGACGCCGACGAGGAGCATGCCGACGATGCTGCCGCAGCAGTGGACGCCGAAGACATCGAGCGAATCGTCGTAGCCAAAGTGCGCCTTCACTTTGGTCACGCACAGGTAGCAGGCGAGGCCGCCCGCGAGGCCGATGAGCGCCGCGGAGGGGACGCTCACAAAGCCCGAGGCCGGCGTGATGGTGGCGAGACCGGCGACCATTCCGGAAGCGGTGCCGAGCACGCTCGGTTTGCCTTTGGCCCACCACTCGATGAAGGACCAGCCGAGCCCGCCCGCCGCGCCGGCAAAATGGGTGGCGGCAAAGGCATTGCTCGCCAGCACCCCGGCGCTCACCGCGCTGCCCGCATTGAAGCCGAACCAGCCGACCCACAGCAGCCCGGTGCCGATGAGCGAAAGCACGACATTGTGCGGCAGCATGGGCTCCCGCGGAAAACCGCGCCGCGGCCCGAGCACCAGCGCGCAGACCAGCGCGGAAACGCCCGAACTGATATGCACCACGGTGCCGCCCGCGAAATCCAGCACTGGGAGGCGCCCGCCCAGCGCCCAGTTGAAGTAGCCGCCTTTGCCCCAAACCATGTGCGCCAGCGGGCAATAGACGAGGGTGATCCAGCCGAGCATGAGGGCCACGAAAGCGCTGAATTTCATCCGCTCGGCGAACGCGCCGGTGATGAGCGCGGGCGTGATGATGGCGAACATCATCTGGAACAGCATGAAGGTCTGCTCGGGGATGGTGGCTGCGTAGTCCGCGTTCGGCGCGGCCCCGACGCCGCGGAGGAAAAGGTGGGGCAGGGGATTGCCGATGAAGGCGTTGCCTTCGCCAAAGGCCAGGCCGTAGCCGAAGACCAGCCAGACGATGGACATGAGCGACATCAAAAACATCGAGTGCATCATGGTGCCGAGGACGTTCTTCGCGCGGACGAGGCCGCCGTAAAAAAGGGCAAGGCCGGGGCCGGTCATCATCAGGACGAGCGCGGAGCAGACGAGCATCCAAGCATTGTCGGCAGAGTCGATTTTCGTGACGGCGGCGACTGGGGCGGCATCCTGCGCGTGCGCCGCGGCGGCGAGGCTGAGGAGGGTGAAAGCGGCGAGCGCGGGGCGGGGGGATGTGGTGGTCATGGGTGGGTGAGTGCGCGGAGAATTGTGAAAGCGCCGCGGCGTTGTCCAGCCACGAATGGTGCCTTTCGCCCACTTCTCGAACGGGTGGTTAATTTTGCCCAGCCTGCTGCGGGAGGCTGGGTGAAAGCGCCTGCTTTACCGGTTTTCGCGCATCGGCAAAAACCATGTGCACGCGCCCCATTTTTGTTTGCCGCCCGCGGCGTGATTGCGGACGGTGCGGCGTGTTTTCCAGCCGAAAGATCGATCTTGCCGTCCTGCTCGCCGTGTGTTTTGTCGCGTTTTGGTGGCGGCTGGGGACGCTGGGGCTGATCGATCCGGATGAGCCGTTCTATGCGCAGACGGCACGGGAGATGGTGGCGACGGGCGACTGGGTGACGCCGCAGATTTACGGGGCGCCGCAGTTTGAGAAGCCGATCTTTTACTACTGGCTGGTGGCGGCGTCGTTCAAGGCGCTGGGGGAGACGGAATTTGCGGGGCGGATGCCGACGGCGGTGTTCGCGACGGCGCTGGTGCTGCTGGTGGGGTGGTTCGGCGGGCGGGTGTGGAATAGGCGCACGGGTTTCCTTGGGGCGCTAGTGCTGGCGACGGGCCTGGAGTTTTGTGTGATGTCGCGGCTGATGCTGACAGATGTGCCGCTGGCGACGTTTCTGGCGGCAGCGCTTTTCTGCTACTGGCTGGCGGTGAAGGAGGAGGGGCAGCGGGACAAGTGGATGTTCTGGCATCTCGTGTGGGCGGGCTTCGCGGTGCTGACGAAAGGGCCGCTCGGGTCGTTGGTGACGGTGCTGGCGACGGTGGCGTTTTCGCTCGGGATGAAACGGGCGGTGCTGTATCGCGGGCGCGGGTTTTGGTGGGGCGTGGCGGCGTACGCGGTGATTGTGGTGCCGTGGTATGCGGCGATGTTTGCGTGGCACGCGAAGCCGTTCTGGGAGGAATTTTTCATCCGGGACAACTGGCTGCGGGTGATCCGGGCGGAGCATCCGTCGAACAATCATGTGTGGTACTATGTGGGGCTGCTGTTCCTCGGGTCGCTGCCGTGGATGCCGGCGGTGGCGCTGACGGTGCGGCGCGCGTGGGGGCGGCTGCGGGCGGATGAGGCGGCGTTTTTCCAACGGTGCTGGCTGCTGACCAGCCTCGTCTTTCTGACCATCTGCCAGTCGAAGATTCCGTCGTATGCGTTCTTCCTGTTTGTGCCGCTGGCGGTGCTGGTGGGGCGGACGCTGGATGAGTTGCTGGAGCGCGGCTTTGCCAGCGCGGGCGAGCGGCGGATGGTGACGGGCATGGCGATTTTCCAGTGCGTGCTGGTGGGGCTTTTTGCGGTGGTGGCGCTGACCGGGGCGGTGCCTGCGCTGAACTCGGCGTGGCTGGCGGGCAAAGCGGCGTCATTGGCGAAGACGCTGGCGCCGTTCGACGTGCCGGTGCTGCTGGTCTTCGCGGGGCTGGCGGTGAGTTTGTTTTTTCTGCTGCGGAAGAATCTGGCGACGTGGGTGCTGGCCAGCTCGACGGCGAGCCTGGGGCTGCTCGTGGGCGCGCTCACGGTGGCGCTGCCGGCGGTGGAGGCGGAAAGCTCCGCGCGGCCCGTGGCGCAGGTGCTGATGCAGGCGCGGCAGGGCGATGAGCCGATGCTGACGGGGAAATTTCTCGCGCGCGGGATCATCTTCTACACGCACTCGGATGTGCGTGCGGCGCAACCCAGTGTGCGCGTGCTGGCGAAGCAGGAGCAGCCGTTTTGGGCGGCGCATCCCATCCCGGTGGTGGTGTGGAAAAAGGGGCTGCGCGCGTTTCTCAAAGAGCACCCGACGGCGCTCTGCGCTCTGCGCAAAGGCGAGTGGGAGGCGTTTGACCAGGAGGACGCGTTTGCGGCGCGCGACAGCGTGCAGGAGTTCGGCGCGAACGTGGTCGTGCGCGCGCGCGCGGAGAAACCGCACGCGGAGCCTGTGAAATAGTCACCCGCCGACAGCCTGGTATTTCCGCACACCGCGCGACCACAGCAGTTGCGCGGAGCAGTACGCGAGGAGCAGCCAGCCGGCCTGGATCGCCAGGCCCTCGGCGAGCGCCGCGCCTTGCACGCGCTCCATGCCGACCTGCGCGGGGAAGTACAGCTCGTAGGTGAAGGGCGACCATTTGATGAAGGGCTGGAGCCACGCGGGCATGATGTCGAGGGGAAAGATGTGGCCGCTGAGGAAGTATTCGAACGAGTAGCAGAGGAAGACGATGGTCGAAATTTCCAGCACCCAAAACGCGATCATCGCGAGGGAGTAAGCGATGAAAAACTGGAGGCCCGCGGCCATCAGCGTCGAGAGGGCGAAGGCTGGCCAGGTGAGGGCGTGTGCGGGCAGGCGGATGGCGTCGCGGAAGATATACGCGAGGATCAGAATCGGGATGAAGACGACGGCGATGTAGAGCAGGCGGTAGCTGAGGTAGGTGCAGATGCGGTAGCCGAGGTAACTCATCGGCTTCGTGAGATACGCGCTGATTTTTCCGTCGCGGATTTCCGCCGCGATCTGCCACTCGTCCTCGGTCGGGGTGATGAGGTTGTCCAGGAAGACGGTGACGAGGAAGTAGAAGATCATCCCGGCGTAGTCGTAGCCGTTGATGGTCGTGCCTTTGGACACAAAGATGGCCTGCCAGATGAAGACCATGCCGACGAGCGGCACGATGCCGAAGACCATGCGGAGGAGAAAATTCCAGCGATAGACGAAGGTGTTCTGGAGCCCGATGTCGAAGAGCTTCCAGTATTTGAGGAAGCTGTTGGTTGAGGGTTGAGAGTTGAGAGGCGCACTCATTGGGTCGCGGGATTTCGTAGTCGGGATGCGTCTCTCAACACTCAACTTTCAACACACAACTCTCCGGCGAGCCTGATCGCGGCGATCATGGAGTCGGGGCGCGCGGTGCCTTTGCCCGCCAGATCGAAGGCGGTGCCGTGGTCCGGGCTGGTGCGGGGGAAGGGGAGGCCGAGGGTGACGTTCACGCCGGAGTCGAAGGCGTGGAGCTTCAGCGGGATGAGGCCCTGGTCGTGATACATGCAGAGCACGCCGTCGAACTCGCCGGCGACGGCGCGGTTGAAAACGGTGTCGGGGGAGAAGGGGCCGCTGAATGGAGGAGCGCCGAGCAAAGTGAGCGCGGGCGCGATGATGGTGATTTCCTCGCGGCCGAGCGCGCCGGATTCGCCAGCGTGCGGGTTGAGCCCGGCGACGGCAATGCGCGGCTCGCGCCGCAGCCGCGCGCGCAGAAAGGCGGCGAGCAGGTTGCCCACGCGCACGATTTCACGCGCGGACAAAAGCCAGGCGACCTCGTGCAGCGGGACGTGCGCGGTGACGAGCGCGACGGTGAGCGCGCCGCCGGTCAGGCACATGGCGAAATCTTGCACGCCCGCGCGCGCGGCGAAAAATTCCGTCTGCCCGGGAAAGGCAAAGCCCTCAGCCTGCATCCGCGCTTTGTGAATCGGCCCGGTCACGACCGCGGCGATCTCGCCCGCGCGCAGCAGCCGCGCGCTTTCCTCCAGCGCCGCCAGGGCCGCGCGCGCCGTCGCGGGCGTGGGTGCGCCGGGCCGGGCGTCCGCGCTTTCGCCGATGACGCGATACGCAAACCGCGCATCCAATTTTCCCGAAGCCAGCGCCGCCGCCACAATCTCCGGCCCGCTGCCCGCCGCGTCCCCGAGCGTGATGCCGATGACCGGCATCGCCTAATACATCTTGATGAACGCCTTCTTCCGCAGCTTCGCCAGCCAGTCCGACTGCTGCTTCTGGCGTTCGAGCTGGAGCAGACCTTTTTCGATTTCGTCATGCACGTCCTTGAGCGGCTTCACGGTCGCGGGCTTTTTCGCCTCGGCGTAGAGCAGGTAGTAGCTGCCGGCCAGTTCGATGACCTTGCTGACCTCGCCGACCTTCAGCGCGAAGGCAGCTTTCGACAGGCTCTCGTTCAGCGTCCGTTTGTCGATCCAGCCCCAGTCGCCGTAGGCCTCCTGCTTGTCGTCCTCGGAATACATCCGCGCCAAATTGCCAAACTCCACGCCGCCGACGATTTTCTCCCGGATTTCCTCGGCCATTTTGCGCTTCGAGTCGTTGTTGCCGGTGCGGCGGATGGTGATCGTCCGCAGCTTGAGCTGCTCGGGCGTGCCGTAGTCCTCGGCGTGCAGTTTGTAGTATTCCGCGATCTTCGGCTCCCCCACCGCCACGCTGCCCTTGATGGCCTGCCGCCGCATTTCCTGCACGATGATCTTGTCCTTTTCCAGGTCGCGAAAGCGCTCCAGCGTGAAGCCCTGCGCGGCCAGGGTGCGGATGAAAGCGGAGCGGTCGTTGCCAAACTCCTCGCGCACGATGGTCGTCACGCGCTCGTCGATGAAGTAGTCGGGAATCTGAAACCCCTTCGATTTGAACTCCTGCAGGATGAGCAGTCGGTCGATCAGATCATTGATCGCGGCGGTGCGGATTTCCTTTATCTTCTGTACCAGCTCTTCGCCTTTGTAGGTGTCCTTCGCCGCTTTTTCCTTCGAGGAAACCAGCTCCCGCACCTGCGAGAAAGTGACCACCTCGCTGTTCACCACGGCAGCGATGCCATCGAGCACCTCCTGCGCGCGCGCCGGGCCGGCGACGTGGAAAAACAGCGCGGCAGCGAGCAGTGGAGTGAGGCGAAAAAAGGATCGGGACATGGTAAAAGTGAGCGCCGATGGAGGCGGGAGAGCGCGAGGGTAAAAGGCGAGGCATTGAAGTCAAGCGGCAGTCCCGCGCCGCGGCAGCCGGGGACTTTGCGATTGCCCGGAAACGGATTCTTCACCATCTTCGGCGTGGTTATTTACGTGAAAGAAACCACCATGAGACCCCCCCATTTTCGCGCTTACAGCGCTGCTCACTATTTTCGGAACGCCAGTCCCGGGCGCGTTTGCGGACGACAAACCGGCGGTGGAAGCGGCTCCGTTCCGGCTTCTCTTCAATGCGTACGAGGCGACCCGAGGAAGGCCGCGCCGGAGACATTTTCCTTTCAAATCAACACGATGGAGCTCAGGCAGCCGTCACAGTTTTTGAAAATCGGCGAGACGGTCACCAAAACGAAATGGAAGCTGGCAAAGTTTGCGGTCAAGGCGAAGGCCAACGCCATCACCGGGGAGCAGGAGGACATTTCGGAACTCACGATCATCAACTCCGAAACCAAGGAGCAGATTGTCCTCATCCTCAACCGGGTGACCGACACAGCTCTGCCGCGCCCAGGAAATAGCGGCTCGCATTTTTCCCCGCCCGGACGAGTCTCTGCGCGGCTGGCAGATGATCGCTGCGGGCGAGGCGAGAGCCTTTTCCGCAGAGGAAAGTCCGAACACCACAAGGCAGCATGCCGCGGAAAACACGCGGGGGCGCACGGCGCAAGCCGGGCGCGACGGAAAGTGTCACAGAAAACAAACCGCCCGCGGTCCAGTCGAAAGATGCAGCCGCGGGTCAGGGTGAAAAGGCGGGGTAAGAGCCCACCGCCCGGCGCGCAAGCGCCGGGGCACGACAAACCCCATGCGGTGCAAGACATAACAGGGAGCACGGGCCGCCTGCCCGCGGCGCGCAAGCGTGGCAGCTCCCGGGTACTAGTCGCACCAGTGCTCCGCCGCGAAGCTTGCTTCGCCCAGCGGGGCGCGGCGGTCCGCTTCGGCGGGCTGAGAGAAATGATCATCACCCGGCGCGGGCGACTGCGCCGGGACAGAATTCGGCTTATCGCCAGCCACCGATCGGGGGCGCTCTCCGCGAGGAGGGCGTCCCCGCTTTTGCGCTTTGCGCGGGCGCGGCGTTGCGGCTGACTCGGCGCATGAGCAAGACCGCGCAATTTTGGATCGTGAAGACGGAGCCGAGCGCCTACGCGTGGGCGGATTTCGTGAAGGACGGGCGTGCAGCCTGGACGGGCGTGCGGAACTTTCAGGCGCGGCTGAACCTGCGCGCGATGCGTCAAGGCGACGCGGTGCTTTTCTATCACAGCGTGGTGGGCAAAGAGATCGTGGGACTGGCCAAAGTGGCCGCCGGGGCCTATCCGGACGCCACGGCGACCGAGGGCGACTGGTCGTGCGTGGACCTCACGCCGGTGCGCGCGCTGCGGCGGCCCGTGACGCTCGATGAAATCAAAGCCAGCGCGAAGCTGCGGACGATCAAGCTGGTGACCCAGTCGCGCCTCTCCGTGGTGCCACTGACGGCGGGAGAGTATGCGGAGGTGGTGCGGCTTTCCACACAGCCGCCACCGCAAAAGTAACCAGTATCCATCCCACCCTCTGGCCGCCGCGGGCCGGCCGATAACCGTGGGCTGATATTTAAACGCGAGACGGATCGTCGCGGAGGAGCGTTGGGCAGGCACTTTGTCAGCGACGGTACGGCTGGCCGAGGCTGGCGGGCGCGACGCTTGACATCGCGGAAAGCCTGCGAAAGTCTGCGCGGCGTATGAAAGAACTGGCGGCTTTTATCTTACTCATCGTACTGGTCGGCGTCGGCTGGAATCAGCCTTACCGCGCGCACTTTAGCAGCGTGGCGGGAAAACCGGCCGTGGCCAACGGCGCACCCGTGGCACCTGCACCGCCGGCATCGGCGGCATCGGCGGCCCGTCCCCTCCCCGAGGCCACGCCGGCGCGGGACTGTGCATGTATGTGGAACTAGACCTCGATGGACGCCCCGCATGCCCCTATCAACGACGACAAGGGAGGCGGAAAACGTGGCCGCTAAAATCGGCGGCTGGCTGCTCTATTTCGCGATAGTTGCCGGACTGATTTTCGTGGGCTGGCGTCAGCCGCTGAACTACCGCTTTAAATCCGCCGCGCAGATTTATGCCATCGAGCATCCGGCCACCCCGCCACCCGTGGTGGTGGTCAAAAAGCCGGCTACCTGGACGCCGGCGCGGACCTCGCTCGACGGCGACGGGAGCGACGGGCGGGGCAGTTCCTACCGCACGCCGGCCACGCCGCCTCCAGGAGCTGCGCGCTAGAAACTTTCCACGCCCGCGTCCGCCTTTTTTCGCGCCTTTTGCCCTCGCCGGATTTTTCCATTGTCACCCGCGCGGGGCTTCGGTAAATGCCTCGCCAACTTATGAAGCGCATCCTCCTTCCCGCATCCCTCGCCGTCACGCTCGCCCTCTTTGTCGCGTGCGAAGAGGGCAACCGCCGCCCGCCACAAAAAAGGGGCGGCTTTCACCCGAACGATATGACGGTCACGGAAAAGCCCCGGCCCGATCTCGGCGACGAAGTCGAAAAACCCGAGCGCCGCGAGAAACCCGAGAAACCCACGGTCAATGAAGCGCCCGTGAATCCCGTGCCCGAGCAACCCGTGCATGTCGGCGAGATTCCCTACGGCAAAGCTGTGCCCGGCAAACCCGGCTTTGTCTCCAGCCCGTCCGACGCGCTGAAATACATCGACGTCCGCGGCTTCCCGCCCGGCACCGAGGTGAAGGATCCGTATTCCGGCAAGAGCTTCCTCGTCCCCTAAGCGCGCGCCCACCGCTGACCTCTCTCAGCCCGGCCTGCCAGGCGCTCACGCCGGCGGGCCGGGCCTTTTTTTCCACGCATGCAATCGCTCGCCATCATCGGCCCTGGCCTGCTCGGCGGCTCCATCGCGCTCGCCGCGCGGCGGGCCGGCGGCTTCCGCACGGCGCTGTGGGCGCGGCGCACCGCGGCCGTGGCGGAGATCGAGGCGCTCGGGATTGCGGACGCGGCTTCGACCGATTTGCGCGCCGTCGTGGCTGGTGCGGACATCGTGATTTTGTGCGTGCCCATCGGGGTCATGCCGGCGCTGGCGCGCGAAATTGCGGACGCCATTTCCGCGCCCACGATCGTCACCGATGTCGGCAGCGTGAAAGCACCGGTGGTCGCGGAACTCGGCGCGATTTTTCGCGGGCGCGGGCGCTTTGTTGGCAGTCATCCCATGGCCGGCTCCGAGCAGACGGGCCTCGCCGCGGCGCGCGCGGAGTTGTTCGACGGCGCGGCCTGCATCGTCACGCCCGACGTCGCCTCGGACGCCAGCGCCACCGCCGAGGTGCGCGCCTTTTGGCAGACCCTCGGCGCGCGCGTGCTCGAAGTTGCGCCCGCCGCGCACGACGAAATCGTCGCCCTCGTCAGCCACCTGCCGCACCTCCTCGCGGCCACGCTCGTGCAGACCGTGCTCGCGGAAAACGCGCGCGCCTTCGAGTTCAGCGGCCCCGGCTTCCGCGACACCACGCGCGTCGCCGCCGGCCCGCCCGCGATGTGGGCCGAGATCCTGCGCACCAACCGCGACGCCGTGCGCAAATCCGCCGAAGCGATGATTGAAAAACTGCGCGAGATCATCACACTGCTCGGCCAAGACGAACCGATGACCGCCTTTCTCACCCAAGCCAAAGCCCAGCGCGACCGCCTGCGGCCCCTCAAGTAATTCCCGATGTCCGACTGGAAAATCCGCCGCGCCCCCACCATCCAAACCGAGCTCGAAGTCCCCGGCGACAAGAGCATCTCGCACCGTTCCGTCATGCTCGCCGCGATGAGCAACGGCCCGTGCGTCATCAAGGGTTTCCTGCCGAGCGAGGACTGCCTCGCCACCGTCGGGGCCATGCGCGCCCTCGGCGTGAAGATCGAGCAGGCCGACGAGACCACCCTCATCGTCCACGGCGTGCGCCGCGCCTTCACCGCGCCGAAAGGCGACATCGACTGCGGCAACTCCGGCACCACCATGCGCCTGATGGCCGGCATCCTTGCAGGGCAGCCCTTTCGCAGCCGGCTCGTGGGCGACGCCTCGCTTTCGAAGCGCCCCATGAAGCGCGTCATCGAGCCGCTCACCCGCATGGGCGCCAGGATCACTGCCGAGGGCAAGGACGGCCGCCCGCCGCTCGTCATCGAAGGCGGCAACCTCAAGCCCCTGCAGTACGTCAGCCCCGTGGCCAGCGCGCAGGTGAAAAGCGCCGTGCTCCT